>DEHY01000120.1:14641-18133 GCA_002352185.1 Competibacteraceae bacterium UBA2788
ACAGGAGCGGGTTTCAGACCGCGATTTTCGTGGATTGCAGCCCGTTTCTTCTGCGGCAGCGGTCGAAAACAGACCGGTGACAAGCTGTAAAGGCGTACAGCGAAGCTTTAACAGGACGTAAGGTCATAATAATGAAAAGCGATGAGTCGGGCTTTATTCTGGCGTCTGCCGATCGATCTGTACCCGGGCAGGATGCAGCCCCGCCCGACAATGCTGCAGCGACGAAGCCGCCTTCACTCGCGCCTGCATCAGGCCGGTGGCGGCGCATACTGACGCTCGTCATCGGCTATCTGCTGCTGTATTTCGGCAGTTTTCGCGCCGCATCCCTGCTGGAGGATCAGGGCGGGTTGATCGCCACCCTCTGGTATCCCCCGGCAGGCCTCACGGTGTTTGGAATGCTGGCGTTCGGCTGGGCCGGGGTTGCCCTTGATGCGGTGGGCAACTTCCTGACCCTGCTGCTGGCAACAAAGCAGGGGACGCCCCTGTTAGCGGATCATGCGCTGTCCAGCCTCATCTCCGCCTTGCTGCACTCGGCAGGCTACGCTGCTGCCATTTTACCACTGCGGCACTGGGTCGCTTCCGCCGGCCTCCCCCTGGCCCAGCCGGCGCAGATAGGCCTGTTCCTCATCGCCGCCGTGCTGGGCGCCATGCTGGAGACCAGCATCAGCCTGGCCCGGATTACACTGGAGGCCGGTATCAATCTGGCCCGGTTCAATGGGCTGGAGTCGGGCGTCTTCAGCCCGATGCAATCCGTCGCGATGACGTGGCTGGTTGGCGATTTCATCGGGATTATCACCTTAACCCCGCTGCTGCTGGTGCTGCTGTTGCCCAGCCTCGATGACTATTTACATCCGGGGCGCCGGAACGAAGCGGGGTGGGAAGCAGCAAACGTCCCAGGACGAATGCACCCTCAGATCCTGGCCGACACATTGATACTGATGATGGCGTTGCTGGGGATTTTCAGCATTCCCTGGAGTCTGGGCTTAAGCCGGCATTTTCCCTTCGCCACCCTGCTGCTGCTGGTACCACTGGCCTGGATCACGCTGCGGAACGGATTGTCCGGCGCGGTGCTGGGGACGATGGTGCTGAGCAGCGGGATGGTGTTGCTGATCGCGCTTTTCGGCGACAGTAACTACGCCCTTGAACACCAGTTGGTGATGATCGCCATCGCCCTGACCGGGCTGTTGCTGGGCAGCGCGGTGGAAACGCGCAATCAGGCGCAGGCGGCTTTACGGGTTTATACCGCGCAACTGGAACAGCAGGTCGCCGCCCGAACTGAGGCATTACAGCTCGCCTGCCAGGATATGGCGTTCAGGGAACACCATCAGCGCGCCCTGATTAACGCCGCGCCGGTGGGTATCGCCGAATTCGATGCTCACGGGTATTGCCGTTATCTCAATCCCATTGGCTGCGCCTTGACCGCCTGCGACCAGGAAAAGGCGCAGGGCCGCCATATCTTCGAGTTCATCCACCCCGACGACCGCGACCACATCGAGTTCATCTGGCACATCAATTCCAGTTATGAAGAGGTCAGATGGCTCGAATTTCGCCTGCAAGGTACGAATTGTTGGGTTTCCGCCCACTGGATTAACCTGTTTAAGGCCGGTCAGCCGTTCGTGGGATCGATTATCATCTTTGTGGATGATACCGAGCGGCGGCGCAAGGACCAGCAACTCTGGGCCAAAGCTCATTACGACACTCTGACCGGCCTGCCCAACCGTAATCTGTTCTGGGAGCGGCTCGCACAAAACCTGCATCGGGCCAGGCGGAACCGCCAAAACGTGGCGGTGCTGTGGATCGATCTCGACGGTTTCAAGACAGTCAACGATACTCTGGGCCACGCTGCTGGCGATGAGGTGCTGCAACAGGTCGCCCACCGGCTGAACGGCAGAATGCGCGACAGCGATACTATCGCCCGCATGGGTGGAGACGAGTTCGCCGTGATCCTGCCCGGCATCGGGGAGTTCGGCGCGGCGGAACAGGTGACGGCGGACCTGACGGCGCTGCTGGCGGAACCCTTCATCCTGAAATGCGGCGTCGGCCATATTTCCGCCAGTATCGGTATCGCGATGTATCCGCTGCACACCGAAAACGCCGAAACCTTGGTCAAATATGCGGATACCGCGATGTACGCCGCCAAGAATGCAGGCAAAAATCAGGTGGCGGTATGGCAGCCGGATATTTAGGATGTTGATCCATCCGTCCACTATCCCTCCCCATTATCGTGCCACCACCTCCTGATGCTACGTCAACGTCCAGTGTTCCAGCCGGAGAAAAGTCGGGCTTTTCCCGGCTCTGGGAACCGGAGCAACGGCGCTGGCTGGTGGTTTGGCTCGCCTACTTCGTTCTCTGGCACACCGCCTGGTTCAGCGCTTCGACGCTTGGCGCCTTCGATAATCAGATCAGTCTGTGGTATCCACCGGCGGGATTGCTTTTTTTCGTCCTGCTGACCTTCGGCTGGCGGGCGCTGCTGCCCGTGCTGCTCACCTGGCTGTCGCTCGGCGGGCTGCTGTGGATGATGGCCCCCTCGCTGTTTTCGCCCTCGCAATGGCTGGTTAATTATTTCATCGCGGCGGCCGCTTATCTGCTGGCGGCGCTGGCGCTGCGGGCTTGGAACGCCGGTCGAACCAACAACGATTTTTCCGATCAGGCCCATACCGGGCGGTTTCTGGGCGCGACGCTGCTGGGCAGTGGTTTGGCAGCGAGCGGTGGCGTGACGCAAATGCTGTGCGCTGGTTCCATCACCTCCAGCCAAGTTCCCGAAGCCTGGCTTTACTGGCTGATTGGCGACTTCATCGGCATCATCACCATTGCTCCGTTGCTGCTGGTGCATTTGGGTCCGCGTCTGCGCGATTGGCTCGCATGGGGCCGCTGGCGGCAACCGTTCCCGCAAGCGCAGCGGGACCCGTGGTGGCTCTGGCCGACCTGTTTAGCAGGACTGCTACTGGCCTTGTTCGCTCTGTTTGAGTTGTCGATCTGGCTGGAATTGAGCGCGGCGCTGCGCCCGTTTTTGACTCTGTTCGTGCTGCTGCCTTTAGCCTGGATCGCCATCGCCGGTGGGTTGTCGGTGGCGACGGTGGCAATTTTTGTGCTGGACACGGGATTGGCGGTTCTGGTGGGGTGGTACGGGCATGAGGGTGTGGCGCTGTATTATCAACTGGTGATGATCGCCGTCGCGCTGATGGGCTTGCTGCTGGGCGGCGTCACCGAAGCTCGCGACCGGGCCTTCGATCTCTACCGCGACCTGAGCCGGATGTCCAACGATCTGCTGTGGGACACCAATGAGGATGGCCGCCTGACCCAGTTGAGCGGCGAGCTGGCCTGGGAGCTAGCGCCAAGCCTCGGGCGGTGGTGGCGAGCCGACATTCGCGCTATTCCAGTACAATACCGCAAGGTGTTGGGCGCGGCGATCCGGGCCAGGCGCCCGTTTCGGGAAGTGATGCTGAGCATCCACAATCATGCCGGCGAGTTGCGCTGGCTGCGGGTCAATGG
>DEHY01000015.1 GCA_002352185.1 Competibacteraceae bacterium UBA2788
CTCACCTCAGTGAGCCACTACCGGATTTTCCGTGAAAAACCCTGGCCTTCAGGCCAGGGATGGAGGGCGGGCCGCTTTGCCAGGGCAGCTTCTTTTAGGGTGATTAACACAGATTAAAGTCTGTAAATGCCATACCGTGCCTATTGCCACCACTTTTACCCTCTAAATCATTCAATAAACCACTCGGCAACCCGATTTTTTCCGGATTTCCGCCCTTCGCGAACGATCAACACCCGTTTGATGGGGTGTGTAAAATCTCCCGACACCCCCTGCCGCCAATCCTGCCGTTCGTTGCTATGCGTGTAAAATGATCTGCACTCTTTACCCGCTCCGCACAGGGTCGCCGCCATGAACACTCCTCACTCGACGATATCCGAGACTCATTCCTCTGATCCGCCGCTGGAACCGCGCCAGATCGTCGAACGCGCTATTGACCACATGGATCATGTGCTGCCCGGACAGGCGCCGATCCTGAATTTCGTCCATCACAACACCCTGCACGGTTATCAGCACCTGCCCTTTGAACAGGCGCTGGCCGCCGCTGAGCAGCTCACCGGGATTCACGCCTATTTGCCCGATGAGCAATTCCACAAGCTCTATCGGGCGGGGCGAATTACCGATAAGGATTTGGACGCAGTCTTCGCCCAGCGCCCGGAGATTCGGGCCGATGCGGTGCTGGCGCATGTGGGCGAGCGGGAAATCCACCGGGGCGAGGCGCTGCGCATTGCGCTGATCCACGGGGCGGAGGCGCTGTCCCTGAACCAACTGGTGTGGTGCATGGAAGAACTCGACGCCACCCGACGGTTTCAGGAGGATGTGCCGGAGGCGGCGCGGCGGCGATTGCTGGATGCGGCCCGGCGGGAAGGCGTGACGGAAGTCGGCGCGGCGCTGGAAGACCTGTGGCGGGCGTGTCTGGAAGGGTTTCGATTACTCGCGTTCAACCTGCATCCCGAAGATCTGGTGGATTTGCAACTAAGCCTGGCCAAGTCGCTGCTGGCGCGATTCCGGGACGAGGGCGCGGCGGAGGCGCAAGGCCCCATCGTGCATCAACGGATGCAGGCGGATACTCTGGCGCTGCTTGAGCGGCTGTTCGCCGAGGTGGGCGATGAACTGACGCTGCGTGGGCTGCTGCGGATTTTGACCGGCCAGGATCTGCTGGACCGGGTTCGTCCCTATCTGATTCGTCTGTGCGCCGCTCACCTCGACGAGGGGCTGGCGGCGTGGCATTTACCCAGTCGAACTGAAGGCTTGTACGCGGCTTGGCGGCGTCTTGCCGAACATGATCTCGCCTGGACTTTCGCCGGATTGCCCGGTTGGCGCGAGGCGCTGGCCCGCTGGCCTGCGGATCCGGTTGCCGCGATCAGTGCCGAGCTGCGGCGGCTGGGCATTCCCGAACCGCGCTGGGAAGGGTATCTGACCCGCCTCGCCCTGGAATTACCCGGCTGGTCCGGGATGATGAACTGGCGGCAGCAGCATCCCCGTTACCCGGCCAATCAGGAATGCCCCGTCGCGCTGGCGGATTATCTGGCGGTGCGGCTGAGTCTCGACAGCCTGTGGATCCAGCGCCTTTGCCGCGAAAACTGGGGGATCGAGGGAACGCTCCCGGCGTTGCGCGACTATTTCAGCGGGCGTCCGGCAGAGGCGCTGGTTCGGTATGCGCTCTACGAGGGGCACTTGCCCGAATATCTGATCAGCCGCGCCCGATCCTTGACCGAAAGGGGCGTTCTCCCCGCACCGACGACCTCGCTTCCGCAGGGGGGGAGGGGAGGGGACGCCGTCTGGGACACTCTCGCCGACATGATCTGGACCTGGCGGCACAGCCCGGTGGCGGAACAGTCCGAAACGCATACGGTGCATGGCAGCGCGTGGCGGTTGTTTCGGCTGGCTCAGCATCTCGGAGTGGCCGGCGGCGAATTGCGCGCCCTGTCCCTGACCGATTTGGAGCGCCTGCTTGAGCCGCTGGACGAACTCCCGTCCGCAGTGCGGGGCGCGCTGTGGCAATGCGCTTATGAACACCACTACCGGGATACGCTGATCAATGCGCTGGCCAACAATCATCGTCGCTGGACGGCGCGGGAGCAAAGGCCGCAGGCGCAAATCGTCTTCTGCATTGATGACCGGGAGGAAAGCATCCGCCGCCACATCGAGGAACTGAATCCGCAGATGGAAACTTTGGGCGCGGCGGGTTTTTTCGGGGTGGTGATGAACTGGCGCGGTCTGGACGACCGTGAGGTGACTCCGCTTTGTCCGGTGGTGGTGACGCCCGCTCACGAGGTGCGCGAAGTGGCGCGGGCGGGCACAGAATCCCGGCACGCGCTGCATAACCGGCGGCGCGATCTGCGCAGCCGACTGCGCGCCTTCTACCACGAGATACGGCGCAACCTGCTGTCTTCATCCCTGCTGATTGACGCGCTGGCGCCCGGCGCGCTGCTGACGCTGGCGGGCAAGATTTTTTTCCCTGTGCAACAGGCGAATTTGGTTGCGGCGGTTGACGCCGCTTTGGTGCCGGCGGTGCCGACGTGCGTTGCGATCACGGCGGCAGCGAATGACAGCGCTCCGGCCACGCCGGAACAGCCGCGCCTGGGTTTCACCGACGCCGAACAGGCGGATCGGGTCGCCAATCTACTGCGCAATATCGGGATGACCGCGCAATTCGCGCCGCTGGTGGTGCTGATGGGCCACGGCTCGATCAGCCAAAATAACCCGCATCTGGCCGCCTATGACTGCGGAGCCTGTAGCGGGCGTCACGGCGGCCCCAATGCCCGCGCCTTCGCCGCGATGGCGAATCGCCCGGAAGTGCGGGCGCTGTTGGCCGGGCGCGGCATTCACATTCCAGACGACACCTGGTTCCTCGGCGCGGAACACAACACCTGCGATGAGCAGATCAGCGTCTTTGATCGGAGCGACATGCCCACTGCGCTGGAACCGGCGCTGGCGGAATTGCAACGGGTTCTGGATCAGGCGTGCGCGCTGTCGGCGCACGAGCGCTGCCGCCGCTTTGGTTCCGCGCCGCGTCATCCCACCCCGACCCAGGCGCTGCGCCATGTGGTTGAGCGCTCCAAGGATTTCAGTCAGGCGCGCCCGGAACTCGGCCACGCCACCAACGCCGCCGCTTTAGTCGGACGCCGTTCGATGAGTCAGGGGGTATTTCTGGACCGGCGGGCGTTTCTCGTTTCCTACGATCCGACCCAGGATCCCAGCGGCGCGGTGCTGGAAAACATCCTGTTGGCGGTAGGGCCCGTCGGGGCGGGCATTAATCTGGAATACTACTTTTCCGCCGTTAACAACGAACGGCTGGGCTGCGGCACCAAGCTGCCGCACAACGTCACCGGACTGTTTGCGGTGATGGAGGGCGCCAGCAGCGACCTGCGCACCGGGTTGCCCAAGCAGATGGTCGAGATCCATGAGCCGCTGCGCTTGCAGATCGTAGTCGAGGCTCGCACCGAGGTCCTTGGCGCGATCTATCAGCGGCAACCGGCGTTGCGGGAGTTGATCGGCAATGAGTGGATTACTCTGATCGCCAAGGAGCCGGAGAGTGGGGAATTCTCGGTTTTCGACCCGATGCGGGGGTTTATCCCGTGGATGGAACCCGTCCGGCCTCTGCCGGAATGCGCCCGTTCCGGCGACTGGTATCATGGTCATACCGACCCGCTCCCGCCGGCTCTGATCGGCGAGGCGAAAACCTGATTCGCGGGTGGAGAAAGTTGGCGTCGCCCGTACTCATCCGCCTTCCCCTGACCATGAAGCGTTACCGAACAGAAAGGAAACTGTGTGAAAAAATCCATGTTTGCAGCGGTTGCCGCCACCGCGCTGGGTGGCAGTGGCGCTGCCTGGGCCGATACGACTCTGTACGGATCGGTGCGCCTGTCCATTGATTATGAGCGCGTGGATTTCGACGCGCCCGGATCGACCGCTTCGGCCAATGCCTGGGATGTCCTCGACAACGCCTCGCGCCTGGGTGTGAAAGGCTCCGAGGATCTGGGCGGAGGGTTGAGCGCCGTTTACCAGTATGAATTCGGGGTTGACGCCGCCGAAGGCGGCAATTTCAGATCCAATCGNNCGACTGGATAACAGCCTGCTTTACCAGACGCCCGACTTCAACGGTTTCAGCGGCGAACTCATGCTGGTCATGAATGGTCAGGGCGGCGAAAGAGGCAACCGGACGCCCAATACGACGGATGGCGTGGATCTCTGGAATGCGGCGATCCTGTTTCGGAATCGCCCGTTCTTTGCCGGCGTCACTTACGTCGCCCTGGAAGGGGATAAAAACCCCGACGCAGGAATGCAGGCAGGCGACCTGGACCAGTGGGCGCTGAGTCTGGGTTACGACGATGGGGTCTTTGCGGCGGGCTTGATCCATGAAGACGGCGGACTGGGCCTGGGCGACCTGATTGACCAGGACCGGATCGAGTTGGCGGATACCGATGCCCGGAATGATTACGGGTTTGTCAGCTACACCTTTGGCGACGACAAGATCCGGGCGGCCTACGGGCGGATCAACCCGGATGCCGCAACGGTGGCCGGCCAGCGCATTGACGGCTGGGACAACTACGCGGCGGGCTTCGAGCACAAACTGAGCAAACGCAGCCGACTGTGGCTTGAATATATTGGCCGCCGGGATGATAACCATCCCGCCGTAATCGGCGACAGCGACGCGATGTCCATCGGCATGCGCCACGACTTCTGAGGGATCAATCGTCCGGCGCGCGGGGCAGCCACCGCTCCAGCATGCCTTTCAACTCGTTCAGGGTGAACGGCTTGCTGAGGTAGTCGTTCATGCCGACAGCCATGCAGCGCTCCCGGTCGCCGGTCATGGCGCTGGCGGTGCAGGCGATGATGATGGTTCTCTCGAAATCCGCCGCCGCTTCCTGGGCGCGGATCAGGCAAGTCGCCTGGAAACCGTCTATCCCCGGCATCTGGCAATCCATCAGGACGAGGTCGTAGCGGTGGTTGGCGCAAGCCTCCACGGTCTCAAGGCCGTCGCTGGCCACTTCAACCTGGCAGCCCAACTGCTCCAGCATGGCTCGGGTCAATTCCTGATTGACCAGATTATCCTCCGCCAGTAACACCCTGCCATCGAGTCTTGCCGTCGGCGCCGACTGCTGCGTTGCAACCGGGAGCGCGTCTTGCGCGGAGTGTAGCAGCTTGTCGAGGCTGTACAGGAGCCTGGACGGCGTCAGGGGCTTGGCGCGGTAGAAATTGATGTCAAGCGCCCGCAGCGTCTCGGCGGCCACATCGCGCCCCACCCTGCCCAGCAGCACGAGGCGCAGCCCGTCGAAACGCGAATTGTTTCTGATGGTCCGCGCCAGATCCAAGCCGTCCATGCCGGGCAGGCGTTCATCGAGGATGGCGAGCTGGAACGGTTGCGTCGCTGCGGCCTCGTCCAGCTTTTGCAGCGCCTGAACCGCGTCTGCCGCGCTCTGCGTCCGCGCGCCGGCTTCGCGCAGGTGGCGGCCCAGAATATCGCGCCAGACGGCGTTTTTGTCCACCAGCAACGCCATCAGGCCGTGCAGCGGAGGGGGGCGATAGGGAGCGGCGCTGGCGGAATCCGCCGGTTCCACGTCAAACCGGGCGGTAACCCAGAACGTGGAACCCTGGCCCGGTTCGCTGTCAACCCCGATCTGCCCGCCCATCCGGTGCGCGAGTTGTCTGGCGATAGCCAAACCCAGGCCGGTGCCGCCGTATTTGCGGGTGATCGAACTATCCGCTTGCGAGAACGGCGCAAAGATGCGCTGCTGGTCCGCCGGGGTCACGCCGATGCCGGTGTCCGTCACCGTAAACCGCAGCAGGCACTCCGGCCTGACTGTCGCATCAGGGTCGGAAGGCGGCTGTTCGGCCAGCGCGACGTTGGCCGCCACGACGATTTCACCGCTTGAGGTGAATTTGATGGCGTTGCCGATCAGGTTGACCAGAATTTGGCGCAGTCGCCCCAGGTCGCCCCACAACTGGACCGGCACCCCATTCTCAACGTGGCAGATCAGTTCCAGATCCTTGGCTTGCGCCCGTTCAGCGAATGACTCCGCCAGTTCGTCAAACAGATGGCGTGGATCGAAGGGAGCCTGCTCCAATTCAAGCTGGCCGGCCTCGATTTTGGAGATGTCCAGAATATCGTTGATGAGCTCCAGCAGGGCCTTGGCCGATCGCTGCACAGTTTCGGCAAAATGCCGCTGTTTGGGATTGAGCGGGGTGTCGAGCAGCAGCTCGGTCATACCGAGCACCCCATTCATGGGTGTGCGAATCTCATGGCTCATGTTGGCCAGAAACATCGACTTGGCTCGGCTCGCAGCTTCCGCCGCCGCCTGCGCCGCCCGCGCCTGTTCGGTTTTGGCTTGCAGGCTGGCCACCATTTCATTGAGGGCGGCGGCCAGTTGGCCGAGTTCGTCATTTCGGGTCAGCGCGATCCGGGTGGCGAGCCGACCCTGACGGATCGCCTGGGCGGCGCGAGCCATCCGTTCGATGGGCGCCGAAAACGATCGGGCCAGCCAATACGCCAGAACCGCCGCGCTCAGGATCAGCGTGATTGCCAGTTTGATGCTCCGCATCAAGATGGCGAATTGCTGCTCTTGGGCGCCGGTCTGCGACAATTCAAGGTAGCCGTAGCCAATGGTCGCGCCGTCCGCCAACTGGACCGGATGGAGGACGAACAGCTTTTCGCCTGACGTGGCGACTGTGGGCGCGCCGGTTTTTTGGATGGCTGCAAACAGATCGGGCGGCGCTCCGGGCTGGCCCCGGTTTAGATTTTCCCGGCTGTGATCCGCCAGCACCAGTCCTTCGCTATCCAGTGCATAGGCTATCTCGATATCGGGGTCTTGCTTGGCCGAGACGAGAAGCTGACGCATTCTGTCGATCAGCAGATCGTAGATCGGGTCGGCCAGATTGTGGGCAAGGTTGGCGGCGATGGTCTCGCCCCTGTGTACAAAGTACTTGCGAAGGTCGGATTCTTCCAAGAGGTAGAAATAGCAGAGCAGGCCCCCGCTGGAGAGCGTGACCACCGCCAGGGTGTAGAGAATCAACTGGCTGCGAACACCGGCGAATAATTTCATCGGCGACTGATTTCAATATCGCTGTCTTTGAGCAGATCGCGAACCGGGGCCAGCGCCTGTTCGGGTCCGCCGGGCAGCTCGTCGAAGCGGGTGGTGTTCTCGAATTTCACCAGCACCGCCCGGCCTTCCTCGGAGTGTTCCATGGCGATCAGCGTCTCTCGAATTCGCTGCGTCAGGGCTTCATCGAGTCCTTGACGCACACTGACCACCTGACGCGGCACCGTGACCGTCTCGTGCATGATTCTGATCTGCTCCTGCTCCTTGGGCAGCAGCCCTTCCAGATTGTGCGCGCCCATGGCTGCGGCATGCACTTTGCCCCTGATCACCCAAGTTTTGGCATTGCTTTGCACTCTCGAAAAGATACAGCTTACTTCATCTGCGGGCGCTGCCCCGACGGTTTCCTCACACGGACGCACCTTTAGGCCCGCCCTCAGCAACGCGCTTTTCGGCAGAAAATAACCGGAGGTGGAATAATCGTCTTCGAACGCGATGATCTTGCCGCGCAAATCGGCGAGCGTCCGGATCGGGCTGTCGGTTCGGACGATGATCAACGATCTATACTCAGCTTTGCCCCCCTTCCAGCGCCGCAGGATGATTTTTGAATCGGTCAGCCGACTCACCGCCAGGCTCGGAAAAGGGCTGTCCATATAGATATCGATCTGGCCCGTCTTAAGCTGTTCGACCATCTCGGGTATGCTGTTGACTACGACCACCTTGCCTTTGTCGATGCCGGACCCGGCCAGTTGGCGCGCCAGGTACTCCGCCAGCGGGAAAAAGGCGGCGATTTCCTCGCTGGGGCTTTTGGAAATCGAGCCGATGGTCAATGTCCGGGCGCTGACGGATTGCCAGCAGAGCAACAGACTGGCGATGACGATGGTTGATAATCTGACGCGCTGCATGATGAGGTCTCTTTCAGGTGCTTGATCAATAGCAATGCTTCATGCTCTGCCCAATCCGCAACAGTTTCAGAGTTTTCCGGCAGAATATTATCATCGAAATTCAATGGTGACGCGGAGGTTTTAACCATGCTTGAATGGCTCGTAGGCCTGGTCCCGGCCTTGCCGCCGGCCGCTGCGCTGTGGATCGGGATCGCCATTCTGTCCGGGGGAGCCAGCGGCGAGCGGCATGAGCGGCGCACTTGCCGGATCGCGCTGGCGGCCGGCGCCGGATCGCTGGTCGCCACGCTGGCCCTGGTCGTGGCCCGGCTGACCGGGGAGCCGCCCGATCCAGTGATCCTGGGTCGCTGGCTGAGCAGCGGCGCTTACCGGATCGATCTGAACTTCGTCACCGACAATCTCAGCCTTGCGCTGATGACCTTGACGGCGCTGGCGTGCCTGTTCGTCACCCGCTTTTCCGTCCACTACATGCACCGGGAAGCCGGTTTCCATCGCTTCTTCCTCATTCTCAGCCTGTTCACCTCCGCGATGCTGCTCCTGGTGATGAGCGGTAATGCCGTTTTAACTTTCGTGGGTTGGGAAGTGGCCGGGCTTTGCTCCTATCTGCTGATTTCGTTTTTCCAGGATCGGCCTATAGCCGCAGCAAACGCCACTCGCGCCTTTGTCACCAACCGGATCGGCGACGCCGGCTTTTTACTTGGAATCGCCTTGTCATTCCATTGGCTGGGGAGCGCAGATTGGCAAGCGATCAGCAGCGGCGCGGCGGGTTTAAGCCCGGTTGAGGCCGGGGCGCTGGCGGGCTGTTTCCTGCTGGCGGCAGTCGCCAAATCGGCGCAAATCCCGCTGGCGCCGTGGCTGGCGCGGGCGATGGAGGGGCCCACTCCATCCAGCGCCCTGTTCTATGGCGCGGTCATGGTTCACGCCGGCGTGTATCTGGTGTTGCGGTTGCAACCGCTGTTCGAGCAATCGCCGGTCGTCATGGCGACGATGGCGGTCGTCGGACTGGCGACGGCCCTGTACGGATTTGTGGCCGGGCTGGCGCAGACTGACAT
>DEHY01000189.1 GCA_002352185.1 Competibacteraceae bacterium UBA2788
TGGCGGCGGTGGCGTTCGAGTCCTTGTTCAAACTGGTGGTCTTCGTGCTGGTCGGCGCGATGGTGACTTTCAGTATGTTCAACGGCCCTGGCGACCTGTTCCGGCAGGCGGCGGCACAGCCGGATTTGGCGGCGCTGATGCGCTTTGATGTGGTGCCGGGCGGTTACGGCGGCTGGCTGTCGCTGACCTTCCTGGCGATGATGGCGTTCCTGTTCCTGCCCCGCCAGTTTCAGGTGCTGGTGGTGGAGAATGTGAATGAGACCCACATCCGCAAGGCGATCTGGCTGTTCCCGCTCTACCTGTTTCTGATCAACCTGTTCGTATTGCCGATAGCGCTCGGCGGGCGGTTGACTTTCAGCGGCGGCGTGGACGCCGATACCTTCGTACTGGCGTTGCCGATGGACAGGCATCTGCCGGATTTGGCGCTACTGGTGTTTCTGGGCGGGTTGTCGGCGGCGACCAGCATGATCCTGTTCGAGACCGTTACCCTGTCCACCATGGTCTGCAACGATCTGGTGATGCCGATCCTGCTGCGCGCCAACCCACGCTGGCTGGCTGGCCGAGCCGATCTGTCCGGCCTGCTGCTGGGGATTCGGCGCATCGGCATCGCAGCGATGATTCTGCTCGGCTACCTGTACTTCCGCTTCGTCGGCGAAAGCTATGCGCTGGTCGCCAGCGGCCTGATTTCCTTCGCTGCCGCCGCCCAATTTGCCCCGCCGATTCTGATCGGCCTGTACTGGAAGCGCGCCAGCCGATTGGGCGCGCTGATCGGGCTGAGCGGCGGCTTCCTGGTATGGGCCTATACCCTGCTGCTGCCGGCCATGGCGCATTCCGGCTGGATCAGCACCGCCTTCATCGAGCATGGCCCGTTCGGGCTGGCGATGCTCAAACCCTACGAACTGTTCGGCCTGGCGGGCCTCGACCGCTACATGCATGCCGTGTTCTGGAGCATGTTGTTCAATATCAGTGGGCTGGTGCTGGGGTCGGTGCTGGGCAAGCCGGATACCATCGAACAGGTGCAGGGCAGTCAGTTCGTCGGCGTTCTCGAACGCAAGCGCCACGACGGCGATTCGCTGCTGTGGCGGGGAGTGGTGGAAACGGCGGAGTTGCACGAGCTGCTGGCGCGCTTCATCGGCCCGCACCGCGCCAGCGAGGCTTTCGACCGCTATGCCCGTGAACACCATACCGATTCGCTGCAAGCCGATTCGCGGCTGATCCACTACACCGAGCGGCTGCTGGCCGGCGCCATTGGCGCAGCGTCAGCGCGGGTGATGATCTCCTCCATCGTGATGGGCGAGGTACTCAGCATCGAAGAGGTGATGACCATTCTCGACGAGAGTACTCAGGTGATCGAATACAGCCGCCGACTGGAGCAAAAATCCCGCGAACTGGAAGCGGCCTCCGCCGAACTGCGTGAAGCGAATAATCGGTTGCGCGCACTGGATCGGCTGAAGGACGAGTTCATTTCCACCGTCACCCATGAGTTGCGCACCCCGCTGACCTCGATTCGCGCCTTCTCGGAAATCCTGCTGGCCAACCCGGATATGGATGCGGAGCAGAGCAGCAAATTTCTTGGCATCATCGTCAAGGAAAGCGAGCGGCTGACCCGGCTGATCAATCAGGTGCTGGATATGGCCAAGATCGACTCCGACCGGGTTGAATGGCGCATTGAGCAAATTGACCTGCGGGCGCTGATTGAAGACGCGATGAACTCCACCAGCCAGCTGTTTCGCGACAAAGCCGTGGCGCTTCATGCGGAGCTGGGCAGTCATCCGGTGACTATGACCGGCGATCACGACCGCCTGACCCAGGTGATCATCAATCTGCTCTCAAACGCGGTGAAATTCTGTCCGGGACAAAGTGGCGAAGTCGTCATCCGCCTACAGGCGCTTGTGGATATTTGCCGCATCGAGGTGATCGATAATGGCCCTGGCATTGCCCACGATCAGCACAAGCTGATCTTCGAGAAGTTCCACCAGGTCAATGACGCCATCGCCGGCAAACCCAAGGGAACCGGCTTGGGATTAGCGATCAGCCAAAAGATCATTGAGCATCACTGCGGGCGCATCTGGGTGGAGAGCGAGATCGGGCAGGGCTCCACCTTTATTGTGGAATTGCCCTGGAATGGGTAATGCCCGGCTCGCCATTCGGTTGCTCGCGCCGCCGCTCGATGCTGGGACGGACTCCGTTGCGGAAGTCGGGGCGGTTGTAAACGCGGCTACCCAACTGGAGCAGCCGGACCCCCAACCGGTAGCGCCCAGCCGAACTGCGCTCGACAAAACCGTGTTCGATCAGCGACGCCAGGATGCGGAAGGCAGTGGAGGGGTGCAGGCGGGTGCTATCGGACAAGGTCTTGAGGCTCACCGGATCATCATCCGCAGCGATGGCGTCCAACAGCCGGGATGCCCGGGTAATCACTTGAATCGAGGATGTTGCCTTGGCAGCCATTCTGGGTTTTAACCTACGGTAACTTGTTCATGCTTCATGGAATTGCCGCCAATATATTGCATTGCACCATAAAATGCCACCGCTGCGCGAGCAGAGGGCGGGTAAGGATTTCCCAGCCATGAGAGCCTATCTCGATCTGCTGCGGCAGGTGCTGGAGGAAGGGATTCGCAAATCGGACCGAACCGGGGTCGGAACGCTGAGCCGATTCGGCGCGCAACTGCGCTTCGATCTGAGGGCCGGATTTCCGCTGGTGACCACCAAGACGGTGCATCTGCGCTCGATTATTCATGAACTCCTGTGGTTTCTGCGCGGCGACACCCATCTCGGNNATCTGGGGCCGATTTACGGCAAGCAATGGACCGCCTGGGAAGCCAGCGATGGTCGGCGCATCAACCAATTGGCGAACGCCATTGAATTGCTGCGGCGCGATCCGGATTCGCGGCGGATTGTGGTGTCGGCGTGGAACGTCGGCGATCTGGATCGAATGCGCTTATTACCCTGTCATGTGCTGTTCCAGTTNNCGCTCAACAAGCCGACCTTCGAGTGGGCGAATTGATCTGGACTGGCGGCGACTGCCACCTGTATCTGAACCATCGGGAGCAGGCCCGGTTGCAGTTGAGCCGCGAGCCGTATCCGCCGCCGCGCCTGACGATTCGCCGCCGCCCGGAGGCGTTGGCCGAATATCGCTATGAAGACTTCGCCATCGTTGGTTATCAGGCGCACCCGGCTATCAAGGCGCCGGTGGCGGTATAAACCGGATCCGTTGGTTCACGCCCGGATCGGGCAACCAGCATCGAATCTGCTTGACGATCCATGCAGATTATGTTGCGATGCAATAAATTAAACAGTTTGCGGCGCGACAAGCCAAAATTGGGACGAGGATTTTCTCATGACGACGATCAACCGGATGCTGGAGCGCAATCAGGCAGCGAATCTGCTGGCTTTGCAATGCACGCTGCGGATCAGTGGGCTGCTGGGCATCGGCATGCTCAGTTCGGTGCGCAAGACGCTGGATACCTATCTGCTGTGCTTGCAGCACAGCGCAGACTATGTGAGGGAATCCCGGATCGGCGATTCACCAGACCCGCTGGTGGCCGGCTATGCGGACGCCATGCTCGAATGCGTCGAGAAGTCCTGGCAGGATTTCCGTAACAACATCCAGATTTTGTTGCTGACCCAGGATGAGGCGCTGATCTGGATAGCCCGGATTGACAAGGCGTTGCTGGAAAGCTGACCGCCCGAACCGCCGGCGGGCGGCATTCAGGAAACGAGGATGGCTTTTTGCCATTTGCGCACGGCGTTGATCAAATAAATGCCTCGCGCCCCGGCTAAATCGGCGCGAGTCAGAACCTGTTCCCGGATGCGCCCGGTCGCCAGCAACCACCCCCGAAACGTGCCTGCCAGCAAGCCGCTCATCACCGGCGGAGTCACCCAGTCACCCGCCCGATCCAGCACCACGTTTGCCGTACAGGCTTCCGTCAGTTCTCCGCGCTCGTTCCACAGGATCACCTCGTCGCAATCCGGGCGCGCAGCGCGGGCCTGATCGTAGATCTCACGCCGGGTGGTCTTGTGATACAGCCAGATCGTGCTGGAATCAACCGGTTCCCTGGCTAACCCAACCCGCACCGGCTGTGGCGGCGCCCCCTGCGCCAGCGGCTCCACCTCCAGCGTGAAGGCGCCGCCCAGGCTGACCCGCAGTCGAACTTTGCTCGCCGCGCTGAGGGTCAACGCCAGATCGGCCAGGCCGGCCTCGATAGCGATCCGGTCGAGCGGGACATTGAAGTAAGCGGCGGTATCCGCCAGTCGCGCCAGATGTTCCGCCCGCAGAAAATAGCCGCCGTCCGCTTCCCATAGCAGCGCTTCCAGCAACTGAAACAGCGGACGCGACGTGGTCAGCACCCGCGCTTTCAGCAGGCATTCCTCATACTCGCCGGCGGTGTCCGAATCCCAGACCAGGCCGCTGCCCACGCCATAACTCGCCTGCCGTCGTTCCCGATCCACCAGCACCGTGCGAATGGCGACGCTGAATCGCGCCCGCCGGTCGGGGCCGATGAAGCCGATAGCTCCGGTGTACACGCCGCGCGGTTGCGGTTCCAGCTCCCGGATAATGTGCATGGTGCGCACCTTGGGCGCGCCGGTAATCGAGGCGCAGGGGAACATCCGCGCCAGAATCTCCACGACGGAAGCTGACGTTCGGGCGGTAACGGTAGAGGTCATTTGCAGCAGGGTCGGGTAGCGCTCCACCTCGAACAACCGGGGCGCGGCCACGCTACCGATTTGGGCCACCCGACCCATGTCGTTGCGGATCATGTCCACGATCATCAGGTTTTCCGCCCGGTTTTTTTCGGACTGCCGCAATCCGGCGATGTGCGTCTCATCTTCCGCCAGAGTGCGCCCGCGTCGGGCCGTGCCCTTCATCGGCTTCGCGCTCAGCCGGTCGCCGTCCAACTGGAAAAACAGTTCGGGCGAGGCGGATCCGATTACAAAACGGCCAGTGTTGATAAAGGCGGCGTACTCGGCCTGTTGCGCCGCCGCCAGATGGGTAAACAGCGCCCACGGCTCGCCGACAAAAGCAGCCTGGAGCGGAAAGGTGTAGTTGATCTGGTAGCTGTGGCCGCGTGCAAGATAGTCCTTAATGCGGTGAACAACCCCGGCGTAATCGGCGCGGCTAATCGCGGGCTGCCAGTGCCCGACCGTACAGGCGTCGGGCGCGGACCCGTTATCGATCAGGGACAGCCAATCGTTGATCGGCTCCGCCTGCGCATACAGGCCAAACCAGAGCAGCGGTAAATCCGGCGCGGGTTCATGCACCGCCAGATCATAGGCGGCGGCGGCTTCGTAGCTGATGAATCCAGCGGCATGCTGGCGGTGTTGGGTCACGGCGGCTTCGATGGCGTGCAGCGCCGGAATCACTTCATCCACCCGCCGGACCGCCACGATCCGCACCGGATCGGCGAACCGGAGTCCGCGTCGGCCCTCCTGAAGGAGTACGGTATGTGTCGTGACGTCGGCCCGGACGCAGGAATCGCCGCTCACTCCAGCCTCTCATTCCGCTTTTTCAGGCCGGTAAATCGCATAGTGCCCGGTAAACATCATCGCCGGTTCGCCAGCGGCGCGGATAACCACCTCGACCGTCCAGCGGGTTTTGCCGCGCTGGCGGTAGTGGCTGATAAAGCGTTCGGTTGTCTCTGCGCTCGGTCGCACGCACTCCGCTACAATTCCCTCGCGCACCGGCTTCAGAAACTTCAGGGTGCTGTCAGTGATTACAATCTCGGCGGTCTCGCCGTGTTCGCGCAGAGTAACGCGGGTCAGCGCCCAACCGGTCAGCGCGGCGATGGCCGCCATTGAGCCGCCGAAGGCAATGCCCTTGTCGTTGATGTTCGGCGCCAGCGGCGCGACCAGCGTCAACCCGGCATCGTCGCAGCGTTCCAGCCGCGCCTGCATCGCCTGAAACAGCGGGACGTGGTGGTTAAGAAAATCGTTGATTTCCTGCTCATAGGACATAACGGTTTCTCTTAGAATGAGGTGGATAACACGGTCGTAAAGAAAGTCTGCGGCTATTTTCGTCTTTTTTAGGCCGACATGGTCTACAGATTCGCAAAACCCACATCAGGAGAATCCCATGCTTGAAAAACCCGCCGTGACCCAGGTCATCATCGCCGATTTGATCGCCCGCCGCTGGAGTCCGCGTGCGATGGATCCGGATCGTCCGGTCAGCCGTGAACAGCTCTTGGCGCTGCTGGAAGCGGCTCGCTGGGCGCCATCCTGTTTTGGCGACCAGCCGTGGCGCTATCTGGTCTGGGATCGGTTCCGCGATTCCGCCGCCTGGCAGCAGGCGTTTGAGTGCCTGGCCGAGGGCAATCAGGGCTGGGTCAGGAATGCGCCGATACTGTTGCTGTCGCTGGCCGCGCCGAATTTCGGCCACAACGGCCAGCCGAATCGCTGGGCGCAGCACGACACCGGCGCGGCCAGCGAAAATCTCTGCCTGCAAGCCACCGCGCTGGGGCTGGTGGCGCATCAGATGGGCGGTTTCGACCCGGAACGGGCCAAGACCCGCTTCAATATTCCTGCCGATCATGCCTGCATGGCCATGATCGCGGTCGGTCATCCAGCGCCGGTTGAGGTGCTGCCGGAGGCGCTGCGGGAGCGCGAGCTGGCGCTGCGGGAACGCAAGCCGCTCGCCGATATCGTCTTTGAGGGCGGTTGGAACCAGAGCCTCCAGCAGGTTTAAGCCTATCCCGTCAAGCAGCACTCATTCTTCCATTGGAGTGGCCCTGCTCGCGCTGTCGGGAGTCGTGGGGTCGCTCCTGACGCTGGTGCGATGCTCGCCTGGTGGTGTGGCGTTCTTTCCAAACGGGTTACACACCTGCCGGGCTTGGTCCAGCACAACGAAGTTGAGTCATGTTGTCATGCCGGGCCTTATACTCTATGTGGTGAATTGATAACTGTTCCATAGTGAGATGCTGGGAGATCAGGGAGTACGGTATGCACGCTGCTTGGCGGGTAATCACTCTTGTAGATACGGCCAGGATATTGATTCCTGCCGGTTTTTTATCTTTGGCGCTGCTGGTTTCATCTGTTGCGCATNNCTGCCGCCGGGAATGAAACTCCGCATTCCCATCGCCTGGCTCAAGCGCCTGCCGACCACGGCTCGGGTGCTGAACGTGCAAGGTCGGGCGCACGCCGTGATCGCGGCCACCCGCCAAACGATCCCGGTCGAATCCGGCTTGTTCCTGCAAAGCGGCGATACCGTCCATACCGGACCCGACAGCAATATCACCCTGGAATTCGGCGACAGTTCCCGTTTGCTGCTGCAAGCCGACAGCCAACTGAATGTGGAAGCTCTGAGCGCCTATGGTCCAACCGACAAAGTGGATACCCGCCTGCGCTTGCAACAGGGTCGCGTGGAGAGCCAGGTTACTCCACGAGCGACGGCTGGCCCGCGCTACGAAATTTGGACGCCCGCCGCCGCCTCGGCCGTGCGCGGCACCCGTTACCGCCTCGGCATGGATCCCGCCACCGCGACGGCGCGCACCGAGGTGCTGGAGGGTAGCGTGAGCTTCCAGGGTCGCCGGCAGACCCGGACGGTCGCGCAAGGCTTCGGCACCCTGGCCGAGACCGGCAAGCCGCCACTGCCGCCCGTACCCCTGTTGCCACCGCTGAATGTCGCCGAACTGCCGCCAGTGGTCACTCGCGTGCCGATCCAGTTCGGGTTTCCTGCCTTGAAGGGTGCGGTGGCCTATCGCACACAAATCGCGCCCAATGAGCAATTCGAGACGGTCTTGTTCGACGGCGTTGCTTCATCGCCCGCTGTGCGCGGACCGGATTTACCGGATGGCGATTATGTGGCCCGGATTCGCGGCATTGACGCCAGGGGTCTGGAGGGACGCGATGCGATGCATCATTTCCGCCTCNNGCTGCTTGACAAGCCCGATTACACCTCGTCGCGCCTGGCCCCGGATCAACCGCTACAGCCGCGACCGTATTACTGGCGGGTCGCCGTCCGCGACAAAACGGGACGGGAAGGTCCATTCAGCGATCCGCAATCGTTCCGGCTGCAGCCGACGCCGCGACTGCAACCCCCTGAAGTCACTGCCGACGCCATGACCTTCCGCTGGAGCGAGGGGCTGCCCGGCCAACAGTATCAATTCCAGCTGGCCCGGGATTCCAACTTCGAGGCTATCGTGATTTCGACCCAGGTGTCCGAACCGCAACTGACTATCCCGCGCCCAGAATCCGGGTTTCATTACCTGCGGATGCGCACGATTGACGCTGACGGTTTCGTGGGGCCGTATGGTTCAGTGCAGCGGATCGATGTTCCGCCCGCAAGCTATTGGCCCTATGGCATGGTCATCTTCCTGGCCCTTGTGCTGGTCTTATGATGCTGTGGACTCGATCTCGCACCGACTGGCCGGGCAGGATCGGCCTGTTTTTGCTGCTGCCGGTTTTCGCGCTCGTTCTGGTCCATACAAACTGGTTATATCGCTGGGATTTGCTGATCTTCGACTGGAATCTGGCGGCTTGGTCGCGGGCGCCGGCCGACGATATCGTCATTGTCGCCATTGATGAGCAAAGTCTGCGGGAATTGGGCCGCTGGCCGTGGTCGCGCCGCACCCATGCCGAACTGATCCGCAAACTCGGCGCAGCCAGCGCCAAGGCGATTGCCCTCGACATTGTGTTCGCCGAACCCGATGTGACCGATCCCGCAGCGGACGCGGAGCTGGCGGATGCGCTGGCGGATAATGGCCGCGTGGTGCTGCCGGTACTCAACGAACAGAATCGCCTGGGCGGCCAATTGCTGGAAACCTTGCCCATTCCGGTGCTGGCGGCGGCGGTCGCCGGCATGGGGCATGTTGATGTGGAGCTGGACCCGGACGGCATCGCCCGCAGCGTTTATCTGCGAGCCGGGCTGAATTCACCCTACTGGCCTACCCTGGCGCTGGCGCTGTTGGAATTGGACTCAGCCCATCCCGCCGCCAGGCAGGCACTGCCGGGCCAACGGGCTGTTACCAGCCCAGTGCCGTCTTACGCATGGCGGCGCGATTATCGAGTCTTGCTCCCGTTCGCCGGCCCACCGGGACACTTTCCTCATTTTTCCTACAACGATGTGCTGAGAGACCGGATTGCGCCGGCGGCCTTTCGGAATAAGTACGTCCTGGTCGGTTCAACCGCGACGGGCATGAATGATGCCCTGCCAACTCCGGTTTCCGGCTTGGCGCGGCCGATGTCCGGCGTCGAATACAACGCCAACGTGTTCGACGCCCTGCGGCAAGGCTTGACGATCCGGGAGCTGCCTCCAAATTGGTCTCTGCTGCTGACCGGAGTGTTCACCCTGCTCCCCATGGCGCTGTATGCGATTTACCCACCCCGGTGGACGTTGCTGCTGGCCGGGCTGGCGTTGCTGTTGACCCTCGCCGGCAATTTCGCGCTGCTGCATGGCGCCCATCTCTGGTTCCCGCCGGCGGCGGCGCTGCTCGCTCAGGCGCTGAGTTACCCATTGTGGAGCTGGCGGCGCCTGCAACAGGCGATACGTTTGCTGTTCACGGAACAGGAGCGCGCCCAGGTCACCTTGCAATCCATCGGCGACGCCGTGATCACCACGGACACACAGGGCGCCGTGACGTACCTGAATCCAGTCGCCGAATCTCTGCTTGGTCGCACGCTGGCGACGCTGCGCGGGCAATCGCTGGGCGAGATCTTTCAGGTCGCCGCCGAGCATGGTGGCTGCGTCGCGGTGGATTTGGCCGCCTTGTGTCTGGAAAAAAGCCAACCGGTCAAGCTGCCCGAACCCAGCATCCTGATGGGTCAAGCCGGTGAGAAATATACCGTTCGCGCTTCGGCGGCGCCCATGCGGAACCCGCAAGGCGGGATTTCGGGAGTGGTCATCGCGTTCGGCGATGTCACCGAAACGCGCCGGCTGACCGAGCAGATGATTTATCAGGCCACCCACGATGCGCTGACGCATCTGCCCAACCTCAACCTTCTGCGGGACCGGCTCAAGCACGCTATCGCCCGCGCCCAACGGACCGGCCAGAGCCTGGCGCTGCTGTTCGTGGATTTGGATCATTTTAAAAAGATCAACGAGGGTCTGGGCCATACCGCCGGCGACACGCTGTTGCGGGCGGTGGCGGCGCGCTTGCTCAGTTGTGGGCGTAAAGAGGACACCCTTGCCCGCCTGGGCGGCGATAACTTCGTCTTCATATTGGAAGATGTGCAGCAGGAAGATCGGGTCGCCGCTTTCGCGCGAAAGATCGTGAAAATCCTCGAAGCTCCCTTCGAGGTGGAAACCCATGAGTGCTTTATCACCGCCAGTATCGGTATCAGCCTGTTCCCCAAAGACGGCGAGGATGTGGAAACACTGTTGAAAAACGCCGATACGGCCATGTATCGATCCAAGGACAATGGCCGCGACAACATTCAGTTTTACGCCCACGACATGCATGCCCGCGTCCTGAAGCGGCTGACGATGGAGCAGGATCTGCGCCATGCCTTGGAGCGTCAGGAGATGGAATTGCACTATCAGCCACAAATGAATTTGCGCCAGGGTCGCATCATCGGCGTCGAAGCGCTGCTGCGCTGGCGCCATCCCCAGCGCGGCCTGATCTCGCCGCTGGATTTCATCCCGCTGGCTGAGGAAACCGGCCTGATCGAGACTATCGGCGAATGGGTACTCAGAACGGCGTGCCAGCAGGCGAGAGCTTGGCAGCGGGAGGGATTGCCCGCGCTGCGGATGGCGGTGAATCTGTCGCCCCGCCAGTTCCTGCGGCCTGGCATGGTGAACCGGATTGCCCGGATTCTGCAGGAAACCGATCTGGAGCCCCAATACCTCGATCTGGAGATTACCGAAAGTTTGCTGATGAAGGATGTGAAAGGCAGCATCGTGACCATGCATGCGCTCAAGGCCATCGGCATCAAGCTATCCATCGACGATTTTGGCACCGGTTATTCCTCCCTGAATTATCTGAAGCAGTTTCCCATCGACCAGTTGAAAATCGACAAGTCTTTCCTGCATGAAATCGTGACCAGTANNTATCATTTGAGCCGCCCGGTGCCGCCGCATCAAATCCCGGCCCTGCTCAATATCAGCACAGAGGCGGCGGCCTGACGCCTGCCATATCCCGTCAAACCATGCGCCGGGCAGTAATAACGACCTAATGGGTTGATGTTCCTGATTACCCGTGCCGGCTCCGGCGTGTATTTATTGTGTACCCGATTCCGGTAAAGTGCGTTCCCTTGTTCAGGCGACCCGATGGATACTCCATGCCCATGCCTATGCCCAAGTCTGACCGGCGCTCCAATCGGGGCGCCAACCGTTATCTGTTTCGCTCCCTGCTGTTTCTGCTGGCGCTGGCGGCGCTGGGCGCGTTTTTCCACCAGCCCCTGATCGCCGCGTTCCTGACCAACCCCTATCTGAACGGCACGATTGCCGTAGTGTTCCTGTTCGGGGTGGTCTACACCCTCAAGGCCATGACCGGCACGCTGCTCGATGTCCGCGCCGTCGATCAGGCCGCTGAAGTAGCGCTTAAGGCCCGCCGCCACGAACTGCCGCTCAGGCAGGCCGATGAGGCCCTGCTGGAGAATATGCCACGGCGCGGGGTGAGCGATTTTCTGCGCAAGGTTCACCGCGTCATCAGCCACGGCGACGCTGCGGCCACTTTGCCGTATCTGCTCGATTCGCTGGCGACGCGCGGCGATGACCAGCGGGCGCTGGTGCGCTATCTGGTCGGGGCGCTGGTGCTGCTCGGCCTGATCGGCACCTTCTACGGTCTGTTGCTGACCATCGCCGGGGTGCGCGATGTGATCGGCGGCCTGGCTGCCGAAAAGGCGACCGACACCATGACCCTGATCGCCAACTTCAAGGATCGGCTGGCCGCGCCGCTGGGCGGCATGGGCACCTCGTTCTCGGCGTCGCTGTTCGGCCTGATGGGCGCGCTGGCGCTGGGCTTCCTGGAATTGCAACTGTTCCACGCCCAGAACGATCATCACGCCCAGTTGGAGGCGCTGGTGGTCAGCGATCTGGTTCCCCTGTGGCAGCCGGTGGTCACGGTTACCGCCCGGACCGAAACCATTTCTCCCCGGCATCTGGCGGCGCTGCTGCAATCCACCACCGACCGGCTGGAACGGGTCGCGGCGACCACTGAATATCTGGCCAATCGCGGCGAAGGAATTACGCGAGTGGCGGAGCAGGTGGCGAATCTGGGCGAGCGGATCGAATCGCTGCGGACGACGCTGCAAAACCTCGAGAACGACCGCACCGCCGATTTGCGGCACGAGTTGCGCATCATCGCCCGATTGCTGGCGCAACAGTCCGCACGGCCACAGGACCCCGATCATGCGCCGGCGGCGTGATGCGCTCAGCGAATTCAACGTCTGGCCGGCCTTCACCGACGCGCTGAGCGGGCTGGTGATGGTGCTGATCTTTCTGATTACGGTGTTCGTGATCGCCGAGGTGCTGATCGGTCGGGAGATGATGGGCAAAGAGACCGCCATCGGCCAGTTGCAGCGGATCATCAGCCATCTGGAAGGTCTGGCGGGCGACGCCGATAAGGAAGCGGCGCGATTGCGCAGCCGGGTGCAGAGCCTGGAAAGCACGGTCGGCGAGCGGGATAAGCTGCTGGCGCAATTGCGCAATGAACAGGCGGCGTTAAGCGCCGACAAGAGTAAGGCGGAACAGACTGCGACCAGCGTACAGGAACAGGCGGCGCTGCTCAGCGCCCGCGCCGAGCGATTGGCGGCGGAACTGGAGCGGCTCAACCGCGCCCTGGCGGCCAATCAGCAGGATTTGGCGCAGCGCGACGCGGTTATCATCCAGCAGAAGGGCCGGATTGAGGCGCTGGACAGCGCCTTGAAGAAGAAGCTGCTGGAGCGGGTGGAGGAACTGGAGAAATACGCCAGCGATTTCTTTGGCCGCTTGCGCGAAGTGTTCGCCAACAATCCCGACATCAAGGTGGTGGGCGACCGCTTCGTGTTTCAGTCCGAAGTGCTGTTTGCCTCCGGCGAGGCGATGCTGTCGGCGTCCGGGGGCGGCGATCTGGACAAATTCGCAGCGGTTTACCGGCAACTGGCCGCCAAATTGCCGCCGGATTTGCCGGTCATTATCGAGGTGCAGGGTCATACCGACCGGGTGCCGGTGCGGGGCCGCTTCCCCTCCAACTGGGAACTGTCCACGGCGCGCGCGCAGCAAGTGGTGAATTACCTGATTCAGCAGGGCATTCCGCCACAGCGATTGGCGGCGGTCGGGATGGCGGAATATCACCCGATTGATCCGGCGGACAACGCCGATGCGTACCGCCGCAACCGCCGGATCGAGCTGAAAATCACCAGCCGATGAAAAATCATTGACCGGCCAGGCCCTTTTTATTGTCTGCCGGTCGAGTTTTATCCATTATTCTCGCCCAGCAATCACCCAACCTTTTTCATGCATCTGTCCGCAGGAATCGCCATGCACCCGAATTTGCTCAACAACGTCAATGTTGCCGCCCTGGATGTGCTGCTTACGCCCGATGACATCAAGCAGCGGCTCCCGATGACCGATGCCGCCGCCGCTACCGTTCTCGCCGGACGCGAAACCGTGCAACGCATTCTCGATCATCAGGATCATCGGGTTTTCGTGGTGGTCGGTCCCTGTTCCATTCATGATCTCAAGGCCGCCCGCGAGTACGCGCAGCGGCTACGACATCTGGCGGATGAGGTCAGTGACGCCCTGGTTCTGATCATGCGGGTGTATTTCGAGAAGCCCCGCACCACCGTCGGCTGGAAGGGCCTGATCAACGATCCGCACCTGGACGATTCTTTCAACGTCGCCGAAGGGCTGCAAATCGCCCGTGCGCTGCTGCTGGAAATCGCCGAGATGGGCCTGCCCACCGGCACCGAGGCGCTGGATCCGCTGTGCCCACAGTATCTGGATGATCTACTGGCCTGGACCGCTATCGGCGCTCGCACCACCGAATCGCAGACTCACCGGGAAATGGCCAGCGGTTTGTCCACTCCGGTCGGCTTCAAAAACGCCACCAACGGCAATCTGGACGTNNACCGGCAACCGCTACGGTCATGTGGTGTTGCGCGGTGGTTCGGAAGGCCCGAACTACGACACGGTGACGATTACCCTGTGCGAGCAGGAGTTGATCAAGAACAAGCTGCCGCTAAACCTGGTCGTGGATTGCAGCCACGCCAACGCTCGTAAAGACCCGGCCTTGCAGCCACTGGTGCTGAATGACTGCGTGCATCAAATTCTGGAAGGCAACCGTTCGATTGTTGGCTTTATGATCGAAAGCAATCTGGAATGGGGCAATCAGCCGATCCCCGCCGACCGCTCGCAACTCAAGTACGGCGTCTCCATCACCGACGCCTGCGTGGATTGGGCCACGACCGCCAGGATGCTGCGCGAGGCGCACGCCAAGTTGAAGGATGTGCTGCCGGGCCGGTTCGCAAGCTGATCCCTTATAAATCCCTATCCTTACTTTTTCTTCGACCACCGACGGAACCCGAAGCCATGAAAATTGAAACCATCGCCATTCACGGCGGCTATACGCCGGAAGCCACCACCAAGGCGGTCGCCGTTCCCATCTATCAAACCACCTCCTACGCCTTCGACGACACCCAGCATGGCGCGGATTTGTTTGATTTGAAGGTGCCGGGCAACATTTATACCCGGATCATGAATCCCACCACCGCCGTGCTGGAGCAGCGGGTCGCGGCGATGGAAGGCGGGGTGGGCGCGCTGGCGGTCGCTTCGGGCATGGCGGCGATCACCTATAGCCTGATGACGATTGCCGAAGCGGGCGACAACATCGTCACCACCTCATCTTTATACGGCGGCACCTACAACCTGTTCGCTCACACCCTGCCCCGGTTCGGCATTGAGGCGCGTTTTGCTGATTATCACGACACCGAGGCGATGGGCCGGCTGATTGACGACCGGACCAANNCATGGCGCCGACATCGTGGTTCACGCCCTGACCAAGTACATGGGCGGTCATGGCACCAGCATCGGCGGCGTCATCGTGGATTCCGGCCGCTTCCCCTGGGATCAGCACAAGGTTCGCTTTGCCCGCTTGAACGAACCCGATCCCTCTTATCATGGCGTGGTGTACGTTGAGGCGCTNNCGGCTGATTGACGACCGGACCAAGGCGGTGTTCTGCGAATCCATCGGCAATCCGGCGGCGAACGTGGTGGATTTCGGCGCGCTGGCCGAGATGGCCCATGCCCATGGCGTGCCGCTGATTGTGGACAACACCGTGCCGACTCCTTATCTGTGCCGACCGTTCGAGCATGGCGCCGACATCGTGGTTCANNGGCGTGGTGTACGTTGAGGCGCTGGGGCCAGCGGCGTTTATTGGCCGGGCGCGGGTGGTGCCGCTGCGCAATACCGGCGCGGCCATTTCACCGTTCAACAGCTTCCTGATTTTGCAGGGGATTGAGACGCTGCCGGTGCGGATGGATCGCCACTGCGAGAACGCGGTCAAGGCGGCGGAATATCTGCGCGATCACCCGCAAGTGGTTTGGGTCAAGTACCCGGCGCTGGCCGACAGCCCGGACAAGCCGCTGGTGGACAAGTACATGGGTGGGCGCGGCTCCAGCATTCTCAGCTTCGGCATCAAGGGCGGGCGCGACGCCGGCGCCAAGTTTATTGACGCGCTGCAACTGGTGACCCGGCTGGTCAATATCGGCGACGCCAAATCACTGGCCTGCCATCCGGCGACGACGACTCACCGCCAGTTGTCGCCAGCGGAACTGGCCCGCGCCGGGGTCAGCGAGGATTTGGTGCGGTTGTCCATCGGCATCGAGCATATTGATGACATCCTCGCCGATCTTGACCAAGCGCTGGCAGCCGCAAAATAACGGCGTCGCCGCCAAGCAACTGAGGAGAAAGCACACATGAAAGCCCGTGCAGCCGTAGCCTGGGAGCCGCAAAAACCCCTGGTGATCGAAGAA
>DEHY01000096.1 GCA_002352185.1 Competibacteraceae bacterium UBA2788
CCGTGGGAAATCTTGCGCACGGTAAACGCCGAGTTCAGGCCGCGATTGCGCTTGGCGATCACCACGCCTTCAAAGGCCTGCAAGCGTTCGCGGTTGCCTTCCTTCACCTTGACCCGCACCACCACGGTATCACCGGGGCCAAAGGCCGGGATTTCGCGGTTCATCTGCGCCCGCTCGAATTCTTCAATCAGTTTGCTCATTGCACTACGCTCCACGTTGCTCTGGGCGATGTCCGGCGACGCCGGCGTTCCCCGTTTTCTCTTGATATTCGCGAATGAATTCGTCCAGCAGCGCCCGATCCTGGGCTTCCAACCCGCGCCGCGCCAGGAGATCCGGGCGGCGCAGCCAGGTTCGTCCCAGCGACTCGCGCCGCCGCCAGCGCGCTATCGCCGCATGATCGCCGCTCAGCAACACCGCCGGCATCGGTTGCCCATCGATATGTTCCGGGCGGGTGTAATGCGGACAGTCCAGGAGACCGTCCATGAATGAATCCTGTTCTGCGGATTCATGGTCGTTCAGCGCTCCCGGCAGCAACCGCGCCACCGCATCAATCACCACCAGCGCCGCCAGTTCACCGCCGCTCAACACGTAATCGCCGATGGACCATTCTGCGTCCACTTCAGTTTCAATCAGCCGCTCATCAATCCCTTCGTAGCGGCCCGCCAGCAGAATCAGTCGCGGCTGCTGCGCCAGTTCACGCACTCCGTCCTGAGTCAGCAGCCTGCCCTGCGGACTCAAATAAATCGTCTTGCCACGCGGTTCCGCCGCCTGTCGCGCCCAGCGCAAGGTATCGCGCAACGGCTGCACCTTCATCACCATCCCCGGTCCGCCGCCGTAAGGCCGGTCGTCCACCGTGCGGTGACGGTCGTGGGCCTGGTCACGCGGATTCCAGCTTGCCACCTGCAACAGACCACGGTCTACGGCGCGACCGGTGACTCCAAAGCGCAACAGGGCTTCGACCATTTCGGGAAACAGGGTGACGACATCCACGCGCATGACGATATTCCCAGCGGTTGCCACCCTTGCCTCAGCCCTCTCCCGGAGAGCGAGAGCGCTTTCAGAAATCCGGATCCCAGTCCACTCGCAGCAGGCGTTGTTCGAGATTGACCTCGACGATCACCGAACCCTTCACGAACGGCAGCAACCGCTCCCGTTCGCCTTTCACCACCATCACATCATTAGCGCCGGTGGCGAACAGAGAGGCCACGCTTCCCAATTCCACGCCTTCCAGCGTCACCACGCGCAACCCTTCCAGATCCGCCCAATAGTATTCACCGGGTTTGGGCGGCGGCAGTTGCGCACGGCGCACGGCGATCTCGGATTGCAACAGGGCGATGGCCTGATCGCGGTCGTCGCAGCCGGCGAACTTCAACACCACTCCAGCGCTGTGGGCGCGACCGGCTTCGATCTTGCGCTCGCGCCATTCACCCTTCTGGTTCAGAAACACCGGGTTATAGCGCGTGATGCCGTCACGCGGGGCGGTATGGGAAAACACCCGCACCCAGCCATTCACGCCGAACAGGCCGGACACCCGCCCCAGCACCACCCAGTCGCTCATCGCAGCGGCGACCCGTTCGCCCGCTTGACGTTATTGAACCTGAGCCGGCTGCTGACGGGAATGTTCCTTCATCAGACTGGCCACCCGCTCGGAGGTCTGCGCGCCATGCCCAATCCAGTATTGCAGGCGTTCCTGATCCAGGCTCAGCCGGATATCCTTGCCGCTGGCGATGGGGTTGAAGAAGCCAATCCGTTCGATACAGCGACCGTCACGCCGGTTGCGGCTGTCGGTAACGACTACGGTGTAGAAGGGGCGCTTCTTGGCGCCGCCGCGAGACAGACGGATGGTAACCATGCGCTTGCGAATACCTCATAACGAATTCGGACAAGAATAAAGCCGCCTCATTTAAGGCAGCCGAATGAAACAGGAGATGCTACCGGAAAATTCGCGGATTTGAAACCATCAGCGCAACCGATCTATAAGCGCCAGGATTTTCCCGAAGCAGTGGGCCAACGTACAATCCACCTGACCCCGCGCCCGCAGCAAAGGCTCGATGAGTTTGGCGTGGGTATCGGCTTCGCTGAGAGGCGGTACAGAATCCTCAACCGAAGTGGTCATAGCCCCGTTGCTCCAGGCGAAAGGCGGAGCCGTCGGCGCGGACCAGGCGCAAGCCCGGATCGATTTCAATCACGCCGATGCGGGTGCAGCGACAATCCCATGCCGCTGCGATGGTTTCCAGCCGCGCCCACCGATCCGGCGGCACGGTGAAGCACAGTTCGTAATCGTCGCCGCTGCTCAGGGCCGTCACGAGAGCCGTATCGCGGTCGAGGCTGGCGGTGAGCGCGGGCGACAGCGGCAATCGCTCCACCTCCACCTGCGCCCCCACGCCGCTGCGTTCCAGAATGTGGCCCAGGTCCTGGGCCAGCCCGTCGGAAATGTCTATCGCAGCGTTGGCGATTTGGCGCAACGCCAACCCTTGGGCAAGACGCGGTTCCGGGCGCTCCAGCCGGGCCTGGAGGTAGCTGCGATGTTCAGCCGCGATAGTCGCCTTGCCCAACGCCGCCGCCAGCGCCAGACCGGCATCGCCCAACGCGCCGGTGACATAAACGCCATCGCCGGGTTGCGCGCCATGGCGGCATAACGCCAAACCCGGCGGTACGAAACCGTGCGCTTGCAGGGTGATCACCGTCGTCGGACCGTGCGTGGTGTCGCCGCCGACCAGTTGCATCCGATATCGATCCGCCAGCGCGAATAACCCCCGGCAGAAACCGGTGAGCCATGCGCCATCCGCTTTGGGCAGCGTCAGAGCCAGCATCGCCCAGGCTGGAGTCGCACCCATCGCCGCCAGATCGCTCAAACTCACCGCCAGCACTTTGTGCCCAACGCCTTCCGGATCGGCGGCGGCAAAGAAATGCACGTCCGCCACCAAAGTATCCAGCGTCACCACCAACTGTTCGCCGGCGGGCGGAATCAGCAGCGCGCAGTCGTCGCCGATGCCCAGCGCCACATCGGGACGGTTCGGGGCATGGTCGGCGAAATAGCGGTCAATCAGGGAAAATTCGGAGGCAGGCAGGGTCATGGAGCGAAACCGGCGGCGCCTGCTGGAACCAGAAGATACATCATGAAGGATGTTGCATGTCGCGGCGGGCGCTGGAAATGGTGACGGTGAAGCCGGTGATCACGTCGATCAGCGTCATCAGCAGGATCAGAAAGAACGTCATGCCCGCCATTTGCGGCATGACCAGCAGTTCGATCAGCGCAATGATGAAGACCACCAGTGAAAATACATGGTTGAGAATGGCGGCGGAAGAACTGCTGGTGGCGCGATAAATCTCGACGCACAGCAGGAGCAGGCCCATGACCAGCAGCAGATCGCCGCCCCGGAACGGCAGCGCCGCACCGGACAGCAATGGCAAGACGAACAACACGCTGTCCAGCCAGATCGGCACTACCAGCGCCAGGGCGGTATAGGCGGCCACAACAAATGCGAGCAGCGGGATACTGGCGATCATCTTGGTTAATATCCTTTATATTCAAAGCGTTGAAACTTATTTCCCGGCATCTTGACAGTCTGGAGTCTCAGCTTGCCACTTCCCCTCAATATCCCGCCACCCGCCCATCCGGCTGGCGAGTGTCGGGAAAGCCGCACCACCCCTCTGCCGTACGCATAATGCTCTGGGTCGAACCCATCGCCTCCTTGACCACAACCTTGTGGCCCAAACCCTCCAGTAGCCGCACCGTGTCCGGGCTGAACCCTTCCTCGACCCGCAGTTCGTCCGGCAGCCATTGATGATGCATGCGTGGCGCAACCGTGGCTTCGGCGATATTCATCTGGTGGTCAATCACGTTCAGCACGATTTGCAGCACGGTGGTGATGATGCGGCTGCCGCCGGGACTGCCCGTGACCAGCACGACCCGCCCATCCTTGAACGCCAGGGTGGGAGTCATCGAACTGAGCGGGCGTTTGCCGGGACCAACCGCGTTGGCGTCGCCGCCGATGAGGCCATAAGCGTTCGGTACGCCCGGCTTGGCGGCGAAATCGTCCATCTCGTTGTTCAGCAGGATGCCGGCGCCCGCCGCAACAATGCCGGAACCGTAGGGAAAGTTCAGGGTATAAGTCACCGCAACGGCGTTGCCATCCTGATCCGCCACGGAGTAGTGGGTAGTCTGCCCGCTTTCGTAGCGCTGCGGCTGACCGGGCTTGATCTCGGCAGCCGGTCGCGCCCGGTTAAGGTCAACTCGCGCCGCCAGTTCCCTGGCGTAGGCTTTTGCGGTCAGTCCGGCGACCGGAATCTTTATGAAATCGGGATCCCCCAGATAGTGACTGCGGTCAGCATAGGCCAGCTTCATCGCCTCGGCCATGCGGTGCAACGTAGCCGCGCTGTTTGCTCCCAGCTCGGCCAGCGGCCAGGTTTCCAGCATATTGAGCATCTGGATCAGATGCACCCCGCCGGAACTCGGCGGCGGCATTGACACGATTTCGTAACCGCGATAGTTCCCCCGCACCGGCGCACGAATCACCGCCCGGTAGTTTTTGAGATCATCCAGGGTGATCAAACCGTGATGCGCCTGCATGTCGGTAACCAGCTTGCGGGCAATATCGCCCTCATAAAACGCCTTGGAACCCTGTTCGGCGATCTGCTTGAGCGAGGCCGCCAGGTCCGGTTGGATCAGCGTCTCGCCGGGCTGATAAGCGGAACCGTCCGCTTTGAAAAATACCGCCATGCTGGCCGGCCAGGACGCCATACGGTCGCGGGCCGCCCGCAGCGATTGCGCCAGTTCCACACTGACCGGGAAGCCGCGCTCGGCTAACTGAAGCGCGGGTTCAACCAGTTTGGGCCACGGCAGGCGGCCATGCTGCTGATGCGCCAGCGCCAGCCCGGCCACCGTGCCCGGCACGCCTGCCGCCTGGTGGCTATGGCGAATGCGCTGTTCATCCACCTCGCCCTGCTCGTTCAGATACCGATCACGGCGGGCGGCGGCGGGCGCGGTTTCCCGAAAATCAATCGCTTCGGTCTGTCGCTTGCCGGCGTCGTAGACCAGCAGAAAGCCGCCGCCACCCAGATTTCCGGCCTGCGGCAAGGTGACTGCCAGCGCGAAGCCGACCGCCACTGCTGCGTCAACCGCATTGCCGCCCTGTTTGAGAATGTCCAACCCGACCTGACTGGCCAGCGCNNCTTGCAGGTTCGGCGTGGATGAAAATCGGCAGCAGCAGCAAACACAGCCCCAGCAGGAGCCAATTCATCCAGCGGGTGGGTAGCGGCGAATGACGCATAACAGCCTCCTAACACAGGCAGGATTCAAAACACAGGAGGAGGGGGCATAAAAAACCGCTGGCGCGGGAATCGCCAGCGGGTAAGACAGAAAGAATCAGAACAGCTTGAGCGTATAGCCCAGTAACGCGGCTGCCGATCCCAGGACGGCGACGATGGCGAATACCAGGGCCAGGGTAGCGCGTACCGACGAGGAGCCGCCGGATTGGGCAGCGAGATCGCTGGCGGCTTGNNTGCTGCTTGAATTCAGGGGAGCCGGTGATCATGACCAGCATTTCCTGGCTCTGTCGGCTCACCTGCTCTTCGATCTGCGCATGCAATTCTTCCCGGTTGACTTCCAGGCCACGGCTGATATTGCGCTGGGAAATACCCTCGCTGACTTCGCGGGCGGCCTGTTCGGCGACCGTTCGGGCGCTCTCCTGCGCCGCAGTGCGGGCGGTGCGTTCGGCGGTGCCACGGGCAATTTCGGTGGCGACCTGTTTGGCGGCTTCCTGGGCCGCACGCACCGCCGCATGAGCGGCCCGCCGGCCCAAATCTTCGGCAACGCCGCGCGCCGTTTGCTGAGCGACTTCGCGCGCCAGATTGGGCACCAACTCCTGGATAATATCGCGGGCGACCTTTTCGGCGGCAGCCCAAGCCGCACGTTCGGCGATCTGCTCGATCTCGGTTGCAGAAGCCGCCGCAGGCGGAAGCGCGACCGAAGGTTTAATCGGGGCGGTGACCGCAGGTTGGGCGGGTGTTACCGGCGCCGCTGGCGCTTTCTCGACTACGACGGGTGCGGGAGTAACCGGTCTTGGCGGCGTCGCTGACTCTACCATCGAAATGGCGGCAGTGCCTTCGCTGACCGTTCGCAGCACTGCATCAAGCTGTTCCGGGGTGTAAGGCTTGGAAAGGAAGCCGACCGCACCGCTTTCCTTGGCATCCCGCTTGTCCTCGTCGGTGGCGTTCGCTGAACACATGATGATGGGCGACGCGCCCTGGGGATTCTGGCCGGTGATGGCCCGGCTGGTCTCGAAGCCGTCCATACCAGGCATCATGACATCCATGAAGATGATTTCAGGCTTCTTGGTGTCCAGATATTTGATGCAGTCTTCGCCGGATCCGACCCAATCGACCTCGATACCGCGCTCGATCAACAGCTTGCGTAAGGTTAAGTGAGCGACTTTGGAATCGTCCACCACCAGCGCCTTTTTGATGTTCATGCAGGCCTCCTACGGCATGAGAAGCGTCGTCTTGTTCCGAACGGCTCCGATTACGTTCCGTTCGACTATATTGATCAGTTGCGGTTGTCGTGCGAAGGGTAAGAATCAGGACTATGGTTATAGCGTGTTGCGGTTAGAACTGCGTCATCATTCGCCCGATAACTCCAAAATTAAACCCAGGTTGATACTTTAAGCCAAATCCACCGAAGGAACCACGTTATGCAAAGAACTCTGCTTGCTCTGGTCGCGCCGCCCGCCGCCGTCGCCCGCTACGGCTGCGCCGCCCGTACCGCCGCGCCCATCGGCGTATTCTGGCTGGCCAGCCTGGCCGGCATCGGTTATGGCCTCGCTGGCGGCACACTCGGCAGCCTGCTGGGATCGGGCGGCCTGGTGGCCGCCAGCATCCTGCTGTGGCTGATCGCAACCGCATGGGCGCGTTTGGTGATGCGCGCCGTGGAGAGCGATCAACTCCACAGGAAGGATAGCACCCGCGCTCGTCTGGTGACGCCGCAAGCCGATGAGTCCGACCCGTTCAGCCAGTTGCGCAGCGATCTTTAAGGCGCGCCGCGTGCGGCCAAAGGGACAGGGGAGGCCAAAAGCCTCCCTGCTTCATTTCAGGGCCGCTCATCTGCGGTCTCTTTGGCCCGCGGCAACAAGTCTTCACGACTGATGCCCAGGTACATCGCGGTGGCGCTGGCGATGTAGATCGATGAGTAGGTGCCCACCACGATGCCGACGATCATGGCGATGGAGAACCCGCGCATNNTCGCGGATGCGATCCAGCACCACCACGGTGTCATTGACCGAGTAGCCGATCACCGCCAGCACCGCCGCCAGCACTGTCAAATCGAATTCGATCTGGAACAGCGAAAACCAGCCGATAGTGAAAATTACATCGTGGACGGTGGCGGCGACGGTGCCGACCGCCAGCCGCCATTCAAAGCGGAACATCACGTAGACCAGAATCCCCAGCAGCGCGCCCAGCGCCGCCAGCCCGCCCTGTTCCACCAGTTCCTGTCCGACCTGCGGCCCGACGAACTCTGCCCGCACCAGGGTAACGTCAGCACCACCTTCGACGCCTTGCAGGGTATGCAGCACGTCATTGCTCAGGGTGGCGGCGTTGGTCTGCGCGTGAGGCGGAATGCGGATCAGCACGGCTCTGGCGGTGCCGAAGTGCTGGGCCTGGGCATCACCGAAACCGGCTTTGGCCAGGGTGGCCCGGATTTGGGTGGGATCCGCCGGATTGGGATACTGCACCTCGATCACGGTGCCGCCGGTGAAATCCAGCCCCAGATTCATGCCCCGGATCAGCAGCGAACCGACCGCAATCAGCAGCACCGCGATGGACCAGCCCATCGCCAGCTTGGCCCAGCGCAGAAAATCAATATGGGTGTTATAGAAATCAAATCGCCACATAGCCATTTTCCCGTGCGCGCTCAGACCGACAGCGTGGTCAGCTTGCGGCCGCCATAGATGAGGTTGACCAGCGCCCGCGAGCCGGTGACCGCCGTAAACATTGAGGTCAGAATGCCGATGCTGAGCGTGACCGCGAAGCCCTTGATCGGGCCGCTGCCGAAACCGAACAGCATGATCGCTGCGATCAGGGTGGTGATGTTGGAGTCGAGAATGGTGTCGAAGGCCCGATCAAAGCCGGCGTGAATCGCGGCCTGCGGGGTGCTGCCGTTGCGCAACTCTTCGCGGATGCGTTCATAGATCAGCACATTGGCGTCCACCGCCATGCCCATGGTCAGCACGATGCCGGCGATGCCGGGCAGGCTGAGGGTGGCTTGCAGCGTGGACAGCGCGGCGATGATCAGCACCACGTTGGCGGCCANNGCGCGAAAGCCCTGGGCGATGTTTTCCTTGCCGGCGCTGGGGCCGACCGTGCGCTCCTCAATGATCTCGATGGGGCTGACCAGGGCGCCGGCCCGCAGCAGCAGCGCCAAATCGCGGGCCTCGCGGGTGCTGTCCAGCCCGGTGATCTGGAAACGCCGACCCAGCCGGTCGCGGATGGTGGCGACATTGATGACTTCCTCGACGGTAAACGTAGTTTTCTTCAGTTCGCCGTCCACCCGCTTGGTTTCGGTCTTGTTCTCGATGAACACCACGCCCATGCGCTTGCCGATATTGTCCTTGGTGGCGTCCTCAAAGCGCTTGGCGCCCTTGCCGTCCAGGGTAACGTACACCGTGGCTCCGCCATTTTGCGGATCGATACCGGAGGAGGCATCCACAATGGCGTCGCCGGTCAACATCACCCGCTTTTGCAGCAGCACCGGGCGACCGTTGCGATCCTTGTACAGGCGTGAATTGAGCGGAACGCGACCGCTGGTCGCGGCCTGATTCCAGTCGTTCTCCTCATCCGCCAGCCGGAATTCCAGGGTAGCGGTGGCGCCGAGGATTTCCTTGGCGCGTGCGGTGTCCTGCACCCCCGGCAGTTGCACCACGATGCGGTCACTGCCCTGCTGCTGAATGATCGGCTCCGCCACGCCCAGTTCATTCACCCGGTTGCGCAGAGTGGTAATATTCTGTTGCAGGGCGAAATCGCGCTTTTCCTTAATCTCGCGCTCGCCGAGCGTCAGCTTGAGACTGAGCGGGCCGGGTTGGCTCTGTTGCAGGCCGGACAGGTTCTTCCGCAGCGCTTGCGCGGCTTTGTCGCGTTCCGCCGCATCCTTGAACTCGACCTGCACCCCGCCCGCCGCCACTCGTCCGACCGAGGCATACAGCACTTTTTCGCTGCGCAACTGGGCACGAACTTCGTCGACATAGCTATCCTCGATCTGCTTGATGGTGGCGTCCATATCCACCTGCATCAGGAAATGCACGCCGCCGCGCAGATCCAGACCGAGATACATCGGATTCAGGCCCAGCGCCCGCATGAACCCCGGCGCCGCCGAGGCCAGATTGAGAGCGACGATATAATCGCGGCCCAATTGATCCTTGAGGATGTCAGCGGCCTTGAGCTGCGCATCCGGGTCGGCAAAGCGGATCAGCAGGCGACCTTCTTGCAGCTCCAGACGCTTGCTGGGCAGCTTTTGGGCGTCGAGCAGGGCGGCGACCCGATTCTGCAAGGTGGGATCAACCGCGATATTGGCTCTGGCCCCGGAGATTTGCACCGCCGGGTCTTCGCCGAACAGGTTGGGCAGGGCGAAAATCAGGCCCCACAGCATCACCAGCCCAATCAGCAGATATTTCCACAAAGGGTATTGATTCAGAGTGTACGGAGTGGACATGACGCAGCATTTTCCGCAGCGCGCCAGGCGGCGCGCCGGCGTTGGATTAGAGAGTGCCTTTGTAGGTGCCTTTGGGCATCAGCGATCCTAAAGCCTGCTTCTGAATCCTGATTTGGACACCGTCGGCGATCTCCACTTGCAGGAAATTTTCGCCCACATCGGTGACGCGGCCCAATACGCCGCCGCCAGTCACCACCTCGTCGCCTTTCTTGATGGCGTCCACCATCTGCTTATGTTCCTTGGCGCGCTTGGTCTGCGGGCGGATCAGCAGGAAGTAGAAGGCGACGATCAGGATGATCGGAAACAGCAGGTTCATCAGACCCATTTCGCTCGAAGGGCCGCCGGCGGTCTGAGCCATGGCGTCCTGGATCAGAAAGTTCAGGATGTTTTCCATTGGGAATTCCTCGGAATTAAACCGTATGCGCCGCTACGCCCCAGAGTGGAATGGCCTAGCGCCGCCACGCCTTTTCAAAAAGCGGCATTATACACAGGCGGCGGAAGTTGCCCGCGATTTTCATAAAAAGCCGCTGCAAATGTCGCAAACCGTTGATCAGCAATAGCCGCTCGCAATTCGCGCATCAGATCCTGGTAGTAGTGCAGGTTATGAAGGGTGTTGAGCCGTGCGCCGAGAATCTCGCGGCACTGGTCCAGGTGGCGCAGGTAGGCGCGACTGTAGTGCTGGCAGGTATAGCAGCCGCAGCTTTCGTCCACAGGCCGGGTATCGGTGCGGTAGCGGCTGTTACGGATGCGGATGTCGCCGTGGCGGGTGAACAGATGACCGTTGCGGGCGTTGCGGGTCGGCATCACGCAGTCGAACATATCCACGCCCCGGCGCACTGATTCAACGATATCTTCCGGCTTGCCGACGCCCATCAGATAGCGCGGCGCATCATCCGGCAGCAGCGGCGCGGTGCAATCCAGCATCCGCAACCGTTCTTCCAGCGGCTCGCCGACGGCCAGCCCGCCAATGGCGTAACCGTCGAAGCCGATCTCGCTTAGTCCGGCGGCGGAGATGCGGCGCAAATGGGGATACATGCCGCCCTGAACGATGCCAAACAGCGCGGCGGGATGATCGGCGTGGGCGATTTTGCTGCGCCGCGCCCAGCGCAATGACCGTTCCATGGAGTGTTGCGCTTCGGTTTCCGTGGCCGGGTACGGGGTGCATTCGTCGAAGATCATGACGATATCCGCGCCCAGCGCCCGCTGTACCGCCATGGATTCTTCCGGCCCCAGAAACACCGCACCGCCATCCACCGGCGACCGGAATTTCACTCCGGCTTCGGTGATCTTGCGGATCGCCGCCAGGCTGAACACCTGGAAACCGCCGGAATCGGTGAGAATCGGCCCGTCCCAGTGCATGAAGCCATGCAGATCGCCGTGCTGCTCGATAATCGCGGTGCCGGGCCGCAGCATCAGGTGAAAGGTGTTGCCGAGGATGATTTCAGCGCCGCCGGCGCGCAGCTCCTCCGGGGTCATGGCCTTGACCGTGCCGTAGGTGCCGACCGGCATGAAGGCCGGCGTTTCCACCGTGCCCCGCTCGAAACTCAGTCGGCCACGACGGGCGAAGCCGTCGGTGTGGGTACGTTGGAAATGCATGGAGATTCCGCTCACATCCCAGCCACTACCCAAGTCTGCGCCAGCGCCGCCGCTTCCCGAACCCGCTCCGGCGCAGTGCCGCCCAACACATTGCGGGCCGCCACCGACCCTTCCAGCGAGAGTACCGCAAACACATCGTCTTGAATCAGCGGCGAAAACTCCTGCAACTCTTTCAGCGCCATGTCGGCCAAATCCCGCCCGGTCTCCACTCCCAAGCGCACCGCCTTACCGACGATCTCATGCGCGTCGCGGAACGGTACGCCCTTGCGCACCAGATAATCGGCCAAATCGGTTGCAGTGGCGAAACCGCGCCGGGCGGCCTGAAACATGTTGTCGCGCTTGGGGCGCAGCGCCGGGATCATGTCGGCAAAGGCGCGCAGGCAACCCTGCACCGTGTCCACGGTATCGAACAGCGGTTCCTTGTCTTCCTGATTGTCCTTGTTATACGCCAGCGGCTGGCTCTTCATCAGGGTCAGCAGCGCCACCAGATGACCGTTGACCCGTCCGACCTTGCCGCGCACCAGTTCCGGCACATCGGGATTTTTCTTCTGCGGCATGATCGAGGAACCGGTGCAGAACCGATCCGGCAGGTCAATGAAATCAAACTGGGCCGAGGACCACAGCACCAGCTCCTCGGCCATCCGCGACAAATGGGTCATCAGAATCGCGGCGGCGGCGGTAAACTCAATAGCGAAGTCACGGTCGCTGACCGCATCCAGCGAATTGGCGCACGGCGCGGAAAAATCCAGCAATTGCGCGGTGTAATGGCGATCCAGCGGATAACTGGTGCCAGCCAGCGCCGCCGCGCCCAGCGGCATGAAATTGACTCGCTTGCGACAATCCACCAGCCGTTCGTAATCGCGCTTGAGCATCTCGAACCAGGCCAGCAGATGATGACCCAACGTCACCGGCTGGGCGACTTGCAGATGAGTGAAGCCGGGCATAATCGTGTCGGCCTCGCGCAACGCCAAAGCGGCCAGCCCGCCCTGCAAGCGTTTGAGTTCGATCAGAATGGCGTCAATGGCGTCGCGCAAATACAGCCGGATGTCGGTGGCCACCTGATCATTGCGCGAACGTCCGGTGTGCAGGCGCTTACCCGCGTCGCCGATGCGCTCGGTCAGCCGCGCCTCGATGTTCATATGCACATCTTCCAGCGCCACCGACCACGCGAATTCGCCGCGCTCGATCTCGGCGCGAATCTGCTCCAATCCGGTCACAATGGCCGCACAGTCACTGCTGGACAGCACGCCGATCCGTTGCAGCATCCGGGCGTGGGCTATAGAGCCGTTAATGTCCTGCCGGTACATGCGCCGGTCGAATCCCACCGAGGCGGTGAACGCTGCTACAAAGGCGTCGGTGCTTTCGGTGAAGCGCCCGCCCCAACTCTGATTGGTCTGTGTGTCGCTCATGTGTCATTGTCTTGGTATGCCCAACGGGCGCGAATTGAGCGGTGTCCGCTCGAACAAGAGTTCGACGGCGCGAAGCGCCGCTCGCAAACGGTCTGGCAGATTGAAGGGTTATGCATCAAGGACTCAACACTCCGTTGCTATTCGACTTTACCAGCAAGAGAGGATCATCAAATACCCTGAATCTAAAGTCGAATCCCCTTCTTCCGTTTGAAGGCGCCAGACAAATCCCGGGGCACGATCAGCGATGGAGTTGATTTCGTCCAGGCGCGAAACAAAGCCCTCCATAAATTTGGACTTCATTTCGTCCTTGGCCAGGGCGACATTTACCTGGATTGCGCCTTACGGGAATGCGGGAATCGTCGGTTCCGTGCCTTCGGGTTGCGCCTCCGGGTGGTGCGTCGTGACCAGTTCGGTGATCGATTTAACCCGGTCGCGCGGCACGTCGATCATCATCAGCAGTTCGCCCCGTTCGATGGCTTCTTCAAACGGCTTCAGCCGGGTGTTGCCGACGTTCAGCCCCACCATCCCGCTGAGCCATACCCCCACGCTGGCGCCAGCCAACCCGCCGGCCAGGACAATCCCGCCCCCCGCCACCACCAGACTCACCGGACCGAGCGCGACTGCGACCAGGCCCGCGAGTGTGCCGACCGTGCCGCCGAGCGCCAGACCTCGCTCCATCGCGGGGATAAAATCGCTCTTCTGCAAAAACGAGGCTTCAGGCAGATCCTCAAGCGGTGTGCCGCGCTTGGCCAGGATGTGGATATGGCGTTCTTCAACGCGCGCGAGCAGCAGCTCATCCACGATCTTTTTCGCCACGTCGATGTGTGGAACCAGGAAATAGATGCGCTTCATTTTCAATCTCCTTACATTTGGGCGGATTATTGTTTAGCCTAGTCCAGCCTGCGGTTTCTACAAGCGCCGACCGCCTGGAATGACCTGATAAACCCTGATCCGACGCAGAGGACTTCATGCACGCCGTGCCGGTCATTCTGGCCGAGGAACTGACTCGCTGCTTTGGCGCGTTCATCGCCGTCAACCGGATCCAAGTCACCGTTCAGCCGGGCGAAGTCTTCGGCCTGCTCGGCGCCAACGGCGCTGGCAAGACCACCGCCATTCGGATGCTGTGCGGGATGTTGCCGCCGACCGCCGGACGGATTCAGGTGGCTGGAGTGGACATGGTGCGATATGCCCGCCGTGCGCGCGGCCAGATTGGCTATGTCGCGCAACGATTCTCCCTCTACGGCGATCTGACCGTGCTGGAAAATCTCAAATTGCAAGCCGGCCTGTACGGGCTGACCGGCGACCGCCGCCGTGACCGCCTGGCAGAGGTGTTGCGCCTGCTGGATTTGAGCGACCGCCGGGAGGTCATGGCCGGCGCGTTGCCGCTGGGCTACAAGCAGCGGCTGGGACTGGCGGCGGCGCTGCTGCATGAACCCCGGGTGCTGTTTCTGGACGAGCCGACTTCGGGTGTGGATCCGATGGCCCGGCAGCGGTTCTGGGAGCTGATTTACGCGCTGGCCGATGGTGGCATCGGCATCCTGGTCACAACGCACTACATGGACGAAGCGCTGTTCTGCGACCGGCTGGCGTTGATGCAGGCGGGCCGCATCGTCGCCGAAGGGACGCCGGACGAACTGCTGCGCCGACCGTTGCCGACGCCGATTCTGGCCCTGGACAGCCCCGACGCCGTAGCGTTTGAACAACTGGCGCAACGCTGGCCGGAAGTGCGTGAGATCATTCCTCATGCCGGTCAGCTGCGCATCCGTCTGCACGCCGGAACTGATCTGGCGGCGCTGCGGATGCGGCTGGATGCGGTCGCGGCGGAACATCATCTGACGGTCACCGGCGTGCGGCCTGTCGCGCCGGAATTGGAAGACATATTCGTGGCGGTGCTGGAGGAGAACGAGGGTTGAACTGGCAGCATGTTCGGGCCATCGCCCGCAAGGAATGGTGGCATCTGTTGCGCGATGCCCGCAGTCTGGCGCTGATCCTGCTCATGCCCAGCATGCTGCTGTTCCTGTTCGGCTACGCCATTCGTCTGGATTTGCAAAACGCGCCCATCGCTATCGTTCAGGAATCCCGCGACGCCGCCACTGAAGAATTGGCCGCCCGCTTCGCCGCCAGCCGGGCGTTTAAGGTCGTGTTGCGCTCCAGTGACCGCCGCGACGCCGCTCTTGCCTTGCAGCAGGGTAAAATCTGGGCGGCGGTGATTTTCCCTTCCGATTACGCCCGGCAGCGGGAGCGCGGCGCGGCGCGGATTCAATTATTGCTGGATGGAGTGGACGCCAATACCGCCCGGCTGTTGCGCAACTACGCGCTGGCGCTGGTGAACGATGATTTGCTGCGCCAGGGCGGCCAGCCGCCGATCCGCATTGAGGATCGCACCTGGTTCAACGAAACCAAGGAAAGCCGGCTGGCGATCATTCCCGGCGTCATCGCCATGGTGATGGCGGTGGTTGGGGCGTTGATGACCTCGCTGACCATCGCCAAGGAGATGGAGCAGGGCAATCTGGTGATGCTGCGCACCACGCCGCTGACCCGCCGTGAATTCCTGCTCGGCAAGCTGCTGCCGTATCTGGTGATCGGCCTGCTTGATCTGGCAATAGCCGTGGCGGTGGCGATGTTCGTATTCGAGATGCCCCTGCGCGGTTCGCTGCCGGTTCTGATGCTGCTGTCGACGCTGTTTCTGCTGGTGGTGATGCTGCAAGGTGCGCTGATTTCCATCAGCGCCGGCAATCAGTTGCTGGCCAGCCAGATGGCCCTGCTCAGTACCTTTCTGCCGGCGTTCCTGCTGTCGGGTTTTATCTTCGCCATCGAGAACATGCCGACCGTGTTGCAGTATCTCACCCTAGCGGTGCCGGCCCGCTACTACGTCGCATTGTCGCGGGCGATCTTCCTCAAGGGCGTCACCCCGCTGCTGCTGTGGACTCAGGTGGCCGCGCTGCTGGTGATATTGCTGGTATTGCTGCGGCTGACGCTGGTCCGGTCGAAGAAACTGGGGTTGCTGCCGTGAATGCGGCGCACGCCAGTCTGATCCGGCTGCGTACTCTGCTGGGCAAGGAATTTCTGCAACTGCTGCGCGATCCACGGATGCGGTTTTCGATGCTGGCGCCGCCGCTGTTTCAATTGATGGTGTTCGGCTACGCCGCCAGCTTCGATGTCCGCCACGCCGAAATCGCGGCAGTGGATCAGGCACGGACGCCCGCCACCCGCGCCTTGCTGGCGGCGGTGACGGCCACCGGCCATTTCACCATGCATAATTTCCCAGATATGGCTCCGGCCAAGGTGGCTCTGGATCGAGGCGAAATCCGCGCCATTTTGCGCTTTGCGCCCGATTTTGAGCGGCGGCGCGTGGTGCAAATCATCTCGGACGGTTCGGATTCCAACAGCGCCCAGATGATCGCCGGGCAATTGAGTCAGACCTTGCAACAGAGCGCCCGGCTGAGCGCCGGCATCGATCCGCCGGCGCAAATCGAAGAACGGGCCTGGTTCAATGAGAATCTGGATGATCGGTCCTATTTTGTGCCCGGTATCATCGCCACGATTGTGCTGATCATTACAGTGATTCTGACGGCGATGACCGTTGTCCGCGAGCGGGAGTTCGGCACGCTGGAACGCCTGCTGGTAACGCCGATTGCCCGACTGGAATTTCTGATCGGCAAGCTGGCGGCCGTCGCTGCCGTCGGGCTGTTCGACGTGGCGCTGATTAGCCTGATTGCGGTGGCGTGGTTCGATGTGCCGTTCCGGGGCAACGTGATCGATCTGCTGGCAGGCAGTCTGCTGTTCCTGATGAGCGCCTTGGGCATCGGTCTGCTGATTTCCAGTTATGCGGAAACCCAGCAACAGGCGCAATTGCTGGCGTTCTTCGTCATTCAGCCGATGGTGATGCTGTCGGGTTTCGCCTTTCCGATAGCCAACATGCCGGAAGGGGTGCAATGGCTGACCTGGCTGGATCCACTGCGCTATTACCTAGTGGTGATCCGCGATGTGTTTCTCAAGGGCAGCGGCATGGGCGCGCACGGCTTCGAGTACGCGATGATGGCATTGCTGGGCAGCGGAGCACTGTTGTTGAGTCTGGCGCGGGTCAAATAGTCGTTAAGGAGATCGTTTATGGCTGTTCGCATCAAATATTTCGCCAGTTTGCGCGACCGTCTGGGCCGGGCTGAGGATCGGCTGGATCCTGCCGTTGCATTAACCGTCGCAGAGGTGTGGGCGACACTGTGGCCGGATACGCCCTTGCCGCCAAACACGCTGGCGGCGGTGAACATGGAGTACGCCAGCCCGGAGCAGACGGTGCGTGACGGCGATGAGGTGGCGTTTTTTCCACCAGTGACGGGAGGATGAAGGATGAAGGTCGAACTGCGGGCAACGCCCTTCGACCCACTGCTGGAACTGGGGTGTTATCAGGCGGGCCTGGACGAACGTTTGTCGGGCCGGTACGGCGCGACGGCGATTTTTATCGGCACGATGCGCGACTTCAACGACGGCGACACGGTGCAGGAGATGACGCTGGAACACTATCCCGGCATGACCGAGCGCCACTTGCAGCGGATCGTTGAATCAGCGGCGCGGGAATGGCCGCTGCTGGACGCGCTGCTGATCCACCGCATTGGCGCATTGCAGCCGAACGATCCGATTGTGCTGGCGGCAGTGTGGTCGGCGCAGCGGGCGGAGGCGTTCGCGGCCTGCCGCTTCATCATGGAGGAACTGAAATCGAAAGCGCCGTTCTGGAAGCGTGAAAGGACCGCTGCCGGCCCGCGCTGGGTGGCGCACAACACGCCGGGCTGAGCGGGCGAGCGCGGCGCGGGTGCGATCCCGCCGGTGATTCGGTATGCTGCATGAATGAACGAATCGTCCTCCAAATCTCTTATCGCCCGCCGTTTCCGGGGTTTTCTGCCGGTCATCGTGGATGTTGAAACCGGCGGCCTCAACGCCCAGACCGACGCCCTGCTGGAAATCGCCGTAGTCATTGTGCGTATGGACTGGCAAGGCGCGCTGCATCCCGCCGGCACTCTGTCCCATCATGTGGAGCCGTTTCCCGGCGCACGAATGGACCCCGCCTCGATGGCGGTCAATGGCATTGACCCCTATCACCCGTTTCGCTTTGCCGTGCCGGAAAGCGAGGCGTTGAACGCCCTGTTTCGGGAAGTGCGCCGGGAGATGCGCGAAACCGGCTGCACCCGCGCCATTCTGGTCGGCCACAACTCCTTTTTCGATCTGGGGTTCCTGAACGCGGCGGTCGCCCGCACCCATATCAAGCGCAATCCGTTTCATCCCTTCAGCAGCTTCGACACGGTGTCGCTGGCCGGATTGGCTTACGGCCAGACCGTGCTGGCGCGGGCGCTGCAAGCGGCGGGCATTCGCTGGGACGAGCGCGAGGCGCATTCGGCGATTTACGATGTTGAACGCACGGCGGAGCTGTTTTGCCAAATCGTCAACCGCTGGAAGGACATGGGCGGCTGGATACCTGCCGAAGACTGAGCGGCCTAAGCTGCCCCGCCATCAAACCCGTAGGGCAACGCCGCCAATTGCAACAATGGCCCGCTGGCGTCGCCTAATTGCAGCGTTCCATGCTCCGCGCACTCGATCAGCGCCACCGCCAGCACGGCATAACCGCCATCGGGATGGCGACAGGCGTCGGCCAGTTGCCCGGCGCTTTGACTCGCATCGGCCTGCGGCGAAAACAGCGGATCACCGGGGCGCGGCGGGGTCGGGCTGTCTACCCGAGCCAGATACATCCGCCGCTTGATCTTGCCCAGATAGTGGGTGCGCGCCACGATTTCCTGCCCGGTGTAACAACCTTTCTGAAAGCTGATCCCCTCCAACTGCTGCAAATTGATCATTTGCGGCACAAAGGCTTCCACCGTTTCGGGATAAATCGCCGGTATCCCGGCCAGAATATCGAGCAATCGCCACGCCTCAGTCCCAACCGGCGCGAGGTTGGCCGCCAGCGCGTTCCAGACTGCGCCCAATTCCTGCGCCGCGCCATGCACCTCGAAACGCGGCTGGAGTCCGGGCAGGCGAATTGCGGTCATGCTGTCGGCTGCGATAACGCCGTTCATCGTTTCTGGAACCGCGCCCAGCACGGATCCAAGCAGGCTCGCCGCGTTCGGCCCCGCGATTCCGATCCGCGCCAGATCCGCGCTGGCGTCTTCCAACACCGCTTTGGCTCTCAATACATACTTGCGGAGCCGACCTAATGTTGCATCCACCATCGCCTGCGGCAGCTCCAGATAGCAGGCATCCTCGCGCCGGAACAGCCGAAAGCAGGCTAAAGCACGACCCTTGGGGTTGCAATGCGCGCCGATCAGGCTGCGTTCCGACGTAACCTGGCGCACGTCGCAGGTCAGTTGGCCTTGCAGGAAGCGTTCGGCATCCGGCCCACGCGCTGCGATCAAGCCCAGGTGGGATAAATCGCAGCACACATCGCCCATCAGCGCCGCGCCGGATGCCACTTCCGGCTGGCCGAAGCGCATCACCGAGCCACTGCCCCAACGACCGTCGGCCCGTTCAGGAAAATCGCGCCATTCCACGTTCATAAGAGAGAATCCTTTTGGATTTAAGTCAGTTAAGGACTTTGAATACATGAAGGTTACGGTGGCTGCCCAACCGCCGATTCATTGCGTTCAAGAGACGTGATCGGCATAATAGCCCCACAAAATGTAGACCGGGATGCTCCCGTTGCTGCAAAGGCACGAGGCCTGGAGCCTCCGGCGATCCCGGCGGTGGATGTGACAAGGATGGTTCGGCTTCTGCCATCCCTCAACCCACAGCGAGTTGCCATGAATAACAATGACCCGCAGACGACGCTGCCGCCACAGTCCGCCATACTGCCTGACCCGCCGCCCCCAGCCGCTGAAAAATCCGGCAAACCCGCTGAATATGGCGGTCCCAAAGGACTCGAACCCACCCGCTACGGCGATTGGGAGAAAGCCGGGCGTTGCATCGACTTCTAGCCATCAAACCTGATCCCAACCAGCGAGGCGCTGCGCCACGCTGATCGCAACGTAACCATTTGGCCCCAAGTCAGGTTTTCGGAAATCCGGTCAGCTTTCGATTATGATTGTTGCATCGCACAACAACGACAACCCTTCTTTTACCACTGCGTCACAAGGAGCACCGTATGTCAGCCAAACAACGGCCATTGTCGCCGTTCATGATCGGTCCCTATTACAGACCGCAAATGACTTCAATCCTGTCCATTACTCACCGCGCCACCGGCGCCGGGCTGGTGGTGGGCACTCTGCTGCTGGTGTACTGGCTGGTGGCTGCCGCTCGCGGCCCCGCAGCCTTTGAACACGCCCAGGCGGTGCTGGGATCCAAGCTGGGACAACTCCTCCTGTTCCTGTGGACCTGGGCATTGTTCTATCACCTGGCCAACGGTATTCGCCACCTGTTCTGGGATGCCGGCCACGGCTTCGAAATGGAGCAAGCCACCCAATCCGGCTGGGCCGTAGTATGGTCTTCCATCATTCTGACCTTCCTGTGCTGGCTGATCGCCGCGCCCTGAGGAGAGAAATTCCAATGAGCATTCGTACCCCGCTCGCTCGCGTTCGCGGTCTGGGCACCGCCAAAGACGGCACTCACCACTGGTGGTTGCAGCGCGTCACTTCGGTCGCCCTGGTGCCGCTGGTGCTGTGGTTTGTCATTTCCATGCTGTCGGTGTCCCGCGCCGATTACGAAACCTTCCAGCACTGGCTGAGCAATCCGGTCAGAGCCGGCCTGATGGTGACTCTGCTGCT
>DEHY01000073.1 GCA_002352185.1 Competibacteraceae bacterium UBA2788
GTATTCAAGATTCGTCCGAATGCATTCATGTCGAAGTCTCCAGCGTGGTGGGTTGAAAACAACTGCGTGATACAAGGGGGCTAACGCCTGAATTAAGCTGCCCCGCTGCGGGGTCGGCTTGAACGAATTGTTATGCCTATGGCACACGCCTGAAGTATTCGCGATAGTGTGAATTTGGTAGTACACTATCTGCACCTCCGGTGTAAATCCACATGACGTCAGGACTATCAAAATTGTACTTTGTAACCACTACATTGCCAGTAACTGGCTCACGACCAGAAGTGACGATGATTCTATTGCTTGAGTACAGGATCGTATAAGGTGCATGCTCATTGAAGCCAACCATGCGATGTTTTTTGCCCTCGACTATCACATCATAGTCTTGTAGCGATGAGTGTACTTTGTCATGAGTAAACGTAAGCGTTAGCCGACCCATCATGTCGCCGATGAAATCGGAAATCTTGTCTTGCAGCTTCACGTTGTCTTTGATAAAGCGCATAGTCAGTTCTTGATCTGACCGCCATTTCCCAATCAATGTCGGGTCCGCAATAGCGGATGTTGAAACAGACATTAGCAAGATGCTCGCGAAGATGTTTTTCATAGGCCTAACGGGCGCGAGTTAAGCGGCACCCGCACGTGGGTGAAAAGGACGACGGTCCGGCCTGGAAACCCCAAGCGGGCGCAAGCCGCGAACGCAGCGAGCGGTGTCCGCTTCAACGAGAGTTCGACGGCGCTTCGCGCCAATGAACTAGAATTAGTCTAGTCGCACCTGTAGCGACAAACACGGTATAAATCAAGATCGGTTACTTCATTGATTTATAAATCCAGCGCTGGAGCAGCGCCGCCAGCGCCAAGCGAGTGAACGGCTTGGACAGGAAATCATCCATGCCGCTGGCTAGACAGGCGTCCCGATCCCCCTCCAGGGCATTGGCGGTCACGGCGATAATTGGAATGCGTCTGCCGCCCGTTGCTTGTTCTTGGGCGCGCCAGCGCCGGGTGGCTTCGAAACCATCCATGTCCGGCATCTGACAGTCCATTAACACCAGGTCATAGTGGGCGGCGCGGAGCGCCTGGAGCGCTTCACGACCGTTCTCCACGATCTCGGCCCGATAACCCAGATTTTCCAGCATACATAAGGCCACTTGTTGATTGACCGGGTTGTCTTCCGCCAGCAGCACATGGATTGCTTGATGGCGATCAGGACCATCCCGCCGCATCGGCGCAAGAGACTGGACATTGGGTGAGTCGCAACCGCTGTGAACCCCATCCGAGGGTTCCAACGCCACCGTAAAGCGGAAGGTCGAACCGTGGCCGGGCGTACTGTCCACCTGGATCGTTCCGCCCATCAATTCGACCAACTGTTGGGTGATCGCCAGCCCCAGACCAGTGCCGCCAAAGCGGCGGGCGTGGGAGCTGTCGGCTTGGGAAAAGACTTTGAATAATTGGGTTTGCACTTCGGGTTCAATGCCGATGCCGGTGTCGCGCACTGTGCCGCGCAGCACCGCCGTCGCTCCAACCGCCGATTCGCACTCCAGATCGACGACCACCTCGCCGCACTCGGTGAATTTGATCGCATTGCCCACTAGGTTCACCAGGATTTGCCGCAGCCGGTGCGGATCCCCCCGCACCGCCGAGGGCACCTCCGGCCCTATCCGGCAAACCAGGTCCAGACCTTTGCACTGCGCCCGGTCCGCCAGCATGTCCCCGACGCCTTTTACGATTTCGCGGGGATCAAAATCAATCCGCTCCAGCTCCAACCGCCCGGCTTCGATCTTGGAGAAGTCCAGTATGTCGTTGATGATCGAGAGCAGCGCTTGCCCCGATCTGTGTATCGTCGTCGCGTAGCGCCGTTGGATCGGGGTCAGTTCGGTGTTCAGTAATAGTTCGTTCATGCCCAACACCCCGTTCATCGGGGTGCGAATCTCGTGGCTCATCGTTGCTAGAAATTGCGACTTCGCTAGGCTCGCCGCCTCCGCCACATCCCTGGCGGCCAGAGCAGCTTCCCTTGAAGCAGTCATATCCTTGACCAGCGTCTCATTTTCAAAACGCAGTCGCTGGCTGTCGACGATGTTTAACCGATAGCGGTCTGCGCTGACGATCAGGGCGTACAGTTGCAGGAGAGCGGTAGTGGCGATGACCAGATCAATGAATCCGCCCTTTAGAATGAACAAGAGGCTCATGGGTAACAGAACTGCTCCGGCGAAGAGCGGAAACGCCCCCCGTACCGGCGCTTGCAGAGGCATCGCGCCTGAACACATGCCCAACAGGATAAGGCACAGAAAGGTCTCGCGGTGGCTGTCTCCAACGGGATAGAGCCAAACCCCGCCGCCGCCCCAGATGGCGCCGGACAGGAGAGTGCTGAATCGGGTCCAGCGTTCCCAGGCGGCCACGCCGATAGCTGTTCCAGTTTGTTCCAATCGGGAAAATCGCCAGCTCAACCCTAATCTTAAGCAAGCGACGACGATGGCTAGGGAAAACCACAGGAGCAGATGCAACCGCTCTTCAATCGGCCAAAGCACCAGCGTCGTTAGACTCGCCGTGAATAAGGTCATCGCTTGACTGACCGGTGTGTTGCGATGAAACAGCCGCAACCCCTCCAATGCGACGCAGTGAGGGATATTGTTGGTTTCGGCAGTTTCGGGCCGGGTCAATAAAGTGGCTCCTACCAGTGTCAGCCGTATTACGAAATTGACAAGTATTTTTCAGCATGTTTGTTAAACATCGGGCCACGCGAACTGCTGGAAGCAGCGCTACGCGGCCCGATGCTGGATGGGACAGTGATTCAGCGGCGATTGACCCAACTGCCGCCACCGCCGCCACCGTAGCGATTGACCCAGCCAGTGCTGCCGCCGCCGCCGTTGATCCAGC
>DEHY01000167.1:0-27791 GCA_002352185.1 Competibacteraceae bacterium UBA2788
AGCCATGGTTGATGCAACGGATGACTTCCTGATAGATACGGTTGGCAATCTCAATCGGGCTGCCGCGCTCTTGGCGAATCAGGCCCAAATCGCTGGCATAGGCGACATCATCCGGGTGGAAGTGGTCAGCCAGTTCGCTCCCGGCTAACAAGGGTTGAATCACCCGTCGCACCCGTTCCTCGCGCAGTTTGTCGGCCAATTGATCCAGATGGGTTTCGCGGCGCTGGATCAGATTCTCCTTGGCCTGCTCGATTTGTTCGACCGTGATCGGCTGGCTGCGATCCCGCCCGGCTTTCATTTTGAAACAGGCTTCATAACCCAGGGCATTCACCAGCCACGGCTGACCCTGGGTCAGGTTCCAGACCTGCGCGAACGCGCCTTCGGCGAAAACCTGCCCGGTCTCGTCGGTATGCTGGCGATACAACTGGGCAATCTCAGCGGCGCTGAAATTGCCCAGCCGCAACGATTCGGCCTTGATATTGAAGGCAGAGCCGCCGGTGATGATGTCCTGCCCGGCGGTGTGGATGCGATAGTCGCGCACATCGCGCACCCCGCACAGAACAATGGTTTGTGGAAACGCGCCGGGCCGTTGGGTATAGCCGGCGCGAATTTGCCGCAGCAGGGAAATCAATGTATCGCCTACCAGCGCGTCCACTTCGTCCAGCAACAGCACGATGGGTTTATCGTTCTCCCGCGCCCACTGCCGCAGCAACAATTCCAGCGCTCCGCCGCCGCCTGCCGTTTCAAAAGCGGCTTTGGCCCACGCAGGCAGCCGCGATTCGCCCAAAAAGCGGTCGCCGTAATCGGCCAGCGTGGCGGTCAGTGTGCGCATGGCAGCGTCCATGTTGCCCCGATAAGCCTGAGCGCTCTCAATATTGACATACAGGCAGCTATAGCGCCCTTCCCGATTCAGGCGTTCCATCAGCGCCAGCAGCACCGAGGTTTTGCCGGTTTGGCGAGGGGCGTGAAGGACAAAGTATTTCTGCTGTTCGATCAGCAGCAGCACATCGTCCAGATCAATCCGGGAAAGCGGCGGCAGAGTGTAATGCCGGATGGCATCCACCGGGCCGGCGGTGTTGAAGAAGCGCATGGCGGGTTTCCGATGCAATGGAGTGGGAGAGCGTAGCGTAATACGGTAGATTATGATTTTTACGATCTGCGTCAACCGATTCGGAGCCTTGCCATGCACGCCGCCAAAATCCTGCATTACAGCGTTGATCATTACCTGGAGAGGGAGCTTGAGAGCGAAGGGCGCAATGAGTACGTCAACGGCGAAATTCTGGCGATGACCGGCGCCAGCGCAGCGCACAACCTCATTGCCGGTAGTCTGTTCAGCGCCCTGCACAGTCATCTGCGCGACTCCCCCTGCCGGGTGTATATGAGCGACATGAAGCTGGAAATCGCCGCCGCCCACTGCTTTTTCTACCCTGATGTCATGGTGTCCTGCGTCGAGCCGGAAAAGCTCCAAAACTGTTATTTCGTGAGTGACGCCAAATTGGTGATCGAAGTACTCTCGCCCAGCACTGACCAGCGCGACCGGGAATTTAAGCGGATCACCTACCGGCAGTTGCCCGGTTTGCAGGAGTATCTGCTGGTGGCGCAAAACAGCCGCCGGGTTATCTGCTACCGCCGTCTGCCGGATGGTTGGGAACAGGAAACCTATGGTGCTAAAGAAGCGGTGGAATTGAAGAGCGTTGATCTAATTTTGCCGCTGGCCCGGATTTATGAGGACGTTCCTGAGTGAATAAATTGTATTTGTCTACGACTAATCAACGGAAGCAGTTCTGATCTCCTGGAACCCGCCATGTCCATTACCGAAGCCGCCCTTGAACACCTGTTGCTGCAATGGCTGGCCGAATTGAGTAGATCAAAGCGGTGCGTAGCGGTCGGCGATTACTTATGCCTTATTTAAAATTGAAACATGCTGGAAATCGGCACGTTTCAAAATTGAAAACCTGCCCGTATTTTTAGCTTCCTGCATCTTCGCCATTCCAGATGCCTATTCCTATATTTCCTTTAATTTCAATTTTTTATTTTCTGAATCGTTCTAATTGAGAGCAGCGTAACCGGTGTTGGAAGTTGGCTTTTTACTTGCCACAATGCCGAACGGACTGACTTCAAGTCAGGCATACCTCGTGTTCAACCATCGCCGGTCGGAGGAATCTTCAATATTTCGTCTCGAACAGAGGGAAGCTCAGTTTATGAAAACTAAACGTATTAGTTACATTTTTGCAGCAAGGTGCAGATCTTCCGGAGTAATAGGGGTCATCCTGGCCTTGAGCTTTATGACCTTCGCCCAGATTTCGTCAGCCTGCAATAAATACGATTTCGAGGATGTTCCTCCAACCGCTGATTTCCCTTACATCCCCCATTACCGTCTTCTATGCGATGGGTTCGTTTTCGGCTCCTTCCATGTCAAGCCAGAAGGAGGTCTGATTTTTCGGCCTCACCCAGACCGTTACGACGAAAACGGCTGGGGAACAAGCTGGTTTATGGCACCCTTCCTCTCCGGTGCAGGTACCTCATCCGGGGTTCTCATCGGGATTACCGCAAGTCCCACAGGTATCTACGTCATTTGGTCTGGGCGCGTGGCAAACGTAGGGGGGAACGACTACGGCACCTGGATGATCAGCGGGACCTTGTCATATGACAGCTTGGCGCAGAAAGTCACTGCAAGCGGCAACCTCAGCATCAGCCTGAACGGAACGCTGAGGGCTGCGAATCGCGATCTCAACCTGGAACGGCTATCCAGCAACTACCTCCGTAATGTTCCGCTTCAGGGGTGCGGCGGGTGCTTCGGTGACACGGGCGACATGAAGGAAGCTAAAGTCACCTATAGCACTCAAGATACTCGTAATTTTACTTGGATTCCGTCCTCGTTGCCGAGCCACTACCCGAACGACATTTCGACCACGCTGGGAATTGAGGTTGTAGGAAACATGAATAATGTTGATGTCTTACGGTTAGACCCACCTTGGCTCTCCCAGATTGCTGTCGCTCGCAAGCCGTCTACCTTCCTCGCTTTTTCCTCGGCGGATGTACTGCTTAGCGCAGGCTTTTATTGGGACGAAAACCGTGAGCAAGACCCCGCAGCCGATAACATCGGAATCAACCACTTGGTTTTTAAGGAGAAAAGCGATTCTACTCAGATGACCTTCAATTTCACCATGACCAGCATCTCCGCATTCACTGCCGTCGGCGTGTTCCGCAACGGCCAATGGTTCCTCGACGCCAACGGCAACGGCGCGTGGGACGGCTGCGGCACGGAGTTCTGCTTCACCGGCTTTGGCGCGGCGGGCGATCTGCCTGCCTCCGGCAATTGGGACGGCGGAACGAAGAGCTACATCGGGATATTCCGCTCCGGCACCGGCCAATGGTTCACGGACCGTAATGGCAACCGGCAATGGGATGGCTGCGTCGCCGATGGCTGCTACAACTTCGGCGCACCCGGTGATCGTCCGGTAGCCGGCGACTGGAATGGGAGCGGCTTCGCCAAGATCGGCGTGTTTCGCGCCGGAACCTGGTATCTGGACGCCAACGGCAATGGGGCGTGGGACGGCTGCGGCATTGACCGCTGCTACGTCGGCAGTTTCGGCCAGCAAGGTGATTTACCGGTGGCGGGCCAGTGGTAAACGGAGAGTCATATGGCGCAGCAGGCCAGCCCGAAGGAAATATCCATCGTACTCTGAGTAGCCCGGCGGCTGGGATCAGGCTGTTCCAAAAAGCGAATGGCGAAGCGATGCCGACCCGCGCTGATTTCTGGAAAGAGGCCATCGCCAGGCGCCAGCATCACCCGGATCAACTGGTTGGACACCGTGCTATCGAGTCCCCGCTGAAAGAAGCCGCGCCGGGCCATTTCCGGCCGGGGCGTGGCGCTCTCGCGGATCAGTTGGAGGATGAGAATGACGGCCTCCTGCATCGGCGCGAAAGGTTCCAGCCATTCCTGCAGGTGGCGGTTGCGGATGACGCCGTCCTGTTGCAGCCAATGATGCAGCGCCGGCACATCGAATTGGCAAGCGCCGCCGGGTACATGGTGGCGCTTGTGAATGGCGCTGAGAAAATCGGTTTGCCGCACCGCGTCCATGGTCAAATTATCCAGATTTTTATGGAGGCGGTTGGTGACGCACGCGATTTCCGCCAGGACGCGATCCAGAGTCGCTGCATGAACGCCAGGCGTTTGCCGCAACCGGCACAAGGTCGCTGCATGGCGTTCCAGCTCCTTGAGCAGTTCGCCTTTGAATTCGTTGCGCCCCGTCAGATCGAGAATATCAAACAGTCCTTGCAGCGCCATGCGGCTGTCCCAGATGGAGGCGCAGGCAGTGGCGTGTTCGACCTGCTGGAACAAAAATTCCAGGCGCAACAAAGCGCGGATGCGTTCGTTGAGCGGTTGTTCATAAAAAACGGTTTGGAACACGAAACACCTCGCGGCAGCGACCATCCGGGGGATCAAACGGGGAAAATCGAGTGGCCGACCCGGCAATGGTCATGCAGGCCAAGCGGCGGCTAAAGCCAAATAGCGCTGGTGCAAAAAAGCCACCTGGCGATCCAGCGCCTCCAGATCGCCGACATTTTCCAGAACGTCGTCCGCCAGCGCGAGCCGCTGGGCGCGACCGGCTTGCGCGGCTAGAATGCGCCTGGCCTGCGTTTCACTCACCCGATCCCGCGCCATGACCCGGCGGATTTGCTCGGTTTCCGGGGCGTCCACTACCAGAACCCGATCCATTAGATCCATCTTCCCGGTCTCCGCCAGCAGCGGAATCACGACCACGCAATAAGGCGTAGTCAGAGCAGCTACCCGTTCCTGCACCAGGTTGCGAATGCGGGGATGCAGAATGGCTTCCAGCCGCCGTCGGCCCTCCGCATCGGCGAATACCCGCTCCCGCAGCCGGGCGCGATGGAGTCGTCCGGCATCATCGAGACAGTCCGGCCCGAAATAAGCGACGATTTCCGCCAGCGCCGATTGCCCAGGTTCGACCAGCTCGCGGGCAAGCTGATCGGTGTCAACCACCGGCGCTCCATGCCGGGCAAAGCGGTCGCTGACTGCGGTCTTGCCGCTGCCGATACCGCCGGTCAGCCCGATGACCAGCATGGTCACAACCCCAGCCAGCTCAGATAGGCGCGGTTGATGGTCTCGCCCCACAGCAACGCGATCCAGCCGGCAGCAGCGAGAAACGGCCCAAATGGCATCGGCACATGCCGGGACCGGCCTCGCCACAGGATCAGCGCCAATCCGAACACCGCGCCCACCAGCGACGACAGAATGACAATCGTGACCAGGTAGGACCACCCGGTCCAGGCCCCAAGCGCCGCCAGCAGCTTGAAATCGCCATGGCCCATGCCCTCCTTGCCGGTCAGCACACGGAACAGATGGTAAACGGACCAGAGCGACAGATAACCGGCCATGGCGCCAATAACCGCGCTGGGCAGATCGGCGAACAGCCCGAACAGCGCCGCGCCCAACCCCAGCCACAACAGCGGCAATGTCAGGCTATCGGGCAGCAGTTGGTGGCGCACATCAATGGCGCTGGCGGCCAGCAGGGTCCAGGTGAACGCCAGCGCCGCCAGCGCCGGCCAGCCAAAGCCGAATTTCCAGGCGACCACGCCCGCCAGAACCCCGCTCAGGGCCTCCACCAGCGGGTACTGGACGCCGATGGCGACGCTGCAATGGGCGCAGCGCCCACGCTGCAACCCATAGCTCAACAACGGGATGTTTTCCATCGCCTGAATCAGGTGGCCGCAGCTTGGACATTGCGAGCGTGGCCCCCATAGCGTCAGCGGTGGGCGGTCTCCCTCCGGATCCGGCTGGTTGAGCAGCTCCACGCACTGGGTCCGCCATTCCCGCTCCATCATCAGCGGCAAGCGGTAGATGACAACGTTCAGAAAGCTGCCGACCATCAGACCCAGCAACACGGTCAGAGTGACAAACAGCGCCGGCGAACCGGCCAGCAACTCCAGCAGGGCCATAGGGTGTGGTCGCCGTCAGACGGCTGCCGCCAGCTTGAAGATCGGCAGGTACATGGCGATCACCAGAGTGCCGACCACGCCGGCCAGGAACGCCATCAGCAGCGGTTCGATCATGGTCGTCAGCCGGTCCACCTTGTCATCCACTTCCGCTTCATAGAAATCGGCCACCTTGGCCAGCATATCGCCGAGCGAACCGGCCTCCTCGCCGATGGCCACCATCTGCACCACCATGTCCGGGAACAGGCTGCTCTGGCGCATCGCAAAGTTCAGTTGCTGACCGATGGACACCGCATCGCGCATGTCCAGCACGGCTTTTTCGTAGACATAGTTGCCGGTGGCCCCGGAGACGCTGACCAAGGCGTCAACGAGAGGCACGCCGCCATTAAACAGCGTAGACAGGGTACGGGCGAAGCGGGCGTTGGCCGAGGTGGCGACCAAATCGCCGATCAGGGGAATTTGCAGCACCCAGCGATCCAGGAGCTGATAGAAGGTGCGCGAGCGTTTGCGCGCTTCCAGGAAACCGACCACCAATGCGACCGGCAAGCCCAGAATCAGGTACCAGTATTCCTGGAACACTTTCGACAGTTGAATCACAAACTGGGTGAGTGCCGGCAATTCCGCGCCGAAGCCCTTGAACAGATCCTCGAAGGTCGGGATGACAAAGATCAGCAGGATAGCGGTAACGACGAAGGCGAACACCAGCACGATGGCCGGGTAAGTGAGCGCCTTCTTGACCTTGGCCTTCAGCGCCTCGGATTTCTCCAGATAGGTCGCAATCTTGTCGAGCAACACTTCAAGCACGCCGGCTTCCTCGCCGGCATGAACCAAGCTGCAATACAGATCATTGAAGTACAGATGGTTCTTGGCCAACGCCTTGGAAAACGCCGTGCCGCTTTCCACCTCAGTCTTAATGTTGAGAATGAGTTCCTTGACCTTGGGCTTCTTGTTGCTGTGTCCAACCATATCCAGCGCCTGCACCACGGCGATGCCGGACGACAGCATGGTGCAGAGCTGGCGGGTGAAAAACATGATGTCCTTGGGCACAACGGAGTCGCCGAAGGTGAACAGCGGCTTGGATTTCTTGCTGACCCGCAGCGGCAGGATGCCCTGCCGGCGCAGCTCGGCCTTGATCAGAGCCGCATTAGCGCCGCGCAGTTCGCCCTTGACCCGATTGCCTCGTTTATCAGTGCCTTCCCACTTGAACGTGGGCTCCTCTTCCTTCTTTTTGGTTTTCGCCAGCGTCGGTTGTTTCGCCATAGTCTTTATTCCGTAGTGACTCGGTTGACTTCTTCCAGGCTGGTCAGGCCCATGCGAACCTTGTTCAAGCCCGACTGCCGCAGGTCGTTGATGCCTTCCTTGCGTGCCTGGTCGGCGATATGCATCGCGTTGCCATTGGCCATGATGATGCGGCCGATCTCCTCGGAGATCGGCATGACCTCATAAATGCCGACTCGGCCCTTATAACCACGGTTATTGCATTGGTCGCAACCGACAGCCTTATAGATCGTCAGATCCTTTAGCTCATTTTCGTGGAAGCCCAGGCTAATCAATCCTTCCGGCGGAATCTTGACCTCTTCCTTGCAATGCGGGCATAGCCGCCGCCCCAGCCGCTGCGCGATGATCAGCGTCACGCTGGAAGCGATATTGTAGGGCGCTACACCCATATTCATCAGCCGGCTGAGTGTCTGCGGCGCGCTGTTGGTGTGCAGGGTGGAAAGCACCATGTGACCGGTCTGCGCCGCCTTGATCGCAATCTCTGCGGTTTCCAANNTTCAGGATGTTGAGCGCCGTGTAGAGCGATACGGTCTTGCCGCTGCCGGTGGGGCCGGTCACCAGCACCATGCCCTGCGGTTTGTGGATGGCGTCGAGGAACAGATCTCTCTGATGGTCCTCATAGCCCAGCGCCTCAATGCCCATCTGGGCGCTGGTGGGATCGAGCAGACGCATCACCACTTTCTCGCCCCACATGGTGGGCAGGGTATTGACTCGAAAATCAATGGCCCGCTGTTTGGTCAGATAGAGCTTGAGGCGCCCGTCCTGGGGTACGCGACGCTCGGCGATGTCCATCTGGGCCATGATCTTGAGGCGAGCCGCCAGGCGCGGCGCCATGGAAACCGGCGGTTTATAGAGTTCATCCAGCATGCCGTCCTGACGCAAGCGGACCCGGTAGGTTTTTTCGTAGGGTTCAAAGTGAATATCGGACGCGCCGCGATTAACCGCTTGCAGGATGACCTGATTGATGAAACGCACCACCGGCGCGTCATCGGTGTCCGATTGAGTCAGGGTTTCGATCTTCGACGCGGCATCGGTCTCGTTGCCAAAGTCGAGATCGCCGATTTCACCGTCCCCCATGCTCGTGGCCGGCTTTTCAAGCGCGGTTTCGAGCGCCTTGACCATCTGGAGTTCGCTGATGATGACCGGTTCGATATCAAGCCGGGTCTGAAACTTGATGTCTTCCAGCGCCCGCTGGTTGGTAGGGTCAATTACGCCCACGAACAGCCGCCGCCCCCGCTTGTACAGCGGCAGGGCATGATGCTGGCGGATCAGTTTTTCATCAACAAGCTGAACGACGGCGGCGTCAATATCCAGAGCGGTCAGATCGAACAACGGCAGATTGAAACTGCGCGAGGCGACGCGGGCGATATCCTTGTCACGCGCCAGCTTGTTTTCGACCAGATAAGCAACGAAGGGAGTATTGTCCTTGCGCGACTGTTCGAGAGCCTTGATCGCGGCGGCTTCGTCGAGCAGATGATTCATGACCAACTGACGAGCCAGCCCAATCAATTGGCCGACGGGCTGGGAAATGACGTTGCTGGGATTGGTGGCCATAGCGTGGCGTTACTCTTGATCGCGGGTCAATATGGCTGATCGCGTGATGGTTTCAACTGTAGACCATGCCGGTAACCTTGGAAAGAGGCGCGATGCGGCGGCGGAATCGAGTCAGCGCTATCGTTTTGTCACCGGCTCACCCGCGACAGTGAACCGTAAATCCGTTGCTTTTCAACCACTATCAGGATGCTTGTCATCATAGGGTCATGGACTCGTCATAGACCAGCAATCTCGGTACGCAACCATGTCAAGCTGCTTTTACTACCGGGAGAGTACTCTGATGCCAATGAAATTGTTGACGGTTGCGGTGCTGGCCGCGCTGGGGCTGGTCGGCTGTGGTAGCGACGACAATAATGATTCCGTTTTGCCGAAAGTCAAATCGGTCGAGTTTATCGGGATGGCAGCGCCCAGCACCGATCAGGAACGCGCTGCCGCTTACACCACGGCTGCGGTGAAAGTAACGTATGACGATGGCAGCAACCAGACTTCCCCGCTGCATCACCAAACTTTGTATTACAGTACTGACACCATTACCGGCGTTACCGGTGGTCACGTTTACGATGTGAATGGCAACGTCTTGAAAGACCTCAATGGTAATCCTTTCATCGCTAACACCCCGGACGCCAACTCGCTGCTCAAGGTTGATGGGGCAGCGGCCACCGGACAGGGCGGAAATCCGCTATATCTGGTCACCCACTTCGAGTATGTGGAATATGACAGTTCGGTGCCGCCCAAAGATATGTATGGCAAAGCGCCGATGGTGATGAAGCTGTCCACTGTGGATCAGAGCAGGAACACCGGCGCACTGAAAGTGGCGGGGCTGAAGAATATCAGCATGGACGGTATCCGCGGACTGTGGATTCCCTGTGCCGGGTCGTTGTCGCCGTGGAATACTCATCTGGGCAGTGAAGAATATGAGCCAGACGCCCGGTGTCTGGAAACCGGAACTTGCGCGGAGATATATGGCAAGGACAGCTACTTGGCGGCGCTGACCTCAATGAATGCCTACTTTGGCGGCGCCACGGTCCCCAATGCCTACAACTATGGCCTGACCCCGGAAGTCACGCTAAAGGCCGATGGCAGCGCCACCGTCGTCGCCCATCGGGTGTTGGGGCGCATCTCCCGCGAACTGGCGCAGGTAATGCCGGATAATCGCACGGCTTACCAAGGCGACGATGGCACCTACACCGTGTTGACAATGTTCGTAGCCGACAAGGCTGGCGATCTGTCTTTGGGTACGCTGTACGCGGCCAAATGGGATCAGACCAGCGACCAGAATGGCGGCGCGGCCAATCTGACCTGGATCAAGCTGGGCAGCGCAACCGATGCCGAACTGGACAAGATGGTCAACACCGACAACATCAAATTCAGCGACATTTTCGAATCATCCGACAAGGAAGTCGCCGGCTTCGTTAAAGTGGTTGCCGGTCACGAGAAGGCCAAGACCGAATGGTTGCGACTGAAACCGGGGATGGAGAAGGCCGCTGCATTTCTGGAGACCCGCCGCTACGCCGGTTATCTGGGCGCCACCACCGAGTTCGAGAAGATGGAAGGGGTAACGCTCAATACCGCCGACCGCAAGGCTTATATCGCCCTGACCCGCATGTCCAGCGGCATGGAGAAAGCTGCGAGCGCCACCGTACCCGATCACATTCAACTGCCGAAGAATCTGTCCGGAGCAGTGTATGAACTGCCAACCGCCAAGGGGGTGAAAGACAGCGCTGGCAACGCCATCAATAGCGATTATGTCGCAACTTCGATGAAGGCGCTGGTGATCGGTCAGGACATCGCCAAGGATGCAGTGGGCAATACCGCCAACGTGGATAAAATCGCCAATCCTGACAACATCAAGTTCTCGGAGAAAATGCGCACCCTGTTCATCGGCGAGGATAGCAGCACCGCGCACATCAACAATTTCCTGTGGGCTTACAACGTGGATAGCGGCAAGTTATCCCGTATTCTGTCCATCCCCGCCGGCGCCGAGTCCACCGGCTTGCAGGCTGTTGATGATCTGAACGGATTTTCCTACATCATGAGCAATTACCAGCATCCCGGTGATTATTCGTCGAATATCGATCCGGTGCTGAAGGCGCGACTGGTACCGCTGATTGATAATCGGAAGGGATCGATTGGCTACATCAGCGGCATTCCACAGTTGCGGTAAACGGTTTTTCCCTCCTTTCCAATTCCGCGCCCTGCTCCGGTAGAAAGTGGCGGAAGCGCGGGTTGGCGATTGATTTTAAGCGCTTTGGCTCAATCGAGCGCAAATTCCGCACGGCAGCCGCGATCCACCCAGACGCCGCGCCGGTCGTAGCCCCAGCTCTCGTTTTGTCGGCAACTGGCCTTGCTCAGCTGGCGATAGAGGCGAACGCCGTTGCGAAAATCAGCCCGGCAGCGCCGGTAATCGCCATCGGATTCGCACCGCATAATCTGGCGGGGGCGATCCGCTTGATTATTCCTGTCCTTGTCATTTTCCGACAATACCGCTCCCAACACTCCCAGCGCGACGGCGCCGCCCACAATTGCGGCGGTATTATCCTTGTCTTTATCTTCGCCGTCGCCGCCGCTGCGACCGGTATATAGTTGGAAATCGCCCCGGCAGCCCCGGTTGACCCAGATGCCCCGCTGGTCATAACCCCAGCTTTCTTTGTAGCGGCAGGCGTTCTTGCTCAGCTGACGGTACAATTGCACACCGTCTCTGGTGTCCGCCCGGCAATGCCGGTAATCCTGGCCTATGGATTCACAGCGCACGACAGCGCCGCGACCGCCTCGCCGCTCGCCCTGATCGCGTTCATAACGGCCACGCTCGTCATAATGACGAGGCGCGTCGGCGTTGTAGTCATTGTCATAGCGCTGGGCGTTGCCTGGCGATGCCCCAGCCAGCGCCAGCAATACGACTGCGGCAAGCCGCCAGGCACAGGAAGGCGCANNGAGGATTATAGTACCGTCTGGGGGCTGGTAGCGGACCGCTGATTTTCGGAGGACGCGGTTACGTCCGCGCCAGAGATGGACGGCTTTGCAACGTAAACATGTGGAGGAGATTAGAGTCATGACCAGAACAGTAACCGTGAACATAATCGGGCTGGTGCAAAAAGACTACCGGATGATCCGTAATATCATGTCGTTAGCCAGCAGCAAGGATCATATGTATCGGCTGGTGACTGATAGTCGGGAACAGGCCGATATCGTTATTGTCAACGCCGACGATGCGGCAGCAATGGCGTTCTGGAACGAATACCGGCACACCGTCCCGAACGCCAACGCCATTCTGGCTTCAGCAACGCCGCTGTTCGATTCCGACTCCCTGTTTATCAAGCGTCCCCTGATCGCCGATCAACTGCACGCGGTACTCACTCTGGATTGCGCCTGGGCGCCGTCGCCCGATCAGCAAAAGCACGATGTCCTAAAAAAGAGCATTTTATTCAGATATTTATCCACCACTCATCTGGAAAAAATCATGGCGCTGTCACAAACAGTGCTTCTGCCCTCCCAACATGTTGTGTTTACGCAGGGGGGGATCGGCGAAGAGATGTGGGTGATATTAACCGGGCGGTTGAAAATCAGCGTAACCCGTCAGGATGGGTCGGAAATCGTACTCGGCATACTGGGGCCGGGCGAGATTTTCGGTGAAATCGCCATGCTCGATGGACGGGCACGCTCGGCCAGCGCCATCACGCTGACACCCTGCGAATTGCTTGGAATTCACCGCAAGGACTTCATGCCGTTCCTGGAGCAGAATCCCAAGGCGGCGGTTGATTTAATTACGGTGCTGGCTTTGCGGCTGCGGCTCAATACCGAACAGTTGGTTGAACTCATCGCCGAACACGAAGCGCCGCGCTAAGGGTGATGACGGGGTCCGTCGCCGACGCGGCGGCTCTTGCGGTCATGACAGCAAACCGGTTAGCGTTACTTTCTACAATAACCATTCGCCTTTAACCATTCGCCTTTATTTCGACCGTGTCGATTCCGCCACGGCAGCGCGGATGACAGCCAACAGGGGTACTCTCATGGAACTCGCTTGCCTGGACCTGGAAGGGGTACTGGTTCCGGAAATCTGGATTAATGTCGCCGAACGCACCGGCATTGAAGCACTGCGGCTGACCACCCGCGACATTCCCGATTACGATCAATTGATGCGGCAGCGGCTGGCTCTGCTGGATCAGCACGGACTGAAACTTTCCGACATCCAGCGGGTGATCGCCGGCATGGGGCCAATGGACGGAGCGCACGAGTTTCTGGACTGGCTGCGCGAGCGGTTCCAGGTGGTGATCCTGTCAGACACTTATTACGAATTCGCTATGCCGTTGATGCGGCAGCTCGGCTGGCCGGCGCTGTTCTGTCACCGGCTGGAGGTGGTGGAGGATCGGGTCGTCAACTACACCCTGCGGCAGGCCGATTCCAAGCGCCAGGCGGTGAGGGCGTTTCACAGTCTCCATTTCCGGGTGATCGCCGCCGGCGATTCTTACAACGATACCGCGATGCTGGCCGAAGCCGAAGCCGGCATCCTGTTCCGCCCGCCGCAGAACGTGATTGACGAATTCCCGCAATTCCCGGTCACGCGGACCTTCGACGAGATGGGCGAGGCGTTCCGCAAAGCCAGCATCCGCACTCTTTAGGAAACCTCTGTTGCGCTCCCGTTCCGTATCCCTGCTCGGTCACGCCGATCCGCCGCCCTTCACCCTCTTCAATCCGAACGGCCAGGCCCCCGTAGTGCTGGTCTGCGACCACGCCAGCAACGCCATTCCCGCCCGGCTGAAGCAGCTTGGACTGGGTTCAGCGGAACTGGCCCAGCATATCGCCTGGGATATTGGCGCCGCTGGTTTGGTCCGGTTGCTGGCGGCGCGGCTGGATGCGCCGGCGGTGCTGGCCGGTTATTCGCGGCTGGTGATTGACTGCAATCGCTCTCCTGGCGATCCCACTTCCATCGCCGGGATCAGCGATGGCATCGTCATCCCCGGCAACCGCGACCTCGACGACGCTCACGCCGACGCCCGGCTCAACCAGGTGTTCTGGCCCTACCACCACGCCATCACTCAAACGCTGGCCCACCGCTGGCGGCATGATCAAGGTCATGCGCCGGCGCTGATCGCCCTGCACAGTTTCACGCCAGTGATGAACGGCTTTCGACGACCCTGGCATCTTGGGGTGTTGTGGAACCGCGATCCTCGCCTGGCCGAACCGCTGCTGGCGCAATTTCGGGCTGATCCGACGTTATGCGTCGGCGACAACCAACCGTATTCGGGGCGGGAGGTCGGTTTCACCATGGATACCCACGGCGCGGCGGCGGGATTGCCGCATGTGGAACTGGAAGTCCGGCAGGATTTGATCGCTGATGCCGCCGGCGGCGAGCGTTGGGCGGGAGTGGTGGGCGATGCGCTGGAGGCGGTGCTGCGGGATCAATCGCTGTTCCAGATGCGGCATTACTGAATCAGGATTTATTGCGTAGACCATAGGCGCTCATGAGCGGTGGCCCCGGTTTGTTGGACAGGATTTTACCGGGCTTAAGTGGGTTTCTGCGGTTTAGGCTGCCTGCTGGATAGGCAGCGAATCGAAGTACACGCTATCGGGGGTTTTGCCGTCAAGCGAGGAATGTGGGCGCCGTTCATTGTAAAACTTGAAATAGCTTTGCAAGCCTTGCCGTGCCTGGGCGACCGAATCGTAGGCGTGCAAGTAGACCTCCTCGTATTTCACGCTTTTCCAGAGCCGCTCGACCAACACGTTGTCGACCCAGCGGCCCTTGCCGTCCATGCTCACCTGGATGCCATGCCCTTGGATCAGACCGACGAACTCCGCGCTGGTGAACTGGCTGCCTTGGTCGGTGTTGAAGATCCCCGGCGTGCCATGGCGGTGGACGGCCTCCTCGACGGCTTCAATGCAGAAGTCGGTTGTCATGCTGTTGGACAGCCGCCAGGACAGTACCCGCCGGATCGCCCAGTCGAGTACCGCAGCCAGGTAGACGAAGCCTTTGCGCATCGGGATGTAGGTAATGTCCATGGCCCACACAGGGTTCGCCCGACGGATGTCCAAGCCTCGCAGTAGGTACGGAAAAACGGGATTGCCGGGCTGCTCGCGGCTGGTGTTCGGACGCCGGTACAGCGCTTCGATGCCCATCTTCTTCATCAACGTCGACACATGACGGCGGCCAACGGGGACGCCCTCCAAGCCCAAGAAGTCTCGGAGCATCCGCGCTCCCGCAAATGGGTGGTTGAGGTGCAACTCGTCGATCCGCCGCATCAGCGCCAGATCACCCTCGGAGACCGGCTGCGGGACATAGTAGACCGACGAGCGCGACAGATTCAGTAATTCGCACTGGCGCGCCACAGGGAGTTTATCGGATCGGTCGATCATCGTTTCGCGCTCGCATCGCCGATGCGACCGAGCGCAGTTGCCAAAAAATCATTCTCCATCGCCAACTGGCCGATCTTGGCATGGAGTTCCTTCACGTCCGGCCCGGTGGATTCGCTCCGCTCTGCCGCCGTAGCGAACACATCGCTGGCCCGTTCTTGGAGTTGGCTCTTCCATTGGGTGATCTGGTTGGCATGAACTTCAAACTGTTCCGCCAATTCCGCCAGGGTCTTGTCGCCCTTGAGCGCCGCCAAGGCCACCTTGGCCTTGAAGACTGCCGAGTGGTTTCTTCTCGTTCTTTTCATCTCTGTTCTCCGGTATCGGCCCAGCAAAGGGCTGGTCATCAGAACAGAAACTTCTCTTAAGCGGGTGTCCTATTTTCCGGGGCCAGCTCTGTCATCCTGGTTCTCCCGGTGTCATCAACCCGCGCATAAAAAAGCCCGCCTTGCGGCGGGCTGTAGACGTTGTAAGGCAACCGACTACGCATTAACCATCAGGGGCAGGTAGGAACAGCCTCATCCCCAAACGGACTCGGATTACCCGCAGGGCCTGAATCGCTATCCTTATCGGTGTACAGGATGGGCAACCGGAAAGTAGCCAGATCAGTTGCTTCGCTGCCCGAAACCTTGGCCCTCGCCGTCAACTCCACATCAACCCATTCTGCATATTGCTTGGAATAAATCACCTTGAACGCCACGGACCCGTCGTCGCCCGTCACCACCGTTGACGGCGTCACCGTAGCGACATTGCCAGGATTGAGTACGTTGTCGCCCTTAGGGAAAGTATAACTTGTTGATTTATCCTCGCCCGGGTCGAGAATGCCATTGCGGTTGGCGTCCTCATTGCCATAACCAGTAGTTGGGCTGACTATTTTCTGGGTCCATTTCGGCTTGCTGAGTGTGTTGAAGCAGTAATGGCCGATGAAAAAGCGTGCAGGCCAGAAGATCAACTCCACCGTCGCGCCCTTGATCGGGCGTCCCGCCGCATCGGTCACCAGCACATTGTACGGAAATGCGTACTGCGTTGGACTCAACTCCTCAATCTTGTTCCCGGTTCCCAGCTTGATGAACAACTGCTTTTTGGCGACCGTGAATGCAACCAGACAGGTGTTGACCGGCAGCGGACTCGGAATCAAATTCTGAATCGTTGAGGCCGGCGCAGCGCTTGGAGCCGTGCAACTAAAGCCGGGAACCGCCGCACCCGCCACCGTCGCCAGTACCGCCACTCCATTCTGGGCGCTGGACGCTGCGCTGGAGGTATAAACCGACTGTGCATCTCCCAGCAGGGTGGTAATCGCCGAACTGGGTGCAAGCGCGCCGCCAGTCACATCAATCAGCGTGAAGTTGACGGTCTGGTTGGCGACCAGATTATTGTTGCCATCACGCAGAACAACGCTGATCGTACTCTGCTCGCCGGTACTGCCCGCCGGATTGGTGCCAATGACCGCCGGCGTCGCCTGAATGGTCATCCGGCTTGGTGTGGTCGCGATAAACTGAACCTGCGTCTGGGCAACGAGGGCGGGAGTAGTCTGCGTCGCAGCCGTAACCACGGATGGGCCTGCGTTACCCGCCCTGACCGTGACCGTGGCCGTGCCGTTAACCACGTTAACCGTTTGAGTGCTGGTCCCGGTTGCCGTGAACACGCCACGAGTGAGCGTCAACGTAACCGGACCCGCCTGGGGCACGCCTGCTTTCAACCACTGCACCGTCACCGGGAAATCCGTGTTCAGATTGACCTGCGGTGGACCCTGGTTCGGATCTGGCGCTGTGAACGCGAACTGGTCGGCTGAGATCGTCACGGTCTTCTGGGCCGGCGTCGTCACCCCGGCCCCGGTGACTGTAACAGTGACCGCTCCTGGCTGGCTGACATCAACGGTCACTGTGGCTTGACCGTTGAACCCAGTCGTCACACTGGCCGGACTCACCCGCCCCGCAGGCGTCGAACTGACGGTCAGCGGCTGGTTAGCCAGTGGATTGCCGTCCGAATCAGCCAGTTTCAGCGTCAGCACCGGCGGCGGATTTTGATTCAAAATTGCGGTGTCAGGCCCCGTAATCTGGATTCCCGTGCCCGCTACCTGCACCCACGTTACCGGCGTTGACGTCACTCCATCCGAGACTGCGACCATGCCAATACAACGCAGGGTAGGATCGCTGCCCGTGGTCAGCTCCGCCTTGACCGTTCCAGAGGCATCGGTGACAGCGGGCGTCTTGTCAGCATCGCTGCGAGGTATGAACCGCAACTGATACGATGTGCTGTTGCAATTTTCCGGCGCCGGCGGACTGGACGCCGCCATCGGAATAATATCCACGGTCTTGCCCGCAATGATCACATTGTTGCTATCGCGAACCGTGGCCGTCAGCGTGACGGGTGGCGTGCCGGACGAATTCAGTTGCGGGCTGCTGGTCTTCAAGGTGACCGAAGCCGTGGCTGGACCGCCGCTGTCGCCACCGCCTTTTGCCACCACCACCAATGCCAGATTGACCAGACTGGTGGCGCCGGCGCCATCCGTCACCTTCACAACGAAGTTGGATGTTCCTGACGCGTTTGGCGTACCCGAAAGCACTCCCGTACTTGGATCCAGGCTGAGTCCCCCAGGCAAGGCCCCACTCAGGATCGACCATGTATAAGGTTTCTTGCCGCCTGTCGCCTCCAGCAATGCAGTGTAGAAGGTGCCAGCGGTCGCGCCCGGCAAGGTGGTCGTCGAAATCTTCAGGGAGTCCGTTGTAGTATCGTCATCCGGCTTGTCCGTCGGCTTCGGCACAGTGAATTTCAGCGTATAGCTGGCGGCGCCGTTCAGCAGCTTGAATGGAATGCTGAACGCTCCCGCACCGGTGAAATTGACCGTCGCCGCCAACACGCCTTTATCGTCAGTTTTGCCAAATCTGCCTTCGGCTGGGCTGAAGGCCACCGAGAACAATCCGCCTTCCGGCACCGTGCCATCACCCAAGGTAATCAGCACACCAGCCAGCGGCGAGAAATTATCATCGACCAACTGCATGGTGACATTACACACCGCAGTCGGCGGCGTCGGCGGATCGCCCTTATTGGAACCCACACTGGTCACCTGGCAGGTCGCAACGCCATCAATCTTGCCCTCACCCGGTGCCTTGATCGTGATCTTCACCGCCGAGGCCGCCGGAATGTTGTCAGCAATGAAGCTGAGTACGATATCCTTGCTGCCTGGCGGCTGACCGCTGCTCTGAATCGTCACCGTCGCGCATCCATCGCCACCCGTCAGCACCTGGCCCTGCTTGCCTTCAATATCGTTCACCTTGACCTTGGCAACGCCCGCCGTACTCATGTCATAGCGGATTGCAGTCGCCGCCAGCGGCGTAAAGTTGGGATCCTTCAGACAGAGCTTGACCGGCGTGGTGGTGTTCGGCCCCAGTTCAGTCGCGGAGGCGGTCAACACCCAGTCGGCGCCGTTGGTCACCCCCAGGTACACCGATTTGCAGTTAGCACCGTTGATATCGCAGGTATTCAACATCCCGCAGTAGACGTAGTCGTCGGTGCACGCCATCAGAATTGCAGTTTGACCTATCCGCGTTACTGGATAGGTCAGAACCGTGCTGGCAACACCGGTCAGATCGGTAAATGACGGCGACAGGATCGTGGCGTTTTCGGCGTGACCGATCACGTAGGGAATCGCAGTGCGACTGTCCGGCCCAAACGGCTTGCTGGACTGGATGGTCAGGCTATCTTCGCCGATCACTGCCTGCACGGTGCGGTACTGACCTCCATTCAGCACCAGCCGATCGAGCGGGCGCACGTCTTTGGTCAGGAACTGGCCGCCGGGCGCGCTGAAATTCAGGCCGTTTTCCTGCGGATCGCCGTTATTGCCCGCGATAAAAAATGCGCCGGGATTGGCCGGATAGCCGGTGATCGGCCCATCAATCAGGAAGAAGTTGATTTTCGTATTGGGATTGGTCGGTCTGCCGTTGGCGTCATTGACCACTACGCTGACCACGCGGCTGTAAGCGCCATTCTGGATCGGCGGAGTGCCGAAGCGCGATTGCCCCGCGAACACTGCGTTGACATACGGCCCGGTGAACGTTATCGAATTCGCTGGTCGCGCTTCCGCGACGACGGTGATTTGCACGCTGGCGCTGACGACTTGCTTAGTGTTGGGATCTTGCACAGAGGCAATGATCGTGGCCGTGCCCGTCTGCGTCTCTGTAGTAAAATGGCCGGTAACGATACCAGAAGTTTTTTCGAAAGTTAGCCGCCGGTATGCCTTGGGTGAACCATTTTCATTCTCATGCGCAGAATCACCGTCAAGATACAACAACGAACCAATTGCCACTTCCGGCAGATCGATGGCAACGCTCTCTGCGGGGAACAGCCTTCCGTCTTGCTTGACGACAACGGTAATAGTATTGGTGTAGGGCAACGAGGGATCGACCGAATTGCCCGCCAGATTAGCCTGTAAATTGGTCTTATCAGCGCTGATTTCAACCGTAATCAGCGGCCGACCGGTAAACCCACCGCTACCGCCGCCTGGACTGGTAAATCCGGCGGCCAATACATCGCCGCTCCCCCAACCGACCAGCATCAAGGCCAGCAGCAATAACCCGGCAAACCCTTCCAACCTGTCCAGCAACACGCGCATGGCTCTACTCCCCGCGACAATGTGTTTCTTGAAATGTTTAGCGCTCGGCAACCGCGCCATTCTTCAGAATCTGCGGCGTCACAAAAATCAGCAGTTCGCGCTTGGTAGCATTCTTGGAGGTATTGCGGAACAGATACCCCAGCAACGGTATATCCCCCAGCAACGGCACCTTGCTCACATCATCCCGCTTGGTTTGCTCAAAAACGCCACCCAACACCACGGTTTCACCATTATTTACCATGACTTGAGTTTCGATCTCGCGTTTATCAATACTCACCTGCGGCCCAGTCGCCGTAGCCACCGTGGCACCCTGCTCATCCTTGGAGACCTTGAGATCCATCTTGATGCGGTCATCAGGGGTAATCTGCGGCGTGACTTCCAGCTTCAAAAAAGCATCCTTGAATTCAACATTGGTGCCTTGCTGACTCACCGTGGAATACGGGATTTGCCGGCCTTGCAGAACGGTGGCTTTCTTGAGATCCGCCGTCACTACCCGTGGATTGGAGATGATCTCGCCATTGCCTTCGACTTGCAGCGCCGAAAGCTCCAAATCAACCAGATAATCCGCTCCCAGAATCGCAAAGGCCAAACTGGGGCCGGCCACCGGCAGATTGACTCCCAACCGTTGCGCGAGCGGCGGCACCGTAGTCGGGAACGGCTGGCCGGTGCTGATCAGATTGTTGACGGCGCTGTTGATAATGGTGTTGGTGCCGGTCGCATTGCCGCTGATCGCATTCACCCTGTCCCCGGACTGACTTACCCCGGTCACCCCGAATCGCACCCCCAGGTCCCGGCTAAAATCGTCGGTGGCGATCACCACCCGCGAATCGATCATCACCTGGCGGGTCGGCACATCGAGTTTAGTCACCAGCTCGCGAACCTCAACCAGCTTGTCGGGGATGTCCTTGACGATCAGGCTGTTGGTTCTTTCGTCCATCTCCACGGTGCCGCGCGGCGACAGGATAGTCCCCTTATCCTTGTCCTGCGTCTTCAGCAGTTTCGCCAAATCACCGGCCTTGGCGTAATTGACCTGGATAATTTCCGTGCGCAGCGGAATCAGTTCGGCCACCACCTTGCGTGACTCCAAATCCAGCTTCTCGCGCGCAGCGACTTCCTCGGTTGGCGCAATGAAGATCACATTGCCGTTCTGCCGCATGGACAGCCCTTTGGTGCGCAAAATAATGTCCAGCGCCTGATCCCAGGGCACATTCTGCAGGCGCAGGGTCAGATTACCCTTTACGCTATCGCTGACCACGATGTTCAGCCCGGTGAAATCGGCCAGAATTTGCAGGATCGCCCGCACTTCAATGTCCTGGAAATTCAGCGACAGCAAATCGCCGACATATTTCTTCTTGGACGGATCGAATTGCGCTTCCTTGTCTTCCTCTTCCTTGGATTTCTGCGGCGGGCGCACCTCGACCACATAAAGATCGTTCGCCTGATAGGCCAGATACTCAAACGGTGGATTGGGCTTGATGGTCAACCGGGCATTGCCGCCCCGGTTCAATGCTTCCAGAAGCGTAACCGGCGTCGCAAAATCCGTTACATCCAGACGCCGTTCCTGCCCGCGTTTCAGCGCCGCTCCCTGAAAATCAGCGATGATCTGGTTGCCTTCCTGCCGCACGTCCACCGGAATACCGGGATTGGACAGCTTGATCGTGATCACGCCCTGCCCGCCCGGCCCGCGCTTGAAACTGACATCGCTGACATTGCGCGGCGTCGTCACCGGCCCATCGGCATTGGTCTGCCGCGAACTCGCCGCCGCTTTTACCGATGCCGCTGGGGTCGCCGCTGGGGTCTTCGCCACTGTCGCGCCGGCGTTTTCCAGCGTCAACAACACCACACTGCCCTGCACCTGCACGTTATAAGCCACCAGTCGCGCCAGATTGAGCGAGGCGCGAGTCCGATCGGCGCCTTCCAGCACGCTGATCTTGTCGGCCACTCCAACATTGATCGTCTGCTGCCGGGTATCCAGACCGTTGCGCGTATCCAGGAAATCCAGAACGATTCGCGCCGGTTCATTGATGGTGAAGCTGCTCGGCGGTGCTTTGGGCGCCCCTGACAGCCGGAAACGAATCTGCAAACGACTGCCGGACAGCGGACTAATATCCACCGCCTGCAACACCACCGGCTCAGTCTCCGCCGCCGCCGCCGCCGCCCGCCAGCTCCCCACCAGCGCAATGCACCCGATCAGCCCGATCACCGCCAACCCAAGCGGCAACCAGCCTCCGCCTGACCGCCGGTCATGTTGGTCTTCACTCGTGGACCTGCTCATCATGACTCCCCCCTACGATCATTGGGTAAGCGACAGAAACGCATCCCGCTCCTGCCAGCGTCCGGGCCCATCCGGAACAATCTCTTTCAACTCGACCCGCTGCTCCGTAATACCAGCGATCTTGCCGTGGTTCATACCCAGGTAATTGTTCTTTTGAACCCGATGAACCACCCCATCGGGCGCCAGAATCAACGCCCACAATTCACCGCCGTTGCCGCCGCCCATGCGGAACGTGCCCATCATCTTGAGCGAACCCAGCGAATATTTCTCCAGATCCTCCCGCACCCGGTTTGGATCGGGCCGCAGCCCAGTGTAATTTGCTCCACTCTGTTGCACCTTATCCGGTATATCCCCCAGCACTTCTTCGCCGGCCCACGCCGCCACGACAAACGGATCCTTGCCCCCTTGAGCCGTATAGGCAAATGGCGTGTAGGGCTTGATTTCCGGCGGCGGATCCAGCTTCTTGACCGGTGTAGTGCGCTTGGTGGTTTCCACAAACCGCTGCACCTCGGCCAAATCCGGCTGGGCGCAACCCGCCAGCACAGCGACCATCACGCCCGGCAACGCCATGCCGCGCACGGATACCGTCAGCCCCCGCAGACGCATGTTCATTTCCTGGCCGCCTCCTTCGCCTTCTGCGGCTGACCACCCTGGCCCGCCGGCGCACCGGCATCGGTTCCATAGCGGTAGGTTTGCAGCGTCGCCTGGATGCTGAGTGGTTCATTACTGATTTTGACGCCTTTCGCGTCCTTGACGCCGCCCTTCACATCCTTGCCGCCCGCGCCAGTCAGCGTCGCATTCTCCAGCGTCACGATCCGTGACAGTGCCGCAACCCCGCTCACAAATGCGCCAAACTGATGGTACGTTCCCCGCGCCTTGATCGTGATCGGCTTCGCGGCGTAAAAATCCCGAGGCTGATCGGCCTCGGGTTTGAAGAGTTCGAAGTCCAGACCATTTTTTTTGCCGGTGTTGGAGACATCCTCCAGCAAGTCCGGCATTTCCGTACCCGTCGGCAACTGCCGCAGCATAACCTCCAAATCAGCCTCCATCTGCTTGAGCTGCGCCCGGAATGCTTCGATATTGGCCGTCACTCGCTGTTTCTCGGCGAACTCCTGCCGCAGCGCCTGCTCCTCGCGCGTCACCCGATCCAACTCATCCAGCCGTTCGCTGGTAAAAAAATAATAGCCGCAGCCCAGAACGGCGGCGATGGTCAGAACCACCAGCACACTCTTGCCCGCCAGCGGCCAGTCACCCGCCTCGCGCAGATCAATGTCGCTGAGGTTAAGATCGGACAGATTCATGTTTTGCCTCCCCCAACGCCTGAACCCGGCTCCAATTTCAACGGCACAATCAGCTCGAATACTCGGGCCTGCACGTTGTTCACATTCCGGGTCTCGATGATCTGTAACACCGGCTCGCCGAACAGCTTGTCGCTACGAATAGCGCGCATAAATTCGGAAATGATGTTATCGGAGCGGGCGATGCCATTGAGCGTGACCTGATTATTCGTGGTTTTGAAAGCGGTCAGATAAATATCCTGAGGAATCAACCGCACCATCTCGTCCAGCATCCGCACCATGCCCGGACGGCTGGTCTGCAGTTTCTGGATGACATTGAGACGCTCTACCAACTGGTTCCGGGTCTTCTGCAGCTCTTGCAACTCTTCAGCCGCTTTCTTGAGGCGGGCAATCTCGCCGCGCAGATAGTTGTTGCGCTCCTGCTGGTAGTCAATGTGGCGGGTGATCTCCATTTGCACCAGAAACACGACGCCCGCAGCGATCAACGCTGCTCCAGCCAGTATCCCGAACAATGCACGCTGCCGCTCAGCACGGCGCGCTTCACGCCAAGGCAACAAATTGATGCGCGTCATCTCAGTCGAAGCTCCTCAGGGCCAGACCGCAAGCGACCGCCAGCAAAGGCGCATCGCGCAGCAAAGCACTGCTGTTCACCTTTGAGGCGCTACCCATATTCCTGAACGGATTGGCCACGACCGCCGTGATGCCAAGAACATCCGCCACCACCCGATCCAACCCCATAATCATCGCGCCGCCACCCACCAAGGCAATAGTATCCACATTATAGCGACCGGAAACGTATTGGTCGGAGGAAAAAAAGAACTGCAAGCCATGCCCGATCTGCTCGGCAAGCATCTGTTTAAATGGCTCCAGGATCGTGGTAGCGAAATCGTCGGCGACCTGCCCCGATCGCTTGGCCTGTTCGGCTTGCTCCCGCGTCAGGCCATAAGCCTCAGCAACCCGAATGGTGAGCTGGTCACAACCAAAACCCTGCTCGCGGGTGAAGATGATGTGGTCGTCTTGCAGAATGTACAAGTTAGTGATGGTGGCACCGATATCGACCAGCGCCGTCAGGCTGTCTCGCGGCTTATCCAGGCTGATCTGCCCACTGCCGCCCGCCTTGGGCAGACTCTCCAGCAACAGCCTAAAGGTGTTTTCCAGCGCGTAAGCCTCAACATCCACAATCGCCGGAGTCAGACCGGCATTTTTGAGAGCGGCTTCGCGAGTATCCACATTTTCCTTGCGGGTGGCCACCAGCATCACGTCCTGCATATCGTTGCTGGCGCGAGAAAGGCCCTTGTTCTCGAAATCCAGGTAGATTTCTTCGATGGGATAGGGAATGTACTGGGCGGCTTCTATCGAGATATTGGTTTCAATGTCGCTCTCCTTGAACTCCGCCGGCATCGGCACGGTGCGCGTGATCACACTGGAGGTCGGTACGGCGACAGCCGCACGGCGGGTGCGTGTGCCCGCTTTGCGGCAGGCCCGCCTGATCACCTCCGCCATATCATCGGTATCAACGGGGTTGCGATCTTCCATCATGCCTTCGCCCAGCGGTTCGATGGCGAAGCTCTCGACCCGGAAGCGTGGCCCAGAGCGGCTCAGTTCGATCAGCTTGACCGCCGATGGACTGATGTCGATACCCAGAATGGGTTCTTTACGCGTGAACAGAGCCAAGTTACCCTTCCTCAACGAATTCAGAGTGGACGAATCAAACCGGTATCCCTGTGAAATATAGCAAACAAAAGCACCCAAAACGTCGGATGGCAATTTTTCGGCTCAACGATACTCCCGGAACCCGCCCATGACTCGCCGCCACCGCGCCAACCACCGCATCACACTGTTGCTGACCCAGGAGTGCGCCCGGATCATGACCGAAGAGGGGGTTCAGGATTTCGGGACCGCCAAGCGCAAGGCCGCATTGCGACTGGGGATCCCTGACAAAGCTGCCCTGCCGGACAACACCGCCATCGAGCAGGCTTTGATCGACCGCCAGCGATTATTCCATGCCGATCATCAGGCGCTCCGCTTGCACGGACTGCGTAAAACCGCCTTGGAAGCCATGCATTTCCTCGCCCGCTTCCGGCCAAGGCTGGTCGGTTCGGTGCTGAGTGGCGCCGCCAGTCTTCATTCGGGCATCCACCTGCACCTGTTCGCCGAACCCGCCGAGGATGTGCCGCTGTTTCTGATGGAGCATTGCATTCCATTCAAAACATCGGAGCGTCGTCTCAAAATGGCCAACGGTACTCCTCTCTGCCAGCCGGTTTTCAGCTTCAACGCCGACGACACTCCGATCAATCTCACGGTTTTCGCACCACTGGCCGAGCGGGAAGCGCCGCGCAGCCCATTGGACGGCCGGCCCATGCGCCGGGCCGGCTTGGCTGAAGTCCAGGCTTTGCTGGTTGAGGATCTATCCTGAGCGCCACTGCCATGGCCGGTCGGCGCGGCGGATACGGATACGGATACGAGCTTACGCCGCAGCGCGGTTATTCGGATGCGTATCCACGAAATGCTTTAGCACCAGCTTCAATTGTAACACTTTCTCAACATGACCGCGCCGACGTGCTTCCTCAATATCATCCAGAATGATGCGCTTGATCATGGGTATCCCTTCCTCTGTATGCACCATATAGCTGCCCAGTTCCAGCGCCGCCATTTCCGGCAGATGCTCGTGTTGGGCGATGGCTTCAATCTCTTCCTCGGTCAGGTCGCTTAATTCCACACAATCTTGATAGGTCAACATGATGCTCCCTCCTCAATCGTTCGTGTTCTTAGGATCAAACCCGGTTGCAAAGGCGCGGCCAAGCACGGCCAGATCGCTCCTGAATCCTTTCGATTCGATTAAAGGTTAAACCCGACTCCGCGTCCAGACAAGCATAAACCATATTGCCTTTACCCTTAATCCCATTTTCGATCCTGAGCCGCATGAGCCAGTCTTAACCAAGACTAAAATAATGGTTTTTACTTATTTACGCTGTTTCAAACCGTTAGCTATATTTAGCAGAATTATGTATCAGCATGCATCACCATCCAGTCCGGCTGGCCGCGAAGATTTCGGAAAAGTTCCAAACCACCACAGGATCGAGGGTCGGATCGCCACCACCCGACCAGAGCGCTGGAGCGCGTGTCCTTAACCCACACACTCGACGATCCCATAATAATTCTTCTTCCGGGTCTTCGCGGCCAGCTTTTTTGCCTGTCCGTCCGGGCATTCCTCTTGGCGACCCGATTGCTCCTGGATTCGCCATGCTGCGGCGCGGTATCATCAATGCATGACACTGCGAGCGACTCTCCATCCACCATGACTGCCAACCGATCGCTCCCGCCCATCGATCCGCCCTCTCCCTGTATTGGAGTCTGCGTCATTAATCCGCAAACGCAACTCTGCGAGGGTTGCTCGCGCACCCTGGATGAAATCGCCGCCTGGTGGGACTACACCCCGAACCAGAAGCGCAGGATCATCGAACAGCTGGAAGAACGGCTGACGCGGATTATGGGCGGCGCCTTCTTCGACTGAAACCGTCAGTCGCTGGCTTACCCAAGTTCATTTGGAGGATTCATGCCACTCTCCGCTTCCGTTCCGCGCCGACTCCTGCACCGGCGTGTCGTGCAGTGCTGGGGCTACCATCGCGATGATGGACTGTGGGACATAGAGGGTCAGATGGTGGATACCAAAACCTACACTTTTCCCAACGAAGACCGGGGCGGCGCCATCCAGGCTGGAGAGCCGCTGCATGACATGTGGATTCGGCTGACGGTGGACGATCAGTTTTGCATCCATGGAGTTGATGTTCGCACTGACGCCGCACCATTTGGCCTCTGTCCCGCTATCGTCAGCCGCTATCAGCAACTGATCGGAGTACGGATCGGGCCGGGGTGGTCGCTCAAGCTGCGGGAACTGTTTGGCGGGGTGCAGGGTTGTACGCACATGACCGAATTGCTCGGCCCGGTTGCCACTGCGATGTTCCAGACGGTGTACGGCCAGCGCTATGACGAGGATGACGCCAAGCCGGCGGCGGATCGTCCGCCGCCGCCGGTGCTGAACACCTGCCATGCCCTGTCCAGCGATAGCGCGGTGGTAAAAAAACGCTGGCCGAAAGTTTATACCGGGCCGGATCGGGAGAAGGACGAACACCAGCGGCCATTGCTGGATGATTGCCTGACCTGAGAACGGCTGTTGTTATGCATCCGCTCAGACTGTTTCCGGTTTTGGATCGCGCGCCAGCAGCATTTCCACCGCCCGACGCGGATTCTGACCGTGATGCAGCACCTGATCCACCTGCTCGGTGATCGGCATTTCCACCTGATGGTGCAGCGCCAACCGCAACGCTTCTCGCGCCGTCGCCGCTCCTTCGACCACCTGAGCGATGGCGGCGAAGGCCGTCTCGGCGGTTTCGCCCCGGCCAATGGCTAAACCAAACCGACGATTGCGCGACTGGTCATCGGTGCAGGTCAACACCAGATCCCCCATTCC
>DEHY01000167.1:27811-64017 GCA_002352185.1 Competibacteraceae bacterium UBA2788
GTTGGAACCGTGCAGCAGAACCGCCACCCGGCGCGCATGATCGGCATCCTGGGAGGCGACGGTAATGGCGGTCGGCAAGCCCAGGGCTACCTCCCGAGCGAAACTGGGGCCGGAAATGACCGCTGCCGGCCACGCCCCGCCGAGGATGTCCGCAGTGACCTCGTGCAGGAATCGCCCGCCACCGGGTTCCAAACCTTTGGTGGCCCAGGCGAAACCGGCGTCTACTGGCAAATGGGGCCGCAGCCGAACCAGCGTTGCCGCATAAGCGTGGCTGGGAACGACCGTCAGCGCCAATTCAACGCCCGTCAGTGTTTCCGCCAGATCGGCGCTGGCAGTCAAGGCCGGTGGAAAGGGGATGCCCGGCAGATAGCGGCGGTTCTCTCGCTCCCGGCGCAGTGGCGCGATTTCAGCGGGATCATGACCCCACAAGCGAACGGTGTGGCCGTTGCGCGCCAACAGCAACGCCAGCGCGGTGCCCCAGGAACCTGGGCCAAGCACCGCAACCGTCGCGACAATAGCCATGCCTTAGTGCGCCGTCGCCGGAGCAGCCTGCGCCTCTTGCTGTTGCAAACGCTGCATGTAAATACCGTCAAAGTTAATCGGATTGAGCAACACGGCCGGGAATCCCCCCTTGCCAATCAGAGACGCCAGTTCTTCACGGGCAAACGGGAACAGCAGGTTCGGGCAGAAAGCGTGCAGCATGTGACCCATTTGCGGTTCGGGAAAACCCCGCAGGGTAAATAATCCACCTTGCTGAACCTCGACCAGATAGGCCGTGCGTTCGCCGATCTTGCTGGTCACGGTCACGGTCAACACAACTTCAAACAAGTCCTCGGTGAGCGGCGTAGCGCCGGTTTCCAGCCGCACCTCGGTCTGCGGCTGCCACTGCTCGGTAAAAATCATCGGGGAATTCGGCGTCTCCAGCGATACATCCTTGAGATACACTTTCTGGATTTCAAAATGCTGCGGAACCTGCGGTTGCTCGCTCATGCGAATACCTTAGTCAGTGATGGAGGGGAGTGATTAAAACGGATCGCCCTGTGGAAAACAGGGGTTGGCAGCGGGTTTACGGATTTTTCAGCGACGGTTCCAATCCGCCGCGCTGATCGAGAGCGAACAGATCGTCACAACCGCCAATGTGCTGGTCACCGATGAAAATTTGCGGCACGGTGTTGCGGCCAGTGCGCTCGAATGCGTCCTGCCACAGGCGCGGATCGCGGTTTACATCCAGCACCGTGTAAACAGCGCCCTTGCGGTCCAGCAGCGCTCGCGCCCGGCGGCAGTAGGGGCAGGACTCTGAAGCGTACATGACGATGTCGGGCATCATGGAACTCCGGGGCGACGATCAGGGTTTCTTGCGACTGATTGGCAGCTTGGCGTCCAGCCAGGTCGACAAACCACCGTTCAGGCTGTGAACGTCGGTAAAACCGTTCTTCTTGAGCAGGGCGCAGGCCGACTGTGAAGTCGTGCCGGTGCGGCAGTAGAGAACTAACGGTTTATCCTTGATCTTCGCCAACTCGCCCAACCGCTCCTGCAACCCATTAAACGGAATATGCCGCGCCTGCGGGATGTGTCCATCCTTGTACTCGCCCAAGTCGCGGATATCCACGATCACCGCATCCTGATCGTTGAGCAGCCGCAACACGCCAGCGGCGTCGAGCGCGCTCACCCCACGCACCTTGCGCAGGACTTCCCCGCCGACCAGCATACCGGCGATAGCGAACATCGCCGCAAACAACAGCCAGTTGTGCAAGGCAAATTCGATAAAATCACTCATCAGAGTTCCTTTGCAACCGTCTCAGGGTCGGCCCTTTTGACGCCCAGTTTCCACAACATCATCTCCGCCGGACAAAAGCGGGTGAAACCGCTCTGGAGCAGGTTGAAGCCGACGAAGGCCGTGAACCACAGCCAGTAGCTGCTGTGATAGAGCGGGCTGGCGGGCGCGCCCAGCAACAACGACAACAGAATGAAAGATCCGGCCATGATCCGGATGATCCGTTCACTATTCATGCAGTGATCTCGCAAAGTTAGAAGGGGGGATGGCACTCAACCCTGCACACAAAATACTTCCCGCATCATACCGATCAGGCGCAGCGTGCCGGGGTCGCCCACCCGATAATAGACACGATTGGCGTCCTTGCGGCAGGTCAGGATTCCCTTGTCACGCAGAATGGCCAGATGCTGGGAGATGTTGCTCTGGGAGGTGCCGACGCGCCCGACGATGTCCTGAACGCTGACTTCCCGGTCGCCCAGCGTACAAAGGATTTTGAGTCGCAACGGGTGCGACATCGCCTTGAGCAAGCGCGAAGCTCGCTCGATATCGTCGTCGTGGGTCAGCAGAAAATCCAGAGGCATCCCCGTATTGATACCCTTTCGCGCCTCAATGGCGTATTCATTGCGCATCATGTTCCGATCAAGTCCTGCCCAAGCATTTCACGAATTAGCATAACTGAATATAGCGATATTGAGAAACTGCGCACGCCGTCACCCGGTTTGAATCACCGGGCGCGGCTGGTGAAACGGGCGGGCCGGGCGTATGATCGAGCCGCAAAATTTCCATACGATGCTAAAATTTATCCTTGTGCTGTCGGCGCCGGGACCGATTCCAAACACTAAATCAGAGGAGGCATTCCTATGTACAAAATCGTACTCATCCGCCATGGTGAAAGCCAGTGGAACATGGAAAACCGTTTCACCGGCTGGGTGGACGTAGATCTGTCCGACAAGGGTCGCGAGGAAGCCAGGAAAGGGGGGCAAGCGCTCAAGAAGGAAGGTTATGTCTTCGATGTGGCCTTCACTTCGGTGCTTAAGCGCGCCATTCACACGCTGTGGACGGTGCTGGACGAAATGGATCTGGCCTGGATTCCGGTTCACCGGAGCTGGCGGCTTAACGAACGTCATTACGGCGCCCTGGCCGGCCTGAACAAATCCGAAACCGCAGCCAAGCACGGCGAGGAACAGGTCAAAATCTGGCGGCGCAGCTTCGATGTTCCGCCGCCGGCTCTGGAACCGAGCGATCCGCGTCATCCAGTCCACGACCCGCGCTACGCCAGTCTTGACCCCTGCGTACTGCCAGGCACCGAAAGCCTCAAGACTACCATTGACCGGGCACTGCCGTTCTGGCACGACAACATCGTTCCGCAAATCCGCGCCGGCAAGCGGGTGGTGATCGCCGCGCACGGCAACAGCCTGCGCGCCCTGGTCAAGTATCTCGACAACATGTCCGACGAGGATATCATTGCGCTGAATATTCCGACGGCCGTCCCGCTGGTCTATGAACTGGACGCCAACCTGCGCCCCACCAAGCACTATTACCTCGCTGACCCCGAGGAACTCAAGAAACTGATGGACGCTGTCGCCAACCAGGGCAAAGCCAAGTAAGCGGCGCTATCCCGCTTCCCGTATTTGCGATAACCCGGCGCCGGTTGGAAGAGCTGGCGTACGGGAATCTCCTGGATCCGCCTGCTTTCGCGATGATTTTCCCACCCCTGCAATTTTCGAGCGTAGTTTGTTGTCTCACGCGAGGAATTGGCTAAGTATTCCTGGTGATCCCTGGCTGCAATCAAAAAATGGTTTCTGGAGTGGCAATGAATGCTGTAACCCGACACGGTCTGGCGCTGGCGTTGAGTTTTATGGCGGGTGTTTCGCTGACGGCGGGTCATGCGGTTTGGGCCGCAAAGGAAACGCCGCCGGAAAATCGGCTGCCGCTGGATGAGTTGCGTACCTTCACCGGCGTACTCGACGCCGTCAAGCAGGATTATGTGGAGCCGGTCAAGGACAAGGATCTGCTGGAAAACGCGATTCGCGGCATGTTGAGCAATCTCGACCCACATTCCGCTTATCTGGACGCCGAGGCTTTCCAGGATTTGCAGATCGGCACTTCCGGCGAGTTTGGCGGGCTGGGCATTGAAATTAACCAGGAAGAGGGTTTCCTCAAGGTCATTGCCCCGATTGACGATACTCCGGCGCAACGGGCCGGGATTCGCTCCGGCGATCTCATCATCCGGCTGGACGACATTTCGGTCAAAGGAATGTCGCTGGCGGATGCGATTCAGCGGATGCGCGGCAAGCCCAATACGCCGATCACCCTGACCATCGTGCGGGAAGGCGTGCGCAAACCGCTCAAATTCAAGCTGATTCGCGAAGTTATCCAAGTCAAGAGCGTCAAGAACCGTCTGCTCGATCCGGGTTTCGGTTATGTGCGCATCACTCAATTCCAGTCCAAGACCGCCCAGAATCTGCGGCAGGCGCTGCAAGAGCTCGAACAGCAGAACAAAGGTCCGCTGCGAGGCATGGTGCTGGATCTGCGCAATAATCCGGGGGGCGTGCTGAATGGCGCGGTGGAAGTCACCGACGAGTTTCTCGAAAGCGGCGTTATCGTCCAGACCAAAGGCCGTGGCAACGATTCCGATCAGAGTTTCAAGGCGACGCCCGAAGATCTGTTGAAAGGCGCGCCGCTGGTGGTGTTGGTCAATGGCGGGTCCGCATCGGCTTCGGAAATTGTGGCCGGCGCGCTGCAAGACCACCGCCGTGCGCTCATCCTGGGCGAGCGAACCTTTGGTAAAGGCTCAGTGCAAACCATCCTGCCGCTGGGCAACGGTACGGCGGTCAAATTAACCACCGCTCGCTATTACACTCCGAATGGCCGTTCCATTCAGGCCGAAGGCATCGAACCCGACATTAAGGTTAAACCGCTCAAGGTCACGGTAGGCGATAACAACGCAGACTCGGATTTCACTAAAGAGGCCGACTTAAGCGGCCACCTGCGCAATGACCGCGCCGATAAAACCGAAACCGCGCCAGCGGGCAGCGCCTCTACGCCCAAGGCCGATGGCGATCTGGCGCAAAGCGATTACCAGCTCTCCGAAGCCCTGAATCTGCTCAAGGGCATGATCCTGCTGCAAGCCCGTAAGAGCGGCTAACCGTCGGCGCGCAGCCTGCCTTAACCCTAAGGAGTCACTGCTCATGTCCACTGTGCTTGTTCCCCTCGCTCACGGCTGCGAAGAAATGGAAGCCGTCACCGTGATCGATGTGCTGCGTCGGGCCAATGTGACCGTAACGGTAGCGGGATTGGAAGCCGGCCCCGTCACCGCTTCGCGGGGGGTGGTGCTGCTGCCCGAAACGACGCTGGACGCCGTGCTGAATCAGGATTTCGACATGGTGGTGCTGCCGGGGGGACTGGGTGGAGCGCAACGGCTGGAAGCCGACCGGCGGATCATGGCGTTGCTGCGACGGATGGCGGAACAGGGCCGCTTTATTGCCGCCATTTGCGCCGCTCCGCGCGTGCTGGCCAGCGCCGGGCTGTTGAAGGATCGTGAAGCAACGGCTTATCCGGGCATTCTCGACGACCAGCCAGACCTTCAGTTGAGCAGCGCCGCCGTGGTGCGCGATGGCGCCTTTATCACTTCGCGCGGCCCCGGCACCGCCATGGATTTCGCCCTGAGTCTGATCGAAATTCTGTGCGGGCGCGAACAACGCGATACCGTGGAAAAAGCGTTGCAGCGGTCTTGATGGCTTCAAGCATCGGTCGGCCAGGCGCTGAGCAACAGACCGACGCCGATCCCGCCCAACAGCCAGGTGAGCAGCGGCGTCTGTTCCAGACTGGCCGGATGCGGCGCGTTCAGGCCCAGAATCAGCGCCGCGCTGATGATCAGCGCGGCGCCGACCGCCGAATGAAAATTGCGCCGGTTCGCCCGCCGCAAATCCCGCCGCAGTTGTTCCACTTCCTGCTTATGCAACTGCACTGTCAACCCGCCGGTATTCGCTTGGCGCAACAGGCTATGCACCAGATTGGGCAGGTCCGGCGTCTGATCGATCCAGCGCGGGATAAAATGCTTAATCCGGTTAATGAACGCACGCGGCCCCACCCGATCCCGCATCCAGTTTTCCAGAAAGGGCTTGGCCGTCTTCCACAAATCCAGTTCGGGATCGAGCTGTCGCCCCAAACCCTCAATATTAAGCAGGGTCTTTTGCAGCAGCACCAATTGCGGCTGCACTTCCATATTGAAACGCCGTGCGGTCTGGAATAACGCCAGCAGAAACCCGCCGAAGGAAATGTCCTTGAGCGGGCGGTCGAAAATCGGTTCCGATACCGTGCGAATGGCCGATTCAAATTCGTCTACCCGGGTTTCCGGCGGCACCCAGCCCGATTCGATATGCAGTTCCGCCACCCGCCGGTAGTCGCGGTGAAAAAAGGCCAGGAAGTTTTCGGCCAGATAATGCTGATCAGTCGGGCTCAGGGTGCCGATGATGCCAAAATCCACCGCGATATAACGGGGATCGTCGGGATCAGTGGCATTGACGAAGATGTTGCCGGGATGCATATCGGCGTGGAAAAAGCTGTCGCGGAACACCTGAGTGAAGAAAATCTCCACTCCCCGCTCCGACAGCTTTTTCATATTGACTCCGCGTCGGCGCAATTCCGCAATATCGCCCGCCGGAATGCCGTAAATCCGCTCCATGACCAGCACGTTGCGGCGGGTTTCCGGCCAGAACACTTCGGGGATATACAGCATGGGCGAATCGCGGAAGTTGCGCCGCAACTGACTGGCGTTGGCGGCCTCGCGGATCAGGTCCAGCTCATCAAAAATGGTCTTTTCATACTCGGCCACCACTTCCAGCGGGCGCAGCCGACGCCCCTCCTTCCAGTAGCGTTGCGCCAGGCTGGCAATGATATACAGCAGTTCCACATCGCGGCGGATGGTCTTTTCGATAGCGGGACGCACCACCTTGACCGCNNCGCACCTGTTCGCTGGGAAATGACGGAACCCGATCCTGTAGCCGAGCCAGCTCCAGGGCGATATCGTCCGGCAGCAGATCGCGGCGGGTGGATAACATCTGGCCGAACTTGACGAAGATCGGCCCTAAATCCTCCAGACTTAAGCGGATGCGGGCGCCGCGCGGCAGATTCAACTGCTGGCGGGGCACCCAGTTCCACGGGAACAGATGGCGCAAAAAACCCACAGGACGGAACAGATGGGTCGCCAGCACGATGTCATCCAGACCATGACGAACCAGCACCCGGTTGATGTGCAGCAGGCGAAGCAGTTGAGCGGGACCGAACATGCCGTTTGAGCGTCTCGGCGGAGGGCGGGATTTAGACGGAATCGGCGGCCGATAACTGCTGGCGCAAGCGTTCGATCCGCGCCGCCAGCCGGTCGGCATCTTCGCGCAGCATGTCCACTGCGCTCAGGAACTGTTCGACCGCAGGGCGCGATGGCAGCAGCTGCCTTTCCTGCTGGAGATATTCGGCGCCATCACGCAGCAGGGTATCGTTAGCGCGCCGACTCCAGTCGCGGAAGCCCCGCCAAAACTGGCCGATTTGATGAGCGGCGGCATCGCCGATCACCCTGGAAAGCTGCTCTTCCCAGTCGATATCCCAGTGCGCCAGTGCATTTTGGAATTCACGACCCACGGTAGCGTCGCCTTCAACCACAACACCGCCGTCGGGCAAACGCTGACCGCGCCACTGCCGCGCCAGCGCCAGCGGCGCGCCCCGGATGTGGACGGACGGTTCGCCTGCGTAGTGATCCATGATCCGTATGCCGCTGGCGCTGGGCAACAGATAGAAGGTCAGCCCCAGCCCTTCCGGCTCAATGGCGATGACGCAGCCCTCCAGCATAGCCAGCCGGGACCGGGTTTCGGGATCGAGCCGCAACATTGAATTAAACGTCGTTTCCAGGCCGACGGCGATAAGCGCGGGCGTCATGCGGATGTCCTCAAGATCAACAGCCTCGTCCCAGTCCTCTCCCAGCAGGAAAGAGAGCGCCGTCGGAATCAGAATTTATAGCCGCGATGCACCGCGACGATGCCACCCGCCAGATTGAAATACTGGCAACGCTCAAAACCGGCAGTCTGCATCATGCTGAGCAGGGCATCCTGATTCGGGTGTACGCGGATGGATTCGGCCAGATAGCGATAGCTGGCGGCGTCATTGGCTACCAGTTTGCCCAGGATCGGCAAAACCGCGAACGAGTACAGGTCATAGATCGGTCTCAGCCCCGGCGCAACCGGATGGGAAAACTCCAGGATCACTGCCCGTCCGCCCGGTTTAAGCACCCGATACATGGACGCCAGCGCCCGATCCTTGTCAGTGACGTTGCGCAGACCAAAACCAATGGTGACGCAGTCAAAGGTGTTGTCGGCAAAGGGCAGTTGCTCGGCGTCAATCTGGGCATAGGCGATGTTGCCGACCGCACCCTCGTCAATCAGCCGCCGCCGACCTTCATTCAACATGCTGGCGTTAATATCGGACAGCACCACCCGCCCTTTTGGCCCAACCTGCGACAACAGCCGGCTGCTCAGATCGCCGGTGCCGCCAGCCAGATCCAGCACCCAATCTCCCGCTCGCACCCCGCTAATACTGACGGCAAAGCGCTTCCATAGCCGGTGCGCGCCCAACGACATCAGATCATTCATGAGATCATATTGGCCGGCGACGGAATCGAAGACACCGGCTACCTTGCGGGCTTTTTCACCGGCGGCCACTTGCTGATAGCCAAAATGGGTGGTTTCGGAGGGTTCCACGCTTGCGGCGCTCCTTGGGCGGGTGTAATTCAAACGTGGCGCTGGTAGCCGACTTCGGCCAGCCGCCGCAGATAATCCTGCCAGTGAGCGTCCTGATTCACGCTCAGTTCATGCAGGACATCCCAGGAATACAAGCCGGTCGAATGCCCATCATCGAACACCAGCTTGACCGCGTAGTTTCCTATCGGCTCGATGGCGGTGATATTCACCGTTTCCTTGCCTGTCACCAGCACGCCAGGGCCGGGACCATGGCCGCGCACCTCGGCGGACGGCGAGAACACCCGCAGGTACTCACAGGGCAAGTGGAAGCGGGCATTATCGTCAAAGGCGATTTCCAAAATCCGGGAGGCTTGATGCAGCTTGATTTCAGTAGGATAGGTGCGCATGGCAGAGTCTCACAGAATATAGCGGGTCAGATCTTCATCCTTGATCAATTCGCCCAAATGGGCGTCCACATAGGCGCGATCCACGGTCAACGCCTCGTGGGCGCGATCCGGCGCCTCGAAGGACAGGGTTTCCAGCAGCCGTTCCATCACCGTATGCAAGCGGCGGGCGCCAATGTTTTCAGTGCGCTCATTGACCTGACAGGCCACCTCGGCAATGCGCCGCACCCCGTCCGCCGCAAAATCCAGCCTGACCTCCTCGGTCTCCAGCAGCGCCGCATATTGCTCGGTCAGCGACGCATCCGGCTCGGTCAGGATCCGCACGAAATCCTCGGTGCTGAGCGCGCTGAGTTCCACCCGGATCGGCAACCGGCCTTGCAGTTCGGGAATCAGATCCGAGGGCTTGGCCAGATGAAACGCGCCGGAAGCGATAAACAGGATATGGTCAGTGCGCACCATGCCGTATTTGGTCGAGACGGTGCAGCCTTCCACCAGCGGCAGCAGATCGCGTTGCACTCCCTCGCGGGAGACATCCGGGCCGCCGTACTCGCCGCGCTTGGCCACCTTGTCAATCTCGTCAATGAAGACGATGCCGTTCTGCTCGACCGCCTCCAGTGCATGAAGTTTGAGTTCTTCCTCATTGACCATCTTGGACGCTTCTTCTTCCTGCAACAGCTTGAGGGCGTCCTTGACCTTGAGCTTGCGGGTGCGGGTGCGTCCGCTGTTGAGATTCTGGAACAGGCTCTGCAACTGACTGGTCATTTCTTCCATACCGGGCGGCGCCATGATTTCCACGCCGACCGGCCGCGCCGAAACCTCGACCTCAATCTCCCGGTCATCCAGATCGCCCTTGAGCAGGCGTTCGCGCATCTTCTGCCGGGTTACGGAATGATCCGGCGCCTGCTGCGGTTCGTTGGCGAAGCCGACACTGCGCGGACGCGGCAGCAACGTATCCAGCACCCGCTCCTGCGCCGCTTCCCCGGCACGGTCGCGAACCTTGTGCATCTCTTCTTCACGCACCATCTTCACCGCTCCGTCCATCAGGTCGCGGATAATGGATTCCACGTCGCGGCCAACATAGCCGACTTCGGTAAACTTGGTGGCTTCGACTTTAATAAAAGGCGCATTAGCCAGTTTGGCCAGGCGGCGGGCGATTTCGGTCTTGCCCACTCCGGTCGGGCCAATCATCAGAATATTCTTGGGGGTGATCTCGTTACGCAGTTCTGGATTGACCCGCATCCGTCGCCAGCGATTGCGTAAAGCAATCGCCACGGCGCGCTTGGCGGCATCCTGGCCGATGATGTGTTTGTCCAGTTCCTGGGCGATTTCTCGCGGGGTCATCTCCGACATGGCGCGGCTACCGTACTAGGGAATGAGGCGAAAACAGGGGGAAGGGCGGCTTCGGTGCAATACCGGATCACGCGCCCGCCAGTTCTTCAAACGTCAGATTTTCGTTGGTGTAAATGCAGATGCCCGCAGCAATTTTCAAGGCCTGCTCGACGATGGTCCGGGCATCGAGTTCCGTGTGTTCCAACAGCGCCTGAGCCGCCGCCTGGGCATAAGCGCCACCCGATCCAATCGCCGCCAGGTCGCGCTCCGGCTCGATCACATCGCCGTTGCCGGAGATCACCAGGGTGACGCTGAGGTCGGCAACGATCAGCAGCGCCTCCAATCGTCGCAGCATCCGGTCGGTGCGCCAGTCTTTCGCCAGTTCCACCGCAGCGCGGGTCAAATTGCCGCCGTGCTTTTCCAGCTTGCCTTCAAAGCGTTCAAACAGGGTAAAGGCGTCAGCGGTGCCGCCGGCGAAACCGGCGATCACCTTATTCTGATAAAGCCGCCGCACCTTGCGGGCGTTGCCCTTCATCACGGTATTGCCCAATGTCACCTGGCCGTCGCCGCCGATCACGACCCGACCGTTGCGGCGCACGGCGATCACCGTGGTGCCATGCAATGATTCCATGCGGTTGCCTCTTGGTTTTGCGCGGGATTGTACACAACTGACGGAGCCGAGATGGGGGCGAATATGGAATTCTCAAGATTGGCGCCCAAAAAGAAGCCCCGGTCACAAGGGGGAGTGGAACCGGGGCTAATATGATATCCGGCTTGTTGCCCGGACATAGCCCGCTCAGGGAGGGAAGCGGACAGGCGTAAGGGCTTACGCTTATAAGCTGAGATAGGGCCGCCCGCTAAAAGTTCAATGGTTGCTCCTGTGGTTTTTTCGTTTGGATCTGGCCGTTCCACAGCGTTCGGCATACAGATCGTGTTCGTCGGCATCCACAACCCGCACCTCGGCAAACTCCCCGACCGGCAATGCCGCTCCATCCTTGATATACACCACGCCGTCAATATCCGGCGCATCGGCGCTGGATCGGGCAACGGCCTCAGCCGCTTCAGTGTGCGAGTCCACCAATACGTGCAGGGTGCGTCCGACCTTGCGCTGTAGCCGCCTGGCGCTGATCGCCGCCTGCGCTTCCATCAATCGCGCCTGTCGTTCCTGCCTCACCTCTTCCGGCACCGGATCGATGAGGGCGTTAGCGGTAGCGCCGTCCACCGGCGAGTAGCTGAAGCAACCGACCCGATCCAGTTCCGCCGCTTGCAAAAATTCCAGCAATTGTCGGAAATCGTCCTCGGTTTCACCGGGAAACCCGACGATGAAGGTGCTGCGCAGGGTGATGTCAGGACAAATGTCGCGCCAGCGACCGATGCGCGCCAGGGTGTCGCCGGTATTCGCAGGGCGCTTCATCGCTTTCAAAATGCGCGGGCTGGCGTGTTGCAGCGGCACATCCAGATAAGGCAGCACCCGGCCTTCCGCCATCAGCGGCACCACTTCATCTACATGCGGATAGGGATAGACATAATGCAGCCGCACCCATGCGCCGAGTTCGCCCAGCGCGGCAGCCAGCGGGGTCAGGTGCGTTTTAAGCGGACGCCCGTTCCAGAAACCGGTGCGATAGCGCAGGTCTACCCCGTAGGCGCTGGTATCCTGCGAAACGACCAATAATTCCCGGCATCCCGCTCGAACCAGATTTTCCGCCTCCCGCAGCACCTCGCCGATGGGCCGACTGACCAGATCGCCGCGCAATTGCGGGATGATGCAGAAAGTGCAACGGTGATTGCAGCCCTCGGCGATTTTCAGATAGGCGTAATGGCGGGGCGTGAGCTTGATTCCCTGCGGCGGGACCAGATCGACAAACGGATCGTGAGGCTTGGGCAGGTGAAAATGGACTGCCGTCATCACTTCCTCGCAGGCGTGAGGCCCCGTGACCGCCAGCACCCTTGGGTGCAGGTCCCGCACCACGTTGCCCTTGGCGCCCAGACAACCCGTAACGATCACCTTGCCGTTCTCNNTGATAGCTCGATGCGATACCGTAGCCTTCCGCTCGCAACCGGGTCAAAATCTGCTCGGAATCCACCAGCGCCTTGGGACAGCCAAGGCTGACGAAACCGATCTTGGGTTGGTAATTCATCCATTTTCCATGCAATAAAATTCAGTGGGAAACAACGCCGCTGACGCATCCGGCGGGCGACCCTGGAATTCGCCTTGCGGCTGATCACCAAAACTCGCTATAGTTTAGCGTTTTAGCAACTCACCAAGAACCCATCGCCCACGCGCCATCCCGGCGCGGAGCGGATCAACCCACAGTATTCGCCAAGGTTTCAGCAATCATGAAGAAAGATACCCATCCTGCTTACCGTGAAGTCGTATTTCAGGACATCTCCAGCGACTTCACCTTTCTCACTCGCTCCACGATTTCCACCAAGGAAACCATTCGGTGGACCGACGGCAAGGACTATCCGCTGGTCAAAGTGGAAGTATCCAGCCATTCTCATCCGTTCTACACCGGCAAGCAGAAAATTGTGGACACCGCCGGGCGTGTGGATCGTTTCCGCCGCAAGTATGGGCTGTCCTGAGTCATCCCGATCATTGTCGAAAGGCATCCAGAGGATGCCTTTTTCTTTTGCCTGCCGCCCGGCGCCAGCAGAAAGATTTTGCAACAAAGCGTTTACAGCTCAAGTTGCCATTAACCATTAGGTGTGCGCCAGTAAACGGTAGATTTTGCGACTCAGTGAACATTGTGAATAAAAAGGCGATTCAACAAATCGCCTTTTTGGCAGCCTGGCCAGTGTCAATACCTTACCCCCATCTAACTTCGCGGTTTGGTGGCCCTCTGCGAGGGTTTGACCACCGGATCAACGCGCGCAACCTTGGTGACCTCCCGTTTCTCCACTTTGACGGCTATTTTGCCCGCTACTGCTTTGCCAGATGCTGACTTCGTCGGTGCGACAACATGTGATTTGCTTATCCTGGAGACTGCGGGTTTGGCGGTCACCACCGTTTTCTGGGCGATTGCGTTTTTCCCGATAACTGTTTTGGCGCGGGCAGGCGCTATCGGCTTAGTGGAAGCCGCCAACTTGATAACCGGGGGCTTGATAACTGGGGGCTTGACCACTGATCGCGCCACGGCTGGTACTGCGGCTGGAGCCCGTCGCACCAGAATCGGCAACGGTTCGAATTGCACAGGCGGGGGCGGGGCCAGACCATAACGGGCAAAACCGTAATCGAGCAGAGTGCGGGCATCCTGCCACAATGTGCCGCTGTTGGGGCTATTGAGAATCGCCACAATCAACCGGACGCCGCCGCGATCCACCTCGCCAACGAAGCAGCGCCGAGCCTTAAGGGTAAAACCGGTCTTGCCGCCGCGCGCACCCTCATAAGACGCCAGCAGCCGGTTGTGATTGAGTACCGGCACCATCCGCCAATCATCATACGCGCCATATCCCGACTCGATCCGCAGCGCCGCGCTGCGAGTGCGCACGATATCGGCGAACATCGGGTAACTCATCGCCTGCCGGAAAATCAGCGCCAGATCGTAGGCTGTAGAGTAATGCTCATCATTGGGCAAGCCATGCGGGTTCATGAAGTGGCTATCGTGGGCGCCGATCTGTCTCGCCTTGGCATTCATCAACTCGGAAAACCCGTAAACCGAACCGCCCGCTCCCTCAGCCAAGGTCTCAGCCGCATCGTTACCCGACTTCAAAAGCAGGCCGTAGAGCAGATCCTGAGTCGCAGCAGCCTCGCCTACCCGCAACCCGATGCGGCTTGGAGATGCGCTGGCCGCCTGCGGGCTGACCGACAGCCGTGTATTGGGATCAAGGTGATCCAGTACTACCAGCGCCGTCAATACTTTAGTGGTGCTGGCCGGCGGCAAGCGTAGATGGGGCTCCTTGGCGAACAGGATTTCACCCGTAGCCGGATTCATCAGTACCGCAGAGAGTGCTGCGATCCCGGGCTGCGCAGAGAATCCCGGTCCCTCCTGCCCCAACACGGGCGCTGCTCCTAGCGTCAGGATCGTGATCAGCATCCAGAATTGCGGCCGCCCGTTGCGGAGCCCATCAAAAAAGAACTGTAAAGACATGCTGTTGACCTCATCGCCGTCTTGAATTTAGGCCGAGCCGCCCGGAGTTGGCAGCGGGGGTAGTCCCGTAGTCTGATTCGCGCTGGAAAACGCGACCATCCAATTTTGGGCGAAAATGCACCAATCGGCTAGAGGCCGTTACCGCAGAAATTGACGCTCTGATGAGGAATCCATCACTTGCGCCGCATGAACAGCAAATCCCACACCTCGTGCCCTAGGCGTCGGCCCCGCTGTTCGAACTTCGTCGGCGGACGATAGGCAGGGCGTGGTGTAAATCCATGGTCAGAAGCCATGTTTACCCACCCTGGAGCGACGTTCAGCAAATCCAGAATAGAACGAGCGTAGTCCTCGCAATCAGTGGCAATGTGCAATTGTCCTGCTGACTTGAGCTTACGCGCCAACAGCTCGATGAAGGAGCCTTGAATGAGGCGACGCTTGTGGTGTCGCGCCTTGGGCCAAGGATCGGGAAAGAAAATCTGAATGCGGTCAATGGATTCATCCGGCAATTGCCGCTCCAACACCTCCACGGCATCGGCGCGCATGACCCGAAGATGGGTCAATCCCAATTCCTCGGCGCGCAACAACAAGTGTCCAATGCCGGGATGATGGACTTCTATGCCCAGATAATTCACTTCTGGATCAGCGCTGGCCATGGCAACCAGTGACTCGCCATCGCCAAAACCAATTTCCACCATCAACGGCGCCTGGCGGCCAAACAATTCTACGATAGGCAATGGCGCATTACCGGACTCGATTCCGAACCGCTCCCACAGATCGGTCAGCGCTCTGTGCTGGGCGCGGGTCATTCGACTCCCGCGTAGAACAAAACTGCGAATTCGCAGCGGTGCATCGGCGCCGATCCTCGACTCATCAAGCATGGACATAATTCCCAAGAAGCTTCTCGCAGTATTTCATCGAACCGGCCAAGTGTGCAGTCGGTAACCAGGAACATTCATGCATTGATTCATGTGATGATTCGATGCCATGGGTCAATAGAACAAATCAAATCAAATCTTATTGAAACTATTGCGAATAGAAAAAAATGCTTTAGAATAGCTGTGCGGTACAGATCACGGCACATTTCCGAAACGATAACGACGGTAAATACATAACTATGAGCAATCTCTTTGAAGATATCATCGAATCCTCATCCATCGAGCAACTGAAGGCGCTGATCAAGAGCGCCGAAGATGCAATCGAATTAAAAAAGGCGGGTGAAATCCAAGCCATCCGCGAACAGATGGTGCAGATGGCGAATCAGGTTGATATGACGCCAGAGGGTATCCTTGCATACTCTACACGCAAAAAGCGGTCTTCCGGTAAAGCGAAGTTTCGCAATCTTAATAGTCCATGGCAAACCTGGACCGGCCATGGCAAAAAGCCGGGCTGGCTGAAGCAAGCGCTTGAGAACGGCGCGGACATCGAAGCTTTTCGCATTCCCGAATGATTTTCATCTGTTGCAAGCCCTCTTGCCTGGAACCCATACCTTGCAGGGGGCGCATTTTATCGTTAAGATTTTCCTTCAGCCAGTCCGCCTGGCTGAAGCAAGGAACGCATGGAATTGCATCGCGGGTGTAGTTCAATGGTAGAACTTCAGCTTCCCAAGCTGATAGCGTGGGTTCGATTCCCATCACCCGCTCCAGAACACCAGGGTTACGTCATATGGCGTAACCCTTTTTTATTTTACCTTGGCTTCGTGAAAACTTGCCGGAATCATTCCGATGCCAGTTTGAAGCGGCAGCCGCGTCCTGCTCCAATCTCTCAGTGAGGCAACCCGCCATGATTCATGTTGCGATCACCGGTGCAGCCGGTCGCATGGGCCGTCATCTGATCGATGCCTGCCATCAGATTGAGGGTATGCGCTGCACGGTGGCGTCGGAACATCCCGACAACCCATTGATCGGCGCCGATGCCGGAGAACTGGCCGGCATCGGGCGCTTGAATCTGCCCATAACCGCTGACTTGGCGCCGCTGACCGACCGCTTCCATGTGCTGATCGACTTCACCCGCCCGGCGGCGACCCTTAATCATTTGAATATCTGTCAAGCCGCCGGCAAAGCCATGGTCATTGGCACTACCGGCTTCTCGGCTGAACAGAAGGCAAAAATCAGCCGCGCCGCACAGCACATCCCTATTGTGTTCGCGCCGAACATGAGCGTCGGCGTCAATCTCTGTTTCAAGCTACTGGACATGGCGGCGCGGGCGCTGGGCGATGGCGTAGATATTGAAATCATTGAAGCTCACCACCGTCATAAGGTGGACGCACCCTCCGGCACCGCGCTGGCCATGGGCCAAGTCGTCGCTAATGCACTGGGCCGAGATCTGAAAGACTGCGCCGTTTACGGACGACAGGGGGTCACTGGCGAACGCGACCGCGCCACGATTGGCTTTTCCACGATCCGCGCCGGCGACATTGTTGGCGAACACACCGTGCTGTTTGCCGATCTGGGCGAGCGGATCGAAATCACCCACCGCGCCTCCAGCCGGATGACTTTCGCCAAGGGCGCNNATTATTGCCGCTAGAGCGGAGCGGCGTGATTTGGTAAACTCCACAATCATCCTGAAATTCTGAATCCACCCGTTTCGCACCCCCTTTCCCGGAGCGGCCCTCTCGCCGCTTTTTTATTGTGCGTGTCTGTTCTGGAGGCTCCCTTGAGGAAACCCGCGCTTCTGGCCCTGGAAGACGGCAGCGTATTCCGGGGCGAATCCATCGGCGCCGATGGTCATGCCCAGGGCGAAGTTGTTTTCAATACATCGATCACGGGCTATCAGGAAATCCTGACGGATCCGTCCTATTGCCAGCAAATCATCACCCTGACCTATCCGCATATCGGCAATGTCGGAACCAACCGGGGTGATGCGGAAGCGGCCCGTATCCATGCCAGCGGCCTGGTGGTGCGCGACTGCCCTCGCATCGCCAGCAACTGGCGCAGCCAGCAGCCGCTGGATCAGTATCTGTGCGAGCGCGGCGTGATCGCCATTGCGGATATTGATACCCGGCGCTTGACCCGGTTGCTGCGGGAAAAGGGCGCCCAGAACGGTTGCATCATGGCGGGCGATGGTCTCGATGCCGAGCTGGCTCTGCAACTGGCCCGCGCTTTTCCCGGCCTGAAGGGCATGGATCTGGCGCGGGTGGTGAGCGCCTCGACGCCTTACAAGTGGAGCGAGGGCGTCTGGCAACTGGACGGCAATGACTTCCCGACCGTGCAAGAGACTCGCTATCACGTTGTCGCCTACGATTACGGCGTGAAGCGCAACATTTTACGGATGCTGGCCGGATACGGTTGCCGAGTCACGGTCGTGCCGGCGCAGATGCCCGCCCGCGAAGTCATGGCGTTGCGGCCCGACGGAGTGTTTCTGTCCAATGGTCCCGGCGATCCCGAACCTTGCGACTATGCCATCGCCGCGATTCAGGAGCTTCTGGAAGCGGACATCCCGCTGTTCGGCATCTGTCTCGGCCACCAGTTGCTGGGACTGGCCAGCGGCGCACGCACCGTCAAGATGAAGTTCGGTCATCACGGCGGCAATCACCCGGTGCTGGATCTCGACAGTGGCCGGGTGATGATCAGCAGCCAGAATCACGGTTTCGCGGTGGACGAGGCCACGCTGCCCGCTACGCTGCGGGCGACTCACCGCTCGCTGTTCGACGGTTCGCTGCAAGGCNNCGTCGCACTCACTCGTGCGGTTCATCATCCGCCAGGTAGAACCATGCCCAAGCGTACCGATTTGCAAAGCATCCTGATTATCGGCGCCGGTCCCATCGTGATCGGCCAGGCCTGTGAGTTCGACTATTCAGGCGCGCAGGCCTGCAAGGCGCTGCGTGAAGAGGGTTACCGGGTGATTCTGGCGAACTCCAATCCGGCCACGATCATGACCGACCCCAACATGGCCGATGCCGTCTACATCGAGCCGATCCACTGGCGAACGGTGTCCCACATCATCGCCCGCGAGCGGCCCGACGCGATATTACCCACTATGGGCGGCCAGACTGCGCTGAACTGCGCGCTGGATCTGGTCCGCCACGGGGTGCTGGAACAGTACGGGGTAGAAATGATTGGCGCCTCGCCCGACGCCATCAACATGGCCGAAGATCGCGATCGGTTCCGCCGGGCCATGCATGAGATCGGTCTGAAAACTCCGCGTTCGGTGATCGCGCACAGTCTGGAAGAGGCGTTGGCGCAACATCACGAAATCGGCTTCCCGACCATCATTCGTCCATCGTTCACCCTCGGCGGCAGCGGCGGCGGCATCGCCTACAACCGTGAAGAACTGGTAGAAATCCTGGAGCGCGGTCTTGATCTGTCGCCCACCAGTGAGGTGCTGCTGGAAGAATCGGTGCTGGGCTGGAAGGAGTTCGAGATGGAGGTGGTGCGGGATCGCGCCGACAACTGCATCATCATTTGCTCCATTGAAAATCTTGACCCGATGGGGATCCACACCGGCGATTCCATCACTATTGCCCCAGCGCAAACCCTGACCGACAAGGAATATCAGATCATGCGCAACGCCTCGCTGGCGGTGTTGCGCAAGATCGGGGTCGAAACCGGCGGTTCCAATGTTCAGTTCGCGATCAACCCGGAAAACGGGCAGATGGTGATCATCGAGATGAACCCGCGGGTCTCCCGTTCATCAGCATTGGCCTCCAAAGCCACCGGCTTCCCCATCGCCAAGGTCGCAGCCAAGCTGGCGGTCGGTTACACCCTCGACGAGTTAAAAAACGAGATCACCGGAGACCGTACCCCGGCTTCGTTCGAGCCAAGCATTGACTACGTCGTCACCAAGATTCCGCGCTTCAACTTCGAGAAATTCCCGCAAGCCGATCCGCGCTTGACCACTCAGATGAAATCGGTCGGTGAGGTCATGGCGATTGGCCGCACTTTTCAGGAGTCAATGCAAAAGGCGTTGCGCGGGCTGGAAATCGGCGTTGATGGCTTTACTGAAGCGCTCGATCATCGGCGTTCGGACGCGCATACCGTACTCAAGCAGGAATTGGGGGTGCCCGGCCCACAACGGATCTGGTTTGTCGCCGAGGCGTTCCGGATCGGCTATTCGGTCGAAACCCTTTACGAACTGACCAAAATCGATCCCTGGTTTCTGGCGCAGATTGAGGAATTAATCCAGATCGCCGGTGAAGTGCGTACTCAGGGCTTGGCCGCGCTGCACCATCGGGATCGGCTGTACGCCCTCAAGCGCAAGGGGTTTTCCGACAGTCGGCTGGCGACCCTGACCGGCGCCGCCGAGGACGAGATCCGCCGGTTGCGAAATGCGCTCGATGTACATCCGGTGTACAAGCGGGTGGATTCCTGCGCTGCCGAATTCGCCACCGGCACCGCTTATCTGTACTCGACGTATGAAGAAGAGTGCGAAGCCGAGCCGACCCGCCGCGCCAAGATTATGGTGCTGGGCGGTGGCCCCAACCGCATCGGCCAGGGCATCGAATTCGATTACTGCTGCGTTCACGCCGCGCTGGCCCTGCGCGAAGACGGCTATGAAACCATCATGGTCAACTGCAACCCGGAGACCGTATCCACCGACTTCGACACTTCCGACCGGTTGTACTTCGAGCCGCTGACTCTGGAAGACGTGCTGGAAATCGTCCGCAAGGAGCAGCCTCAGGGCGTGATCGTCCAGTACGGCGGCCAGACCCCGCTCAAGCTGGCGCGCCCGCTGGAGGCCAACGGCGTGCCGATCATCGGCACCAGCCCGGATGCAATTGATCAGGCTGAAGATCGCGAACGCTTCCAGCAGATGATCCACCGGCTTGGTTTATTGCAGCCGCCCAACCGCACCGCCCGCGAACCCGAAGAAGCGGTGCGGCTGGCGCGGGAAATCGGCTATCCGCTGGTAGTGCGCCCCTCTTATGTCCTCGGTGGGCGGGCGATGGAGATCGTCCACCAGGAGGAGGATTTGCGCCGCTACATGCGGGACGCGGTGCAAGTCTCCAACGACTCGCCGGTGCTGCTGGATCACTTTCTCAACAACGCTGTCGAGGTGGATGTGGACGCCCTCTGCGACGGCCGCGAAGTCATCATCGGCGGCATCATGGAACACATCGAGGAAGCCGGCGTCCATTCCGGTGATTCGGCCTGCTCGCTGCCGCCCTACTCACTCAATCCAGCGGTGCAGGATCGATTGCGCGATCAGGTGCGGGCCATGGCGCTGGAGCTGGGCGTGATCGGATTGATGAACACCCAGTTCGCTATCCAGGGCGACGATGTTTATGTGCTTGAAGTCAACCCACGCGCTTCCCGCACCGTCCCGTATGTCTCGAAAGCCACCGGGCGCCCGCTGGCCAAGATCGCCGCTCTCTGCATGATTGGGCGCAGCCTGGCCGCGCAGGGCATATCCGGCGAGGTGATTCCCGCCTATTATTCAGTCAAGGAAGCAGTGTTTCCCTTCGTCAAGTTCCCTGGGGTGGATCCACTGCTGGGGCCGGAAATGAAATCTACCGGGGAAGTGATGGGGGTCGGACGCTCTTTCGGCGAGGCTTTCGCCAAGGCGCAGCTCGGCGCGGGCGATCAATTGCCGCGCGGCGGTCGGGCCTTCCTGAGCGTGCGCGACGCCGATAAGGCGAAAGCGGTAGAGATTGCCCGTGAACTGGAACGACTTGGCTTTAGTCTGGTGGCGACCAAGGGTACGGCCCTGGCCCTGCGCACCCACGGCCTCAATTGTGAAACCGTTCACAAGGTCGGCGAAGGTCGACCGCATATCGTGGATCTGATCAAGAATGACCAGATCGCGTTGATCGTCAACACCACCGAGGGCAAACAGGCCATCGCCGATTCCTTTTCCATCCGCCGCGAGGCCTTGATGCACAAGGTCAGCTACACCACCACCCTCGCCGCAGCGCGCGCCACCTGCCAGGCCCTGCGCGAACTTGACAACGGAACCGTGAATTGCCTTCAGGATCTGCACCGGGAATTACACGCATGACTCAAAAAGTACCGATGACCATCACGGGCGCGACTCGACTCCGCGCTGAACTTCAGGAACTCAAGACCGTGGCGCGTCCGCGCATTACCGCTGCGATTGCCGAGGCTCGCGCCCACGGCGATTTGAAGGAAAACGCCGAATATCACGCCGCCCGCGAACAGCAAAGCTTTGCCGAGGGCCGCATCGCCGAGATCGAATCGAAGCTGGCCCGCGCCCAGATTATTGACGTCACCACGCTGCCGGCCTCGGACAAGGTGGTGTTTGGCTCGACGGTGCTATTGCGTGCGGAAGACAGCGAAGAGGAGCGGCGCTACCAGATTGTCGGTGAGGATGAGGCCAACATCAAAGAAGGCAAAATTTCCTTCAGTTCGCCGATTGCCCGGGCGCTGATCGGCAAATCCACCGATGATGTGGTGGATGTGCAAACGCCGGGCGGCATCAAGACCTATGAGATCAGGGATGTGCAATACCTCTGAACCGGGAGTCGCCATGCTCAAAACCCGCTTAATCAAAACCTGCTTGCCGTTTTCCCGCCGTCGAATGTCGGCAATCTTGCTGGCGGGTAGTCTGGCGTTGGTCGGCATGTTCCCATTCGCAGCCCAAGCGGCTGATTTGGCCGACACCATTGAAAAGGTCAAGGCCAGCATTGTAGCGGTGGGCACGGTGCAGCCTGCCCGGCGACCGCCGGCTAAATTCCAGGCCACCGGTTTTGTGGTCGCTCAGGGTCGTCACATCCTGACCAACGCCCACGCGTTGCCGGATTTCCTGGATACCCAAAACAAGGAAACGCTGGCCGTGTTCATCGGTCAGGGTAAAAACGTCGAATCGCGGCTGGCGACCAAAGTTGCGACCGATCCCGGCCACGATCTGGCGCTATTGGAAATTGAAGGCGCGCCGCTGCCGCCACTGCGTCTGGGTGAGTCGCAACGCCTGCGCGAAGGGCAGAGCATCGCATTCACCGGATTCCCCATCGGCATCGTACTGGGCCTGTTTCCAGTCACGCATACCGGCATCATTTCCGCTATCAGCCCGGTCGCCATTCCGGTTCCGGCAGCAGGGCAATTGGATGCCATAACGCTGAAGCGCCTGAAAGATGAGCCGTTCGAGGTGCTGCAACTGGATGCTACCGCCTATCCTGGCAACAGCGGCAGCCCGCTGTATGAACCGCACACCGGTCAAGTGATCGGCATCATTAACAAGGTGTTTGTGCAGGAAAGCAAGGAAACCCTGTTGGAGAAGCCAAGCGGCATCACTTACGCGATTCCGATCCGCTATGCTCAGGCGCTGCTCAAACAGGTCAAGGGCTTGGCCCGGTGAAGGTCGGCATCCAGACTTGTCAAAGCAGGAGTGGAGTCTTTATAATCCGCATCCCGCTTAGCGGGCGATTAGCTCAGCGGTAGAGCACTGCCTTCACACGGCAGGGGTCGCTGGTTCGAACCCAGCATCGCCCACCAGATTCCAATAAAAAAGCCGTTCATTGCGAACGGCTTTTTTATTATCCAGCGCGATCCGCGCTACTCGCCGAATCTGCTCCCCGCAAGCGCAGCTTTTCCGGCTTCTTTATCACACTCAATCATGGCGTAGGCTGAGTGGTTATGAATGGATTCAAAATTCTCCGATTCCACCGCATACGCCGTCACTCGATCATCCCGATTCAGCCTGGCGGCGATATCGCGCACCATGTCTTCGACAAACTTGGGATTTTCGTAGGCGCGCTCAGTTACATATTTCTCATCCGGACGCTTGAGCAAGCCATACAACTCACAAGACGCCTCTTTTTCGACCAGATCAATCACGTCTTCAATCCAGATAAAACCATGCACCCGTACGTTGACCGTGACATGCGAGCGCTGGTTATGCGCGCCGTATTTGGAAATCTTCTTCGAGCAGGGACACAGACTGGTCACCGGCACCACCACCTTGAGATTCATGGTCGGCTGACCGTCGCGGATCTCGCCGATAAACGTCACCTCGTAGTCCATCAGACTCCGCACTCCCGAAACCGGGGCGGCCTTATCCACGAAATAGGTAAAGCTCATCTCGATATGCCCGGCTTCCGCTTCCAGCCGCCCGGTCATCTCGGCCAGCATATCCTTGAAGGAATCCACCGAGATTTCCCGCCCCGGCACATTGAGAATCTCCACGAAGCGCGACATGTGGGTGCCCTTGAAGTTATGGGGCAGATTCACATACATGTTGAACATGGCGATGGTGTGCTGCTCGCCGCCGCTACGGTCGCGCACCCGGACCGGATGGCGGATATCCTTGATGCCCACCTTGTTAATCGCCAGGCGACGGGTATCGGCGCTGTTCTGCACATCGGGGATATGGACCACTGTGGACGTGGCTGCAGAACTCATCATCAATGGCTTCATTGCAATCCTCTCAGCGGCGCACGCACGCCTTTCATTTTAAACTCGATCCATTGGGCCGCTTGAACGGGTCCCGAAGCGTCAATCGCCATTATTNNCCGCCAGTTGCCGTAGCACCCCGGCTGCGTCCAGGCCACATTCGGCCAGCAGCTCTCCCCGTTCGCCCTGCTCCACGAAACGATCCGGCAAGCCAATATGGCGAATCGGAATGACGATGCCTCGCGCCGCCAGACATTCGTTGACCGCGCTGCCCACACCACCGGCAATGGCATTCTCCTCCAGCGTCACCAATGCGCGATGCTCAGCGGCCAATTGAGTCACCAGCGCCTCGTCCAGTGGCTTGATGAAACGCATGTTCACTACCGTAGCGTCCAGCCGTTCCGCGACTTCCTCAGCGACGGCGACCATGCTGCCAAACGCCAGCAGCGCCAATCCGTTGCCTCTACGCCGAATTTCAGCCTGGCCGATGGGCAGCGCCCGCATCTCGCGTTCCAGCGCCACGCCCGACCCCTTGCCGCGCGGATAGCGCACCACCGCCGGTTGATTAAGCTGGAACCCGGTATACAGCATTTGCCGGCATTCATTCTCATCCGCCGGCGCCATGACCACCAGATTGGGAATACAGCGCAAATAGCTGCAATCGAAACTGCCGGCATGGGTCGGCCCGTCCGGTCCCACCAGACCGGCCCGGTCAACGGCGAACAGCACCGGCAAATTTTGCAGCGCGACATCGTGAATCAGTTGATCGTAGGCGCGTTGCAGAAAGGTGGAGTAAATCGCCACCACCGGCTTCAAGCCATCGCAGGCCATGCCTGCCGCAAGAGTGACCGCGTGCTGCTCGGCGATGGCGACATCGAAATAGCGATCCGGGAAGCGCTCGGCAAATTCCACCAGCCCGGAGCCTTCGCGCATCGCCGGAGTGATGCCGACCAAGCGCTCATCCTGATCGGCCATATCACATAGCCATGCGCCGAACACCTGGGTATACGTTGGCCCGCCGTCGGGTTTGGCGGGCTTCAAGCCGTGCGCCGGGTCGAAGGCGCCGACGCCGTGATAACCCACCGGCTCATCCTCAGCCTTCGGATAGCCCTTGCCCTTGCGAGTGACGACGTGCAGCAGGCGCGGTCCCTTGAGCGCCCGCAGGTTGCGCAGCGTCTGCACCAGCGTTGGCAAATCGTGGCCGTCCACCGGCCCAAAATAGTTGAAGCCCAGCTCCTCGAACAGAGTGCCGCCGGGCGCAAACATGCCCTTGACGTGTTCTTCGGCGCGGCGGGCTACTTCCAGCACCGGCGGCACATGGCTCAGCACCTTTTTGCTGCTTTCGCGCACTGTGGAGAAAAAGCGGCCTGAAAGCAGCTTGGTCAGGTGCGCCGACAGTGCGCCGACATTGGGCGAAATGGACATGTCATTGTCGTTAAGCACGACCAGCAGGTCGCTTTTCAAATGGCCGGCGTGGTTGAGCGCCTCGAACGCCATGCCGGCGGTCATCGCCCCGTCGCCGATCACTGCAATAATCCTGCGGTTGTCGCCCGTCCGTTCGGCAGCGATAGCCATGCCCAGCGCAGCGCTGAGCGAGGTGCTGGAATGACCGACTCCGAAGGTATCGTAGGGACTCTCGCAACGCTTGGGAAAACCGGCGATGCCCCCCTTGCGGCGCAGGGTGTCCATGCGGGCGCGACGGCCGGTCAGAATCTTGTGTGGGTAGGTCTGATGGCCGACATCCCAAATCAGCCGGTCCTCGGGCGTATCGAAGATGTAATGCAGGGCGATGGTCAGTTCCACCGTGCCCAGATTGGCGGAAAAGTGACCGCCCGTCTGAGCCACGGTCTGGATTAAAAACTCGCGCAGTTCGCATGCCAGCGCCGGCAGCCGCGCTTCCGGCAAACACCGCAAATCCAGGGGCGTATCGATCAGTTCCAGCAGCGGAAAAACGGGTCCGGTTATCATCGTAGGTTGGGAAGTCCGTGCCAGTTCGCAGGGGCGATGGAGTCGGCGGGGCAGTGAAATGTTGATGCTCAGTATGCGCGTTCCACGATATAGGACGCGATCCAGCGCAGCGCTTCGGCCTTGGATCCGAGCGGTTGCAGGCTCGTCAAAGCTTCCTCGTGCAACAGGCGGGCATGTTCGCGAGCGCCGTCCAGCCCCAGCAACACCGGGTAGGTAGGTTTGGCGAGCGCCCGGTCGGAACCCTGCGGTTTACCGAGCGTCGTGGTATCGCCGATCACATCAAGAATGTCATCGCGGATTTGGAAGGCTAAACCAATACATTTGGCATAGTGATCCAGCCGCTCCAGCATCGCAGGTTCGACGGTCGGCTGACTCAGCGCCCCCAGGAGTACGCTGGCGCGGATCAGGGCGCCGGTCTTGTGGATGTGCATGTTCTCCAGTTCAGCCAGCGTCAATTCCCGCCCAACCGCCGCCAGATCAATCGCCTGCCCGCCCACCATGCCCCGGGAACCGGCGGCCTGCGCCAGCACCCCCAGCATCCGCAGCCGGACAACCGGGTCTGCGATCAGGGTTGAGTCCTGTCCAAGTACCTGAAACGCCAGCGCTTGCAGGGCGTCGCCAGCCAAAATCGCCAGCGCATCGCCGAAAGCCCGGTGACACGTCGGCTGACCATGGCGGAGATCATCGTTGTCCATCGCCGGCAGATCATCATGGATCAGCGAATAGGCATGGATGAATTCCACCGCGCAGGCGGGACCGTCCAGCGTATCGGGTAACGCGCCGACCGCAGCGCCGGTCGCATAAACCAGCACAGGGCGGATGCGCTTGCCGCCGCCCAGCACCGCATAGCGCATGGCCCGATGCAAATCACCGGGATGAAGATCGGCTGACGGCAAACGCCGGTCAAGCGCCTGTTCGGCGCGGGCTTGATAGCTCTGGATCAGTTCCGCCGCCATGCGCGTTAACCTGCCGCCGGGTCAAACGGCGTGGGCTCCAGTTGACCGTTGCGTCCGATCAACTGCTCCACTTTCTGCTCGGCTTGCCGCAAAGCGCTCTGGCAACTCCGCACCAAGACGACGCCACGTTCAAACTGCAGCAGGGAGCTTTCCAGGGCAAGTTCGCCGTGTTCGAGTTGCCCGACCAAACTCTCCAGTTCCGCCAGTGCTGCTTCGAAAGAAATCGGGGGATTTTTCCTGGCCTTCATGCCTGCCTGTCCGTTTCAGTATGCGCTTACGTTACCTTGCAGCCGATGAACGGTCAATTTCACGTGCCACCCACCGGAGACGGAAAAACGCGAAACGGCCATCGCTGGCCGTTGTTTGGCGCGCAATGACCGGGGATGGCCGGACATTCCACCCCAGCCAGAGTTTAAGCGACCGGGTCGGCGATCCGGGTCACCGCAGATCCGGTTGCCTTGATGATACGGGCTTTTCTGGCCTTGGCGTCCGCTTCCGCCGCATGGGTCAATTCCTGAATGTTCTGGCTCAACCGATCAACCTGCTGGAACAACTGCTGGATATCATCCCGGGTGGGGACGCCGAGCCGACGCAGGGCATGCGCCACTCGTGCCTGAAAGACTTCTTCCAGCTTGTTCCACGTACCGGTTGCTCTACCCCGAAGGTCCTCAACCTTATTCTTCAGAGCATCGACCCCGCTCTTCATCTGCAAAGCCTTTGCATCGGCGATCCGCTTCATTTGCAGATCCACGGCCTGACCGTCATGAACCAGGGCTTCAAAAAATCTGCCGCCCTCTTGCTGCGTCTTGGCGAAAGCGCCAAGACCCGCCAGCCAGATTTGGCGCGCAACGTCCCGAGCATTATGAGTCAGTTGATTTTCAAACGATTCTGCTTTCATGACGGGAGCCTCTTTGGGTTATTAATCCTTCCTGGCTAAGAAGTTAGCAAACAAAATTAGAGTGCGCATACTAACTCGACCGTTTCAGTATGGAGTTGCGCCACTCGGTTTCGGCCCACCAGGCCCTGGCGGGCGACCGCCGAATGTCAATCGTCCCCTTGAGTGAAGCGGACGATGCGGCGACGATCCTGTTTAGTGGGGCGACCGGCGGTTGAGGGTGAAACGGGGGGTTGCAAGCGGCGCTGTTCGCTGATCTCCTCGCGGCGGCGGCGACTTTCGGCGGTCTCTTCATACAGCAGAACCGCCTCCTTGGCGGGGCCACGCCGATGACTCAAGCCTTTGACCGTAACTACATATTCCTCAACGCCACGCTGGATTTGCAACATCTCGCCCAAATGCATGGCATGTGAGGGTTTGCTGCGCTGGCCGCCAACATGGACTTTGCCGCCAGTGACTGCCTCTACGGCCAAGGATCGGGTCTTGAAAAAACGCGCAGCCCATAACCACTGGTCGAGCCGAACCCGAACCGCCGAGTCGGCATCAACCGATAGCCGGTCGCCACGATTCATACGGCCCCCCTAGTTTCGCCCCGACCGTGGCTCCTCATCCGGTAACGTGATATTCAGCTCCAGGATTTCATAGCCGCCTTCACGATCCAGATGCACCTTGATTTGGCTCTGATCCACCGGCACATACTTGCGCACCACTTCCAGCAACTCCTTCTTGAGCGCCGGCAGATAGTCGGGACCGCTGCCACGGCGACTCCCCCGTTCGTGAGCCACAATGATTTGCAGCCGCTCCTTAGCCAGCGCGGCCGACTTATTGGTAGAGGTGCCAAAGATGCTATCGAACAGGCCCATGGTTCAACTCCCGCCAAACAAACGCTTCAGAAATCCCTTTTTCTGACTGGTGATAAACCGATGTGGCAGATTTTTGCCCAGAAAGCGTTCGACCAGATCGCTATAAGCGGCACCCGCATCGCTGCCATCTTCCAGAATCACCGGGACGCCGGCATTCGACGACTGCAAGACATTTTGCGATTCCGGGATCACCCCCAACAGCGGAATACCCAGAATCTCCAGCACATCCTCCACGCTGAGCATGTCACCGCGATCAGCGCGCTCCGGGGCGTAGCGGGCCAGAACCAGATGTTCCTTGACCGGCGGTTCGCCCTGCTCGGCACGACGCGAGCGGCTGGCCAGGATGCCGAGGATGCGGTCGGAATCGCGCACCGACGACACCTCAGGATTGGTCACCACCAGCGCCTCATCAGCGAAATACAGCGCCATCAGCGCTCCCCGCTCAATGCCGGCTGGCGAATCGCAGACGATATAGTCAAAACTCTGCTTGAGATCGTTCAACACCCGTTCGACTCCTTCCTTGGTCAGCGCGTCCTTATCGCGGGTCTGCGAAGCCGGCAGGATGCAGAGGTTCTCCACGCGCTTGTCACGAATCAGCGCCTGGTTGAGATTGGCTTCACCGTTGATGATATTGATAAAGTCATACACCACCCGCCGCTCGCAGCCCATGATCAGATCAAGGTTGCGCAAACCGACGTCGAAATCGATCACTACGGTCCGGTGGCCGCGCTGAGCCAGGCCGGTGGCGAAGCTGGCGCTGGTGGTGGTTTTACCCACACCTCCCTTACCGGAGGTCACAACGATAACGGTTGCCAAGCGGTTATCCCACAAAGTTGTTATTAAACATAAAATAAAGAGTTTCGATCAGCGGGTCAGGTGTTCAATGATCAGCCGATCTTCGACCAGGTGAATCTGCATGGCCTTACCGCGATCAGCCGGATCTATTTGTTCGCTAATGCGATAGCGGCCCGCAATCGAAACCAGTTCCGCCTCCAGACTCTGACAGAAAATCCGGGGTTCAACATCGCCCTTCACCCCGGCCAGGGCGCGGCCACGCAGCGCGCCATAGATGTGAATGTTGCCATCGGCAATGACCTCCGCGCCGGCGCTGACCGTGCCCAACACGATCAGATCGCCATCCGGCGCGTAAATCTGCTGGCCGGAGCGAACCGGATGACTGAAGATCCGGCTGCGCGCCGGCGCCGGATCGGCCCGCTCCGGCTTCCTGGCAGCGCCGCCGGGGGCGCGGCTTTCGGGCAACGCCGGCAAGCCGGCCTGGCGGGCGCTGGTTTGCAGTTCGGGGCTGCCGTTGCGGATGCCGACCGGCACCATGCCATGCCCCCGCAACAGTTGGTACAGCCCGCTGAAATCTACTTCGTCCGGCGCATCCACCACCCCATCCAGATCGATCACCACCGGAGTGTTGCTGAAGAAGCCGGGAGCCTGTTTGATTTTCTCCGCCAGATGCCGCTCGATGGCGGCCCGATCGGGATGAAAGAGATGCAGAACGGTCAAGGTGAACAGGCTGCCCTTGAGTTCGAAGGGCGGGTTATCCTCGCCGACAAAACGGGGAGATTGCAGCAACATGACGGTACAGGAGGCCTCGGGCTGAATGCTTGATTTTCCGCGCTATTCTACACATCAACCGTGACAGGGAAACATGCTTGCGATCCGGGCGGCGAAAATCGGGATCCCTCAGTGATCATGACCGTGCGTATGAACATGGGCATGGGCCAGTTCCTGCTCTGTCGCGTCGCGCACCTCCAGCACCTTGACCTCGAAATGCAGAGTCTTACCCGCCATCGGGTGGTTGGCGTCCAGCGTCACCGCCTGGTCGTTGACACCGACCACGGTGAAGTTCATCACGCCGTGCTGACCCTGGCCCTGCACCTGCATTCCGACCTGAATATCCTCGCTGGGTGGAAACTGTTCGCGCGGCACCTCGAACACGGCTTGGGGATTATATTCGCCGTAACCGTCAGCGGGCGCTACATGAATCGCCGAACTGAAACCTGCCGCGCAACCTTCCAGCCCACGTTCCAAGCCCGGAATGATGTTGCCGTAGCCGTGCAGATAGCTAAACGATTCCTGTCCACGGCTGGAGTCGAGCAGAACGCCAAAATCGTCGGTGAGCGTGTAGTGCAGGGATACGACCCTGCCGTGGGCTGCTTTCATGAGAACACCTGATTGAATGGAAACTGGCGTTACTATAGAACATCCTGCGCGCATCCGCCAAAAACCACACGGGTGAGAACATATTGTTATTCTCCGCAAACTGGATGTCTTCCTGACCATGAGGGCCATTATGCGTCCGTGCTTGGCCCGCCAAATCCGCGAGGCAATTCCCGCCATGCCACCTGTCCCCTCGCCCCACGCCCATCGCACGTCCGTGGCGTTATGGCTGCTTGCCTGCCTGCTCTGGCTGGGCGGCTGCGCGACTCCGCCGGCGTCTTCGCGCGATCCGCATACCGTCGCCCGCCAGCGCATTCTTGGCATTGCTGAACGGCTGGTCGGGACGCCCTACGTATTGGGCGGTGAATCGCCGGACGGGGTCGATTGCAGCGGCCTGGTGCAATACGCCTACCGGCAGGCGGGCATCCGGGTGCCGCGCACCACCGTCGAACAATTCCAGGCCGGGCAATTCCAGCGCCAAGTGTTGCCGGGCGATCTGCTGTTTTTCCGCACCGACGCCAGTGGCGGAATATCTCATGTCGGCATCTACGCCGGTCAGGGCCAGATGATCCACGCCTCGTCCAGCAGCGGCCAGGTGCGCAAGGTCAGCCTGGGCCAACGCTACTGGCAGCAGCGGATGGTCGGGGGCGCGACCTTCCTGGGCATCGGGAATCCACCCGTCACCCGGCGCGGATCAGCGACCGACAGCCCGAACGGCTAAGCTCCGAATACGGCAACCGGCACACCGGCGCCGAAGATCGCCAGCGTGCCGGGGCGCATCACCGTCCACGGCTCGTTGTCGGTCAGCGGCCGGGTCGCCACCACCGTCACGATATCGTTGGGGGTGGTTTCCGCCTCAAAATCCACCGTCATATCGGCGTCCATCAACTGGGCCTTGCCGAAGGGCGCCCGGCGCGTCAGCCACGACAATTGCGTGCTGCAATGAGCGTACAGATGCCGGGCGTCGCTCAGCAGGAAATTGCATACGCCGCGCGGATTCAGCTCCTGGGTCAGGGTGTGAATATGACGCCATAGCGCTTCTGGTCGGCGCGGCGGTTTGGGAAAGCGCGCCCGGATGCGGCCCAGTAGCCAGCAGAAAGCGAATTCGCTGTCAGTGGTGCCGATGGGCTGGTAAAAACCCAGCGGCAGCCGCTTTACTCCGCGCAACTGGCCGTTATGGGCGAACACCCAATGCCGCCCCCATAGTTCACGATGGAAGGGATGGGTATTCTCCAGGCAAACCCGGCCCCGATTGGCGCGGCGGATGTGGCTCACCACGATCCGGCTTTTGATGGCGTAGCGCTGCACCAGCCGGGCGATTTCCGACTCGGCGCCGGGGTTGGGATCGTGAAAGGTTCGGCAGCCGCGCCCCTCGTAAAAGGCGATGCCCCAGCCGTCCCGATGCGGCCCGGTTCGACCGCCGCGCTGCATCAGGCCGGTAAAGCTGAAGCAGATATCGGTGGGAACATTGGCGCTCATCCCGAGCAATTCGCACATCATTGCACTCCCGATCAGCTCCAGCGCGGTCCCCATGCCGATGGTCGACCGGATTCACCCATGCCCCGCGCCCGGCGGATCGGTTCCAGAAACGGATTGGTGCGCAGCTCCTGCTCCAGTGTAGTCACCGGGCCGTGGCCGCTGCACACGATCAATGTTCCCGGCAGTTCCAGCAACCGGCGCAGGCTGACCTGCATCAGTTCCGGATCGCTCAGTGGAAAATCGGTGCGGCCAATGCTGCCGGCGAACAGAGTATCGCCGACGAAGATGTAGCTGTCATCGTAATAGCAACCCTGACCCGGCGTGTGGCCCGGCGTGGACAGAAAACGGAAGCGCAGCGCGCCGACTTCAATGGTGTCGCCGTCCCGCACTTCCCGATCCACCCGTCCGCAGGGTCGGTCGAAATCGGCCATGCCGAACAGCAGCGAGCCTTGTTGCGGCAGCGCGTCGAACAGGGGCCGCTCCAGCGCCGGCAGATAGGTGAGCGCNNAATGGCCCGCAAATCCGGGCGCGGCTCCATCTGCGCCAGCGCATTCGCTAACTGGGAATCGTCGCCGGTATCCACCACGGCGCACACGCCGGTGGCGGGATCTTCGATCAGATAAGCGTTGACCTGGAATGCGCCCAGCGTCAGACAGCGGATATTCATGGCGGATACTCGATGATGTGATCTTCCAGCCGCCTGGCGCGCCGTTCCGGCACGGCCCAGCCGCATACGCTCATGCCGTTGCGCCGGGTCGAAGCCGGATCGCCGGTTCGCAACGGGTGCCAATCCGGCAGCGGCTGCGCCTCCGCCCGCAGCCGATAGGCGCAGGCGCGAGGTAGCCAGTTGACCTGTTGCACTGCGGCGGGGGTCAGTTGGACGCAATCAGGGACGAAGCGGAAGCGGTCGGCGTAGCGGCTGCAACGACCGGTGGTCAAATCCAGCAGCCGGCAGGCGACGTTAGTATGGAACAGCTCGCCGGTGTCCTCATCTTCCAGCTTGTGCAGGCAACACTTGCCGCAGCCATCGCACAACGCTTCCCACTCGGCCAGAGTCAGTGTGGTCAAGGACCGGGCTTCCCAGAAAGGAGGTTCGGCGGTCATGCGCGGGCAGGCGGAATCATGGCGACGGCGGAGATGCCGTGGGCATCCCCGCAACCGGATCAGGAATGAATATATTCACGCAGAGCCTGCGCTTCCTGGGCGGTTTCCTCCAGCTTGGCCTTAACCAGATCGCCAATGGAGACCACCCCCACCAGCTTGCCGTTCTCCACTACCGGCATGTGGCGAAATCGCTTGGCGGTCATGGTGACCAGGGTCTCGCTCACCGTATCGCCGAGCTGGCCGGTGGTGATATCGCAGATCATGCAGGGTCGAATCGACATATTGGCAAAATCGGTTCTGCCCGCCGCGCACAGGTGCAACACATCGCGCTCGGTGAAGATACCCGCCGGCGCCCCATCGGCGTAAGGCACCATCACTGAACCAACTCGATGGTCGCTCATGGCGCGGATAGCGTCAGCGACGGTGGCCGTTGTCGGCACGGTGACCGGTTGGCCTCCCTTGCTTGCCAACACTTCCTTCAATCGCATCATGGATAGGCGCTCCTTAAAAAAACAGTTAATCGAAATGGGTAGCCGGTAATAATCTAGCAAACTTGTTGGTTTTAGCTATAGGCATGATAAAGGCGGGGTTCACGTTGCCCGTTATGGCAAGCCCGAACCCCGCCGATTCAGGGTAGGCGTTTCAGCCGCCCATCGCCAGCAACAGGCCATTCAAGCGTTTGACGAAGCTGGCCGGATCTTCCAGTTGCCCGCCTTCCGCCAGCACCGCCTGCTCGAACAGCAGATGGGTCCAGTCGCCGAAACGTCCGGTATCGGGTTCGTCCTTCAGGCGCGCAATCAACGGATGATGCGGATTCAGCTCCAGATACGGCTTGCTCATCGGCACACTCTGGCCGGCATCGCGCAACAGCCGTTCCAGATGAGCGCTGAGCGCATGTTCATCCACCACCAGACAGGCCGGCGAGTCCGTCAGCCGCGAGGAAATGCGCACTTCGTTGACCTTGTCGCCCAACACGGTTTTGACTCGCGCCAGCAAGTCCTTGAACTGATCCTCAGCCTGTTTCTGCTCCTGCTTTTCCTCCTCCGAAGCGATCTTGTCCAGATCCAGCGCGCCCTTGGCGACCGACTGGAGCGGCTTGCCCTCGAACTCGTGCAGGTGCGACATCAGCCATTCATCCACCCGATCCGTCAGCAGCAACACCTCCAGGCCCTTCTTGCGGAAAATTTCCAAGTGGGGGCTGTTTTTGGCGGCGGCGAAGCTGTCGGCGACGATGTAATAAATCTTGTCCTGCCCTTCCTTCATCCGCCCCAGGTAATCGGCCAGTGCAACCGTCTGATCGGCGCTGTCGGCGTGGGTTGAAGCGAAGCGCAGCAACTTGGCGATCTGCTCGCGGTTGCCATAATCCTCCGCTGGCCCTTCCTTGAGCGCCCGCCCAAACTCCTTCCAGAACTTGGCGTATTTCCCGGCGTCGTTCGCGGCCAAATCTTCCAACAGGCCCAACACCTTTTTCACCGAACCGGCGCGAATGCCGTCGACGACTTTGCTGCCTTGCAAAATCTCGCGGGAGATGTTCAGCGGCAGNNGGGATAAAGAGCAGCGAGGTGTATTCCAGCTTGCCTTCAACCCGATTGTGAGTCCAGGCCAGTGGCTCTTCAAAATCATGGCTGACGTGCTTGTAGAACTCCTTGTATTCCTCCTCCTTGATGTCCTGTTTGGGCCGCGCCCACAGCGCCGCCGCCTGGTTGATCCGCTCTTCTTCTATTTTCGGCGGAGCATCCTTGTCTTCACTGAATTTCTGCACCGGCATCATCACCGGTAGGGTGATGTGGTCGGAATACTTGGTGATGATCGTGCGCAACTGCCACTCATTCAGGAGATCCGCATCATCTTCACGCAGGTGCAAAATCACCTCGGTGCCGCGCGTCGGCTTGTCCACCGTTTCCAGGGTGTATTCGCCCTCGCCATTGGATTCCCAACGCACCCCGTGTTCCGGCCCCATCCCGGCGCGGCGGGTCAGTAGCGTCACCCGGTCGGCAACGACGAAGCTGGAATAGAAACCGACGCCGAACTGACCGATCAAATGGGCGTCCTTGGCCTGATCGCCGCTCAATTTTTGGATGAACTGGCGGGTGCCGGAGCGGGCAATGGTGCCGATATTGTCAATCACCTCCTGCCGATCCATGCCGATGCCGTTATCGGCGACGGTGATGGTGCGGGCATCCTTATCGAAGCTGACCCGGATTTTAAGATCGGGATCGCTCTCGTATAGCGCGCTGTCGGTCAGCGCCTCGAAGCGCAGCTTGTCGCAGGCGTCGGAGGCGTTGGAGATCAGTTCGCGGAGAAAGACTTCTTTATGGGAATACAGCGAATGCGCGACCAAACGCAGCAATTGCTGCACCTCGGCCTGAAAACCAAGGGTTTCCTTATGGGCTTCAACAGTCATGGATAACGGACTCCTGGGTGGTATTCACGGGTTGCAGCCCGATATGCGGGCGCATGGCGGGATTTCAAGCCGGTGCGTTTTACAACCTTGCGGATTCGGCTAAGCTGCCCGTATATTCCTTTACTCATCAGGAGGTTTGCCATGTCCCTGCCTCGCGCCAAAACTGCGTTCACCGCCCAGGATTATCTGGCCTGGGAGGAACGCAGCCCCAGCAAGCATGAGTATCTCGCCGGCGAAATTTTCGCGATGGTGGGCGCGACCGACGCCCATGTCACCATCACCGGCAATCTGTTCATGCTGCTGCGCGCTCACGTTCGCGGCCTGCCCTGCCGGGTTTACATGGCGGAGATGAAACTGCGGGTGGAAATCGCCGACGCCTTTTTTTATCCCGACATCCTGGTCACGTGTTCCCCGGAAGATCACGCTGCGCCGCTGTTCAAGCGCCAGCCGACGCTGGTGGTGGAAGTGTTGTCCGCCTCGACCGCCGCGTTTGACCGGGGCCGGAAGTTTGCGATTTACCGGCAATTGCCGAGCCTGCGGGAATATGTCCTGATTGAGCCGGATCGAATGAGCGTTGAATGCTTCCGCCGCGACGAGTGCGACCGCTGGGTATTGCAGGCTTACGGTCCCGGCGAAACGGTGGACTTATCGAGCCTGGACTTCAGCACGACTATGGAGGCGCTGTATGAGGATGTAACGCTCCCGGCAGGCGAAGATGACGGCGACTGGCGCTTACCGCTCATAAATGCCTACGT
>DEHY01000150.1 GCA_002352185.1 Competibacteraceae bacterium UBA2788
TGCCAGGCGTTGCTGACGGTGATGTGCGGGTCGTAGCCGATCACCCGCATCCCCAGCGCGCGGGCGGCGTTGGCGACCTTGACCCCGATGGCACCCAGGCCGATCACGCCCAAGGTGCGGTTGGGCAGTTCGATGCCGACGAACTGCTTTTTGCCGGCCTCCACCTGCTTGGACAGTTCGGCGTCGGTGCCTTGCAGCTTGCGGGCGTAGTCCCAGGCCGGGCAGATGTTGCGGGCGGCCAGCAGCATCCCGGCGATCACCAGCTCCTTGACCGCGTTCGCGTTGGCGCCGGGCGCGTTGAACACGCAAATTCCCTTAGCTGTCATCTGCGGCACCGGGATGTTGTTGACACCGGCGCCAGCGCGGCCCACCGCTTTGAGACTGGCGGGAATTGGCCAGTCGTGCATGCTGAACGATCGCAGCAGCACGCCATCGGGATTTTGGATCTCGGAGGCGATCTCGTAGCGGTCGCGGGGGAGCCGTTCCAGGCCGGAAACGCTGATATTGTTGAGGGTCAGAATCTTGTGCATGACGGGACAACCATTCGCCGAAAAAAAGAACACCCCGGACGCGGGCGTCCGGGGCCGATACGGGGATAAAAAAATCGTTTAACCGCGCCGTTTCTGGAAATCGGCCATGAAGTCCACCAGTGCTTTGACGCCTTCCAGCGGCACGGCGTTGTAGATGCTGGCGCGCATCCCGCCGACCGAGCGGTGGCCGGCCAGGGTCAGCAGACCGGCGCTCTTAGCTTCGGCCAGAAACGGCTTGTCCAGCGCCTCGTCGGGCAGAATGAACGGCACGTTCATCCAAGACCGGTAGGCCGGGTCGACCGGGTTCCTGTAGAAACCCGATTCGTCGATAGTCTTGTACAGCAACTCGGCCTTAGCTTTATTGCGCTCGCCCATGACCTGCAACCCGCCTTGCGCCTTCAACCATTGGAACACCAGCCCGGCGATATACCAGGCATAGGTCGGTGGCGTGTTGTACATCGACCCTTCCTTGGCCATCGCGGCGTAGTCGAGCATGGTCGGCGCGCCGGCGACGGTCTGGCCCATTAAGTCCTCGCGGACGATGACGATGGTCAAACCGGCGGGGCCGATGTTTTTCTGCGCGCCGGCGTAGATCACGCCGAACTTGCTCACATCCAACGGGCGCGACAGCAGGGTGGACGACATATCCGCCGCCAGCGGCACGCCGACTTCGGGGATCGCGTCCATTTCGACGCCGCCGATGGTTTCGTTTGGCGTGTAGTGCAGGTAAGCGGCATCCGGATCGCATTTCCAGGTGTCGCGAGCCGGTACGGTGGTGAAGTTGACCGCTTCGGAGCTGGCGACAACGTTGACCTGGCAGAATTTCTTGGCCTCGGAAATCGCCTTTTTCGACCACTGTCCGGTGTTGAGGTAATCCGCCTTCGCTTTGCCGCGCAGCAAGTTCATCGGCATCATCGCGAACTGGCTGGAGGCTCCGCCTTGCAGGAACAACACCTTGTAGTTGGCGGGAACGTTCAGCAATTCGCGCAGATCGGCCTCGGCCCCTTCGGCGATGGAAACGAATTCCTTGCCGCGATGGCTCATTTCCATCACCGACATGCCGGAACCCCGCCAGTCGAGCATCTCGGCCTTGGCCTGTTCCAGAACCGCCTCGGGCAACATGGCGGGACCCGCACTGAAATTATAAGGACGTGGCATTCAGGTATTCCTCGGTTTTAATCCACCCGCCGGGGATGCACAGGTGAAAAATAAAGGTGCATTGCAAAAATGCGGCGCATTTTAACAGCTTCGCATCGGGATCACCGCGTTTTCCAAGACACTGATGCAGGTCGGGTGGTCTGGGTTGAACGATTGCAACTCAACCGGCGTGTGTCAGAATGCTGATAAAAATCGTGTGCTGAAACGGGATGTCGAGGGAAAGCGCCTGGCATAATTAAATTTATAAATCAACGACTTGTGGATAATGAAGCAACCAACCCATGCTCTCATCCAGACACACCATCATCCTGATCCCGGCTCATAACGAACAAGCCACCGTCGGCGCTATTGTCAGTCAGGTGCGGCGACGCTGGAATTGTCCCGTGATAGTCATTGATGATTGCAGCACCGACGCCACCGGGCAGGCGGCCCGCAATGCCGGGGCTACCGTACTGCCCTTGACGCTGCAACTGGGCGCCTGGGGCGCGATTCAGACCGGACTGCGTTATGCCCTGCGCCAGGGCTATCGTACTGCGATCACTCTCGACGCCGACGGCCAGCACGAACCCGAATACATCGGCACACTGCTCCAGCCTTTGGCGGTTGGGGCAGCCGATGTGGTGATCGGCGCTTTCCCTGAACGCGCCAGCCGCGCCCGACAATTCGCCTGGGCCTACTTCCGTCGGCTTACTGGTCTGAAACTGGAAGATATCACTTCCGGCTTTCGCGCCTACAATCATGCGGCCATGACCGTACTCGCCGCCCGCGAAGCCAGCCTGCTCGATTATCAGGATGTCGGGGTGCTGCTGATCCTGCGCCGCAAGGGTTTGCGAACGGTTGAGGTGCCGGTGGCGATGCAGCCGCGCACACTGGGCGCCTCCAAGGTGTTCCGCTCCTGGTGGGTGGTGGGAAAATATATGTTGCAAACCAGCCTGCTCTGCATCGCCCGGGTCGGCTATAACCATCTACCGCCCGCCCCCGATGACTGATATTCCACTGATGATCACCTATCAAATCACCTCGATGGCTATCGGGGTCAGCCTCGCCGCCATCATCCTGCTGCTGGTTCGGCGTGACCACCTGCACGGACCCTATGCCATCTGGTGGATCGGCGCGGCGGCTACCGTTGCCGTACTCGGTCTGTTTCCACGACTGTTTGACGTGCTGGCGGCAATGCTGGGAGTCAGCTATCCGCCGGTTTTGGCTATCGTACTGGGATTTGGGCTGCTGCTGGTCAAGATTCTGACTATGGACGTGGAACGCTCGCGGCAGGAACGGCTAATCCGCCGCCTGGCGCAACGGCTGGCGATGCTGGAAGCGCAAGCGCCCGCAAAACTGGATCCCTCCGATTCTTCTCCACCGCTGTCCAGCTCCGAACCACCGGGCGCAATCTGAGTCCGGGCGTAATGCGTGTCCTGCACCTTGGCAAGTATTACCCGCCCTTCGCCGGCGGGATGGAAAATTTCATGGCCGATCTGCTACCGGCGCTTCACGCCCAAGGCGTGACGGCAGCGGCGCTGGTGCATGACGAGCAGCCGCGTCGAGGTGGCCTGCGGCCCGCACCGGGCGATGTTCTCCCCATCTACCGCGCACCTTGCTACGGTCGGCTGCTCTACGCCCCGGTCAGTCCCGCGTTCCCCTTTTGGCTGGCGCGGGCGATCCGCGAGTTTCAACCCGATCTGTTGCATCTTCACCTGCCGAACACCTCGGCGTTCTGGGCGCTGGCGATTCCCGCCGCCCGTCGCCTGCCGTGGGTGATTCACTGGCACGCGGATGTGGTCGCTACCCCATTGGATCGCGGGCTGGGCCGCGCCTACCGCCTGTACCGGCCGCTGGAACAGCGGCTGCTCGCCGCCAGCCAGGCGGTGATCGTCACTTCACCGCCTTATCTGGACGCCAGCGCCGCCCTGGCTCCCTGGCGCGAACGCTGTCACGTTATTCCGCTCGGCCTTGATCCCAGCCGCGTCGCCGATCCCGAACCGGCAGCATTCGCACGCGCAGAAGCGCTATGGGGCGATGCGGATTTTCGGGTGCTGGCGATTGGCCGACTGACCTACTACAAGGGTCACGACGCCCTGATCCGGGCCGCTGCCGAACTGGAACCGTGTCGGGCGCTGATTGTGGGAACCGGNNGCGTCCGGCTGCCAGGCTTTCAGCCTGATGCCGATCTCAATGCGTTGCTGGCCGGTTGCGACGTGTTATGCCTGCCGTCGCTGGATCGCGCCGAGGCGTTCGGGGTGGTGCTGCTGGAAGCAATGCGGTTCGGCAAACCGGTGATCGTCAGCGACATTCCCGGATCGGGAACGGGCTGGGTGGTGAGGCAGGCGGGACATGGACTGCTGGTTCCGCCTGACGATCCGGCGCAACTGGCGGCGGCGCTGCGCGAGTTGCATCGCAATCCAGCCCGACGCCAATCCCTCGGCGCGGCAGGCGCGACGGCATTGCGGGAACGGTTTGGCATCGGGCCGGTTGCAGCGGCGGTCGCTGGCCTCTACCGGCAGTCACTGAACCAGGCGTAGCCCACTGCGCCGCTCATCCATCCGTAAGCCGGTTGCAGCCAGTCCAGACTCCGCCCCACCAGCGCCACAGTCCAGGCTTCCCGCCGCAGCTCCGCAGCCAACGCTTGCCGCCCCCCCCACTCCGCCGCCGGCTCCGGTCAATAACGCAATTGCCGCCATGATGCCGTCCTCGATAGTGATCACGAAATATTGAATAATACTTGTACAAATCCTAACAGTGTTGTACAAATTATGTCTAATATCTTTAAGCAAGCTGCCCGTGTACAGGAGAACAGACCGATGTTGGCACCGCTGGATCATTTCAAGACGGTATTCAACCGGTTGAGCGCCAACACCATAAATTTGCTGGAGGAGATTTATGCGCCGGACGTGGTTTTCCGCGATCCGGTGCATGAACTTAACGGGCTGTCGGCGCTGCGCGACTATTACGGGCGGCTCTATCAAGGCGTGGTGTCCTGTCATTTCGAGTTCGAGAGCGAGGTGAGCGATGGCTCGCAGGCGATGCTGGTGTGGATCATGCGTTTTCAGCATCACCGGTTCCGGCGCGGCGAAATGCTGGATTTGCGCGGCGTCAGCCATCTCAAATTCAGCGCCGACGGCAAGGTGTGTTATCACCATGACTACTTCGACATGGGCGCATTTATCTACGAACGGACGCCGCTGCTGGGCAGTGTGATTCGCATGATTAAAAACCGGCTTTAGAGGGGGTCCTGATGAAAATCGCTATTATCGGTACGGGCATCAGTGGGCTGNNGGCTTCATCGTGTTCAACGACTGGACTTATCCCCGCTTCATCGGCCTGCTGGAACAACTGGGCGTGGCTTCGCAGCCGACGCTGATGAGTTTCAGCGTCCGTTGCGAGCGGACGGGACTGGAATACAACGGCGAAAATCTGAATACCCTGTTCGCGCAGCGCCGCAACCTGTTCCGGCCCTCGTTCCACCGGATGATCCGCGACATCCTGCGTTTCAACCGCGAAGCGCCGGCACTGTTGGTGATGAAGAGCCATCGTGAGATCAGTCTCAACGCCTACCTGCGGGAGCGGGCCTACAGCCGGGAATTCACCGAGCATTATATCCTGCCGATGGCGGCGGCGATCTGGTCGGCGGAACCGGCGCTGATGGGTGCAATGCCGGCGCGGTTCTTCGTCCAGTTCTTCAAGAATCACGGCCTGCTGAGCGTCAGCGACCGTCCACAATGGCGCGTCATTCAGGGCGGCTCGCGCAACTACGTCGAACGCCTGACTGCGCCGTTCCGCGACCGCATCCGCCTGAATTGTCCGGTGGAGTGGGTGCGCCGCCATCCGAATCAGGTGCAGATCAAGCCAAAATACGACCCGCGAGAACGCTTTGACCAAGTGATTTTCGCCACTCACAGCGATCAGGCGTTGAGAGTGCTGGCCGACTCGACGGTGAAGGAGCGGGAGATTCTCAGCGCGATTCCGTATCAGGAAAATGAGGTGGTGCTGCATACCGACATTCGGCTGCTGCCGCGCCGGAAACGGGCATGGGCGGCCTGGAACTATCATCTGCCGGTGCAACCGCAAAACCGGGTGGCGGTTACGTATGACATGAACCTTCTCCAAGGCCTGGATGCGCCGGAAACCTTTTGCGTCACGCTCAACCGTAGCGAGGCCATTGACCCGGCGCGGATTCTTTATCGCACGACTTATCACCATCCGGTGTTCACCGAGGCCGGAGTCCGGGCGCAAGCGCGCCGCGATGAAATCAGCGGAGTCAATCGCACCTGGTATTGCGGCGCTTATTGGAGCTACGGCTTCCACGAGGACGGGGTGAACAGCGGGCTGGCGGTGGGACAGGGCTTGTTGGAACAGCGGGCGGTCGCCGCATGAACAGCAGCCTCTATGTCGGCCATGTCCAACATCGGCGCTTTTTTCCACGCCCGCACCGATTCCGCTACAACCTGTTCATGGTCTATCTCGATCTGGCGGAACTCGATACCGCATTCAAGGGGCGTTGGCTGTGGTCGGCCTGCCGACCGGCGCTGGCCTGGTTCCGCCGCCGCGATCATTTCGGCGATCCCAATCGGCCACTGGATGCCTGTGTGCGCGATCTGGCGGAGCAGCAAACTGGCCGCCGTCCGCAAGGTCCGATTCGGCTACTGACTCATTTGCGCTATTTCGGCTACTGCATTAACCCGATCAGCGTCTACTACTGCTTCACTGCCGACGGCGCGGAGATTGACACGCTGGTTGCCGAAGTCACCAACACTCCGTGGGGCGAGCGCATCGGTTACGTACTTGATGTGGCCGGGCAAACCGGCGGCAAGCAGCGCGCCGAATTTCAGAAAGCGATGCATGTTTCGCCGTTCATGCCGATGGATTTGCGCTACGGCTGGCATTCCACCGCGCCGGGGCCGCATCTGGCGGTGCATCTCGACGTATTCAAAGGCCAGTCCCGCCTGCTCGACGCCACCCTCAGCCTGCGTCGTCAACCCCTTGCGGGCCGGAACATGGCGGGCGTACTGATCCGCTTCCCGTGGATGACCTTGAAAGTCGTCGCGGCTATTTACTGGGAAGCGTTGCGGTTGCTGTGGAAACGCATTCCGCTATTCCCGTATCCACCGACATCCGGCAAACCTGCGGAGAGTTAAGGCCATGCAGCAAGAATCCATTTTGTCGTCCTCTCTGGATTTGTCGCCCGCTCCAACTCCATCCCGCCGGGCGGATCGCTGGCTGCGCCGCGCCGTGTTTCAGCGGCTGCAAAAGCTGATGCACGGCTGCGTGACGATTGCGGACGCCGACGGCAACCACGCCTTCGGCCAAGTGAGCGCCGCTTGTCCGCTACGCGCCACCGTCACCATCCATGATCCCAATGCCTATCAGCGGCTGGCCTTGCGCGGCAGCATCGGCGTCGGCGAGGGCTACATGGCCGGCGAGTGGTCCTGCGATGATTTGTCCGCGCTGGTGCGGATTTTCGTGCTGAATCAGGACGCGCTGCTGGGGCTGGAGAAGGGTCTGACCCGGTTGATGATGCCGCTGTTTCGGCTGCTGTACGCCCGCCGCGACAACAACCGGGGCGGCAGTCGCGCCAACATCGCCGCCCATTACGATCTCGGCAACGAATTCTATCGGCTGTTCCTCGACGAGACCCTGATGTATTCCGCCGCGATCTTCCCGACCCCGGACACCGGGTTGCAGGAAGCGTCCATCGCCAAGATGGATCGGGTTTGCCGCAAACTGGAATTGAATCCAGACGATCATGTGCTGGAAATCGGCGCCGGCTGGGGCGGGTTCGCCCTGTACGCCGCGCAGCAGTACGGTTGCCGGGTCACTACCACCACCATTTCCCAGGAGCAGTATCAACTGGCCTGTGACCGGGTGCGGGAGGCGGGGCTGGAGGAACGGGTCATGGTGTTGTGCCAGGATTACCGCGACCTGCGCGGCAGCTTCGACAAGCTGGCATCCATCGAGATGATCGAGGCGGTCGGCGAGCGGCATCTCAACACCTATTTCCGCGTCTGCGCCCAACTGCTCAAGCCGCACGGAATGATGTTGTTGCAAGCGATCACCGTGGCCGATCAAAAGTACGCGCAGTACCGGAACGAGGTGGACTTCATCCGGCATTACATCTTTCCCGGCGGCTTCCTGCCATCGCTGACCGCCATTGCCGAAACGCTGGGTCGAGCGACTGATCTGCGCGTTTTCCATCTGGAAGATATCGGCGCTCACTACGCCACCACGCTGCGCCACTGGCGGGAACGGTTCCTGGGCAATCTGGATCGGGTGCGGGCGATGGGCTTCCCGGACACCTTTATCCGCATGTGGGAATACTACCTGTGCTATTGCGAGGGAGGATTCCGCGAGCGGGCGATTGGCGCCGTGCAACTGCTGCTGACCAAGCCGCTGTGCCGACGCGAACCGTTAATCCCGGTGTTGGTTTGAAGCGATGCTCCTGAATTTCATTGCTTTTCAAATCGGCTGGTTCGCCTGCGTGCTGGGCGGAGCGCACGGCTGGCCCTGGATTGGCGTCTTTGTCACTGCCGCTATCGTCGCTCTGCATCTCTACCGGGCGGCGCGACCCCAGGCGGAAGCGGCATTGATTCTGTCAAGCGGTCTGCTGGGTTTCATCGCCGATTCGTTGCTGACCGGAATGGGCCTGCTGCACTTCCCGTCCGGGCAGTTTCACCCGCACATCGCTCCCTGGTGGATGGCAGCGCTGTGGATGGCGTTCGCGACCACCTTCAATGTTTCACTGCGCTGGCTGAAACCCCGGTCGGGGCTGGCGGCACTGCTGGGCGCGGTAGCGGGGCCGCTGGCCTACTATGGTGGGGCAAAGCTGGGTGGCGTGTCGTTGGTTGATCCATTCGCCAGTTTGATCGCGGTGGCCGGGGTGTGGACGCTGGCAATGCCACTGCTGTTGATTATCGCCGCTCGCTGGGACGGGATGGCAGAAACAGGTCAGGCCAACGCCGCGCCCGGCAAGTCCGCGACAGCAGATAGGCCAGCGTAATCACATTGCCGAGGATGAACAGCGCCGCGATCCACGCCGCCGCCCGCCACGGATTCGGTTCCACCAATGCCAGCCAGACCGCGACGAACAGCAGACCCACGCCGAGATCCAGCAGCGTGACGACGCCCCAGGGGTTGGCGATGACATAGCGCAGGCCCGCCAGCACGCTGCTATGGCTGCCGGCGATCAGAATGGCGGCTACAAGCAGGCCCAGCAGAATTCCGCAGATGATGGTGGTGCGCAACATGAGCATTCTCCGAACAGCAATGGTGTTCCATCAAGACCGCGCCCAAGTGGGTAAGTGCGTTTGGGAAGATCCGGCAAGTGGAATCACCACATCGCGAGCGCTCGCGCCATGACCGGACTCGAACTGTTCCTGGTCGGCTGGGCGACGGCGACGCTGCTGATGGCGCTGGCCTGGGTGGTGCAATGGCGCACCCAGGATGCCGGGGTGGTGGATTTCACCTGGGCGGCGGGACTGGGGTTGTTGGCGCTGGGCTATGCCCTGCTGGCGAACGGCGATCCGTTGCGGCGGATTCTGGTCGCGATCATGGCCGGCGGCTGGTCCTTCCGACTCGCGGCTTACCTCCTGCTCAACCGGGTGATCGGCAAGCCGGAAGACGGTCGCTATCAACGGCTGCGCGCACACTGGCGTCAACACACGCAGCTCAAGTTTTTTGGCTTCTTTCAAGCGCAGGCGCTGCTCACCGCCGTATTTGCCGCGCCCTTCCTCGTGGTCGCCCTGACCCCGCAACGGCTGCCGCTGCCGGCCATTTTCACTGCTGTGCTGATCTGGCTAATGGCGGTGGGCGGCGAGGCGCTGGCGGATCGGCAACTGGCGGCATGGCGAGCGGATTCCGCTCATCGTGGCCGCACCTGCCGGGCTGGATTGTGGCGCTATTCCCGCCATCCCAATTACTTTTTCGAGTGGCTGCACTGGTGGTGTTATCCGCTGCTGGCCTGGGGGTCGCCAGCGCTTTGGCTGACCCTGCTTGGCCCGGCGCTGATGCTCTACACCCTGCTCAAAGTCACCGGCATTCCCTACACCGAACAACAGGCGCTGGCCAGTCGCGGCGACGATTACCGCGCCTACCAGCGCAGCACCAGCGCGTTTATTCCCTGGTTTCCCAAACAGGAGGCTTGATGCTCAATATCGCTATTGATCTGATGGAGCGGGGCTATGTCCCTGACGGGCTGATCCGGGTGGGCATCCGTCGGTTGCTGGCCGGACGATTGCGCGCCGAAGAGGCGCACGATGAACCGGCGCGCACGGCGGCGCTGGAAAAATTGATCGCAGAATTGCGCGCCAGTCCCATTGCCCTGCACACCCCGCAGGCCAATGCCCAGCATTACGAAGTGCCCGTCGGTTTTTTCCAGAAGACGTTGGGGCCACGGCTGAAATACAGTTCCTGCTGGTGGCCGGAAGCAGTGAAGGATCTGGCAACCGCCGAAGCGGCCATGCTGGCGCTCTCCTGCGAACGGGCCGAACTGGGCTTCGATCAGGACATTCTGGAACTGGGCTGTGGCTGGGGTTCGCTGACGCTGTGGCTGGCGGAGTTCTATCCCGACTCACGGATCGTGGCGGTCTCCAATTCCCATTCGCAACGGGAGTTTATTGAGGCGCAATGTCGGCAACGCGGATTTGAGAATGTTCAGGTCATCACCGCCGATATGAACGATTTTTATACCGACCGGCGCTTTGACCGGGTGGTGTCGGTGGAGATGTTCGAACACATGCGCAATTACCAGGAATTGATGACGCGAATTCACGCTTGGCTAAAACCGGGCGGCAAGCTGTTCGTTCATCTCTTCGCTCATCGCCAATGGGCTTATCCCTTCGAGACCGAGGGTGACGATAACTGGATGGGGCGTTATTTCTTCACCGGCGGCTTGATGCCTTCCCGTGATTTATTGCCGCGTTTTCAGGGTGATTTGCAATTGGAAGAGCAATGGTGCTTCAACGGACGCCATTATCAGCGCACTCTGGAAGCATGGCTGATCAATCAGGATCGTTATCGGGGCGAGATCATGCCGATCTGCAATGAAATCTACGGCGCTGAAAATGCTGAACGCTGGTTTCAGCGCTGGCGGGTCTTCTTCATGGCTTGCGCTGAACTGTTCGGCTATCGAGGCGGTGAGGAATGGGGCGTGTCGCACTATCGGTTTGGCAAGCGGGGATAAAATGCGCCTCGAAAAACCATTGGTGGAATAACGGGCTTCCAGCCCGTATTCAGCCCACAGGCTGGAAGCCCGCGCCACAAGGATCGCCACAGTTCATTGGGAGCGGCGATCCGGGCGATGGAGTTGGCGCGGGAGGATTCAGGCCGTCTGGGTCAGGCGCTCGTACTTGGCGCGTAATTGCTCGTCGGTTTCGGCATGTTTGAGATCCGGGATGATGCAATCCACCGGGCAGACTTCAATGCATTGCGGGGTGTCAAAGTGACCTACGCACTGAGTGCAGCGGTCCGGATCGATCTCGTAGATGTCCTCGCCCTGGAAAATGGCTTCGTTGGGACATTCGGGTTCGCACACGTCGCAATTGATGCATTCGTCGGTGATCAGCAGCGCCATGACTGGCTCCTCTTATTCTGCAAGCGCCCGCGTTGGCGGGATTGGTCGGGGTCTCTCGGAAAACCCAGCGCAACCGCGACCGGCCACGTTGAATTCCTGAGTATTTTACTCAATTGTTTTTTGGGATGCGAATTTTGCCGCCAGCGCCGCTGCGACCCTGGAATGGACGAACGGCGCGATGTTGCCGCCCAGCTTGGCGACTTCGCGCACCAGGCTGGATGAAATGAAGGAATACTGCTCGGCGGGCGTCAAAAAGATGGATTCGACCTGGGGGTCCAGCCGGCGATTCATGCTGGCCAACTGAAACTCGAACTCGAAATCGGACACGGCGCGCAATCCGCGCAGGATGACGTGCGCGCCGATGCTCTTGGCGTAATTCACCAGCAGGATGTCGAAGCCGCGAATCTCGACCTTGGGCACATGCGCCAGCGCTTCCCTTGCCAAAGCAACCCGCTCTGCCAATGAAAACAGCGGTTGCTTGTTGGGATTGGCGGCGACGCTGACGATCAGTCGATCAAACATGCGGGCGCCGCGCTCGACCAGGTCCGCATGGCCGTTGGTAATCGGATCGAAAGTGCCGGGGTAGATGGCGAAGACGGACATGGCAGTTCCTGGTGGCGCGAAAGGTAGCGCGGATTATCGGGAAAGCGACACGGCATGGCAACCGGACGGTAATCCTGCGCCCGCCTTGCCTCAGGGCGCACTGGACGCTTGCCGCTGCGCCAGGCGGTACGTAACCGCGCCGGCGGTTTTTTCCCGGTAGGGCATCCAGCGGGCGGGCAACGCCGGCGGCGGCAATTCCGCTTCCGCTTCCAGATAGATCCAGGCGGTTTCCGCCAGCCAGCCGCCCGCTTCCAGCGCTGCACAAACCGGTTCCAGCAGCCCCTGTCCGAACGGCGGATCGAGCAGCACGATCCCGAACGGCGTTCCCGGCTGGCGCAACCAGGCCAAAACTTCACTCTGCTCGACCTTCGCTCCTGCGGCCTTCAACCGCGCCAGATTGTCGCGCAGGGCGCACGCCGCAAGCGGGTGGCGTTCGACGAACACCGCCTCGCCCGCGCCACGCGACAGCGCTTCGATGCCGAGCGCGCCGCTGCCGGCGAACAAGTCCAGGCACCGGGCGCCGGGCAAAACCGGAGTCAGCCAGTTAAACAGCGTTTCCCGCACCCGATCCGGCGTGGGGCGCAGCTCCGGCAAATCGGGAAACTCCAGCCGTCGGCTGCGCCACTGGCCGCCGATGATGCGCANNACGGTCAACAGCTTGTCGGGCTGGACATGGCGCTGCCAGGCGGTCTTGACCTGCTCCAGACGAATGCCGTTGATGACGCCGATGTAGGTTTGCAGGTAGTCCAGCGGCAGGCCGTTGAAGGCGATCACGCCCAGGTAGCTGGCGAGCTTGCCATTGCCCGCCAGGTCGAGCGCGAAGCCGCCGGTGATGTTCTGCCGCGCCTCTTCCAGCGCGGGCGCGCCCGGTCCGTTGGCGGTGAATTCGCGCAGGGTGGTTTGGGCCACATCCAGCGCAGTATCGGTCTGGTCGTTGCGAGTCTGCATATTCATCAGGAACGGACCGGCTTGCCGCATTGGGGTAAAAGCGCTGTAGGCGCCGTAGGCCAGCCCGCGCTTCTCGCGGATTTCCTGGGACAGTTGCGAAACCAGCCCATTGCCGCCCAGGACATGGTTGCCCAGATACAGCGCGTCATAGTCGGGATCGGCGCGACTGACGCCGACTTGGCCGATCAGGATATGGCTCTGGCTGGATGGATGAGGAATGCGGAGGGTCCGGTGGGTCGCCAGCGGCGGAACGGGCGGGAGCGGCGGCGCGGGTTCGCCCTTGGGCAGGCCGCCGACCAGCGCATTCGCCAGTTGTTCGGCGGCGGATCGATCCAGATCGCCGACGATGGCGATTACGGCATTGGCGGCGGTGTAGTAGCGGCGGTGAAAATCCTGCACCTCGGTGCGGGTGATGGCATTCAGACCGGCGCTATTGCCGTCGGGCGGCGAACCGTAGGGATGGCTGCCGTATAGCGCTTGGTAAAACGCATCCTGGGCGATAGCGCCGGGTGATTGGGCGCGTTCCTGCAATGCCGTTAGCATCTGTTTACGGACCCGCTCTACGGCGTCCGGGGCGAAACTCGGCTCCTTCAGCAGCCGGGCGACGGTTTCGACCGCAGGTTGCAGGTAGCGCGGATCAACCAGGCTGCGCAACGAAACCAGGGCAGCGTCACGCCGCGAAGTGGCGTTCAGTTGCGCGCCAACCTGATCCAGTCGGTCGGCGATGACATCCGCCGACCAGTCGCCAGCGCCTTCTTCCAATAACGCATTGGTCAGCTTCGCCAGTCCGGGCCGCTGACCGTCGCGGGTCGATCCCGCGCTGAACAGGATTTGCGCATCCACCATCGGCAGTTCCCGCGCCGGGATGAAGTAGACCGGCACGCCGTTGGCGGAGCGCCAGTTCTGGAT
>DEHY01000207.1:0-14804 GCA_002352185.1 Competibacteraceae bacterium UBA2788
TTCAAGTTGAGCGATGGCCGACCCGGCGCAGTGCAGGCGTTGGGCGGAAGTTTCGGCAGCCTGCAACAACCGCCCTATATCCAGCTGATGGGCGATGACCGCAGCGGCGCCAGCGCGGCGGGCGAATTCCTGCATATCAACGGCCAGCAGTGGAATCAGCTGGACCGGGTGCTGTTGTTCGCCATGATTTACGAAGGCGTGCCCAACTGGGCGGAAACCGATGCCGTGGTGACTATCCGAATTCCTGGACAGCCGACGCTGGAACTTCGGGTGGACAGCCACCGCAACGATCAGCGGATGTGCGCGCTGGCGATGCTGGAAAACCAGAGCGGCAATATCAAGGTCACAAAACTGGTTGAGTATTTCGCGGATCATCGCGTTCTTGACCAGGCCTACGGCTTTGGCCTGCGCTGGGTCGCCGGTTCCAAAGACTGATTTTTCAACACGTTGCAATAATCCAGAGGAATATGCGCATGGCTCTTGAATGGTTGAAACAGCGTTACAATGAAGTCTCCGCCAGCTTGAAAACCGAAGTCACCAAGATTCGCAACAAGAGCTTCCTGGAATCGGTGGTGGCCGGCTGCGCGCTGGTGGCGCACGCCGACGGCGTCGTGCGCCCGGAGGAAAAGCAGAAGATGATGGGGTTTCTGCGCAATTCCGAGGTGCTGTCGGTGTTCAGCGTTGAAGAGGTGGTCACGATCTTCGACAAATACGCCAAGCAGTTCGAGTTTGATCACCAGATCGGCCAGGCCAGCGCCTTGCAGGCGGTCGCCAAGCTCAAGGGCAATGAGGCTGAGGCGCGGTTGATGGTGCGGGTCTGCTGCGCGATTGGCGCCGCCGACGGCAATTTCGACGATGGCGAGAAGGCGGTGGTGCGCAAAATCTGCGCCGAACTGAGCCTGAACCCCAAAGACTTCGATCTGGCCTGAGCGCGGTCATCCATGGAACAGCATCTCGGCTTTCCGCTGGAAACCATCGCCATTTTTGTGGCGGTGGTCGCCTTTTCAGTCTGGCTGGACCTCAAGCTGCACAAGGACAGCAAGGACATCAGCATTCCCAATGCCGTCGCTTGGTCGCTGTTCTGGATCGGCCTGTCCATCGCCTTCTTTTTCTACATCAAGATTCACCACGGCAACGAGTACGCCGATCTGTTCCTGGCCGGCTACATTCTGGAAAAATCGCTGTCGGTGGATAACATGATGGTGTTCGTCGCCATCTTCGCCTCCTTCGGCATCAAGGGCGCCCTGCAACACCGGATTCTGTATTTCGGTATTCTGGGCGCGGTGGTGTTCCGCATGTTGTTCATCGCCTTCGGCACCGGCCTGTTCGGGTTAAGCACCTGGATCGAGTTTGTGTTCGCCGCCATCGTGGCCTGGACCGGCTACAAAATGCTGGCGGGTGTCGGCGGCGATGACGAGATCGAGGATTATTCCGATCACTGGTCGGTGCGGTTGACCCAGAAACTGGTGCCGATCTTTCCTCGTTTGCATGGCGACCATTTTGTCGTCCATCACGGCCACGTCAAAACGGTGGTCGAGCAGGACTCCAGCGTGTCGGTCAGCCGGGAAGCAACGGTGTACGCTACGCCGATGCTGCTGTGTCTGGTGTGCATCGAGGTGTCGGACATCATCTTCGCCTTCGACTCGGTGCCGGCGGTGATCGCCGTGACCCGCGAACCGCTGCTGGTCTATTCGTCGGTCATTTTCGCCATCCTCGGTCTCCGCTCGTTGTACTTCGTGCTGGCGGCGGCGCAGAAATACCTGGTGCATCTCGACAAGGCGGTGGCGGCGCTGTTGTTCTTCATCGCCTTCAAGCTGGCGCTGCAAGCGTCGAACCACCTGTTCCACTGGCCCGGATTCGAGATTTCCTCGAACCTGAGCCTGATGATCATTCTCGGCACGCTGGCGGTGGGCGTGATCGCCTCGCTACTGTTCCCCGAACCGGAACAAGATCAGGACGCCGGTCCGCCGGCACTGGAAAAAACCGATTCCAATACTGGAAAAGGCGAGTAATCCCGCGATTCACTGATTTCTAAATCACCAGTCCTTAGCTAAAGGGAGGACAAACCTCATGGCTATTTCCCTCAATAAAGGCGGACGGCTGTCGCTCAGCAAGGAAGCGCCGGATCTCAGGAAAGTGTTGGTTGGGCTGGGTTGGGACGCCCGCGCCACCGATGGAGTGGACTTTGATCTGGATGCCTCGGCATTCCTGCTGGGCGCCAGCGGCAAGGTGCGCTCGGAAGCCGATTTCATCTTCTACAACCAGTTGAAATCCGCCTGCGGCTCGGTGCAGCACACCGGCGATAACCGCACCGGGGCCGGTGAAGGCGATGACGAGGCCATCATGGTGGATTTGAGCCGGGTCCCGGCAGAGGTGCAGAAGATTGCGTTCACCGTGACCATTCATGAAGCCGATCAGCGCCGACAAAATTTCGGCCAGGTGATGAATGCCTACATCCGGCTGGTCAATGCCGAAAGCAATGTCGAAGTGGCTCGCTACGATCTGGCCGAAGATGCCTCGACCGAAACGGCGATGATCTTCGGCGAGCTGTATCGGCATGGCAGCGAGTGGAAGTTCAGTGCGGTGGGTCAGGGTTACGCAGGCGGACTGGCGGCGATGTGCCGCCAGTACGGCATCAACATCTAAGTTTTACAGAGGAAAATTGCACGATGGCTGTCTCTCTCCAAAAAGGTCAGAATGTCTCGCTGAGCAAAGCGGCGCCAGGTCTGAAGAAAGTGCGCTTCGGTCTGGGCTGGGATGCCCGCGCCACCGACGGCGCCGCTTTCGATCTGGATGCGTCGGCGTTTGTGCTGGACGCCAGCGGCAAGGTACTCAGCGACCAGCATTTCGTGTTCTATAACAACCCGCATGATCCTTCCGGCGCGGTCGCGCACAAGGGCGACAATCGCACCGGGCAGGGTGGGGGCGACGACGAGATGCTCGAAATCGACCTGGGCCTGATGACGCCCAATGCCGCCAAGGTGACTTTCGTAGCCACCATCCATGACGCCGAGGCGCGCAAGCAGAATTTCGGCCAGGTCAGCAACGCCTACATCCGTGCCTTCAACGCCGAAGGCGAACAGGAAATCGCCCGCTATGATCTGTCCGAAGACGCCTCGATTGAGACGGCGATGATCTTCGGCGAACTCTACCGTAACAACGACGAGTGGAAGTTCAAGGCCATCGGCCAGGGCTACGCCGGCGGGCTGGCAGCGGTTGCCCGCGACTACGGGGTCAGCCTCGGCTAAAATGCGCGGCGCGTGTTCGCCGCGCTGGACAAATCCGGCCCGCCGATGCCATGGCGGGCTTTTGCTTTTTTGGATAAAAATTATGACCGAATCCGTCAAATACCTGCTCGACGAGAGCCGGATGCCCAAGTCCTGGTATAACCTGGTGGCCGATCTGCCGGTGCCGCCGCCGCCCGTACTGCATCCCGGAACCTTGCAACCCATCGGCCCGGACGATCTGGCTCCACTGTTTCCCTTGGCGCTGATCCAGCAGGAAGTCTCCACCGAGCGGGAGATCGAGATTCCGCAGCCGGTGCAGGACATTTACCGACAATGGCGCCCGACCCCGTTGTACCGCGCCCGTCGGCTGGAAAAGGCGCTCGGCACTCCGGCGCGGATTTACTACAAATATGAAGGGGTCAGTCCGGCGGGCAGCCACAAGCCCAATACCGCCGTCGCTCAGGCGTTCTACAACCGGGAAGCCGGCATCAAGCGGATCGCTACTGAAACCGGCGCCGGGCAGTGGGGATCATCGCTGGCCTTCGCTGGCGCGCTGTTCGGAATTGAGGTACAGGTGTTCATGGTGCGAGTGTCCTACCAGCAGAAACCCTACCGTCGGGCGCTGATGGAAACCTACGGCGCCCGCTGCGTCGCTTCGCCCTCCGAGGAAACCGTCTGCGGTCGGGCGATTCTGGCTCAGCGTCCGGATCATCCCGGCAGTCTCGGCATCGCCATTTCCGAGGCGGTGGAAGTCGCCGCCCAGCGCGATGACACCAAATACGCGCTCGGCTCGGTGCTGAATCATGTGCTGCTGCATCAGACTGTGGTTGGGCTGGAAAGCCTGGCGCAGTTGGAAATGGCCGGCGATTATCCCGACGTGATCGTCGGCTGCACTGGCGGCGGCTCCAATTTTGCGGGCATCGCTTTCCCCTTTATTGGCGTGCAACTGCGTGGCGGGCAAGCGGTTCGCGTCGTCGCGGTGGAACCGGCGGCCTGTCCTACGCTGACCCGTGGCCCCTATGCTTACGACTTCGGCGACACCGCGCATCTGACCCCGCTGACCAAGATGCATACTCTGGGTTCAACCTTCACTCCGCCCGGGTTTCACGCCGGCGGATTGCGCTATCACGGCATGGCCCCGCTGGTCAGTCACGTCAAGGAATTGGGTCTGATCGAGGCCCGCGCCTATCACCAGCTCAGTTGTTTTGAGGCCGGGGTGCTGTTTGCCCGGGTTGAGGGCATTTTGCCGGCGCCGGAAGCCAATCACGCGGTGCGCGGGGCCATTGACGAGGCGCTGCGCTGCAAGGAGGAGGGGATCAGCCGGGCGATTCTGTTCAATCTGTGCGGTCACGGCCATTTCGACATGCAGGCTTACATGGATTATTTCGCCGGCAAGCTGACCGATCAGAACTATGACGAGGCGGAACTGGCGATGGCGCTGTCGGGATTGCCGTCAGTGACAGAAGCGTAAAAACGCAGCGGGCGCGACTGGAGACGCCAGCCGCGCCTGTAGTAGCGATAAGCGCCGCGTTTAGCGAATTGAACGCCGCCGCCGCCAGAACACCGCCGGCAAAGTCAAACCCAGCAAGGCCCAAACCGGCGGTTCGTCCACACCCACAGGAGGGTCAACCTCAATCATGTCGTTGGCGCAATTCATGGTCCAGTACACGGATACCTTGCTGCCGGGATTGAAGCTAAATGCGCTCAACGGCGCGCTGAATTCGTAGAACCAGTGTTTGTCGTTCGCGGGGCCGCCGCCAATGCCAGTCACCGGAGTAGCAGAAATCCCGAGGCTGGCCGTGCCGATTTTCGCACCCGCCGCGATGGACGTGATGTAGCTTCCCCCCCAATAGGGTGATTTGGACCAGCCTGATACTTGGTAAATACCGCCTTTCTGCCCAAAGTTCCCCGTAGTTTCAATACCATAGGTATAGGTTGGGGTGCCGACGCCATTCCAGAATGACAGCGCAAAGTCGCCTGGCCCGAATGTGTTTCTGGATGGATTATCCGGCGTGCCGGGATCATGTCCAGTGATCAGCGCGACATAAAAATTAGCGCTATCCCAGGTAAGGTAAAGCGCTTCGGCGTCATAGGCTTGGCCGCCGTAACCGGGATTGACCTGGCCGCTATCGTAACCACGGGTGTAATCTTCCACGGTGTAATTGATAGTGAAACCATTATATGAATACTGGCCTCTGCCATCGTTATTGCTCGTCGGTGTCCACTGATGGGATAACCCCCAATCATCCAGCTTGCCATCGATCACCAGCGCATTCGCCGAGCTACTCAACCCTAATCCCAAGGTAACGGCTAAGGATAATGTCAGTAAATTTTTCATTTCAGNNGTTAGCCGACGATACAAGCATCGGTTCAAGGTGACTTTGTTTATTGCCATTAAATACCGCACTACGGATTATCTCGCCTCATAACCCCCAAATGCAGCGGTCCAATCGTTACAAAAATTGTCAGTTCACGGCGCAAAAATCGCAGATATGCGATAAGATGCGTATTAAAAAGTACGGTATAAAATAAAAACGCCTCTTTTATGAGGCGTTTTTATTTACATACGTTGAGCGTATCTCAGCCGACCCGCTTTTTTAGTGTGCGCCGAACAGCTCCCCGAAAAACTGCTGCATCGCCGCCCAAGAACGGGCATCAGCAGCAGCGTTATAAGCAGCGCCCTTGCTGTTGTCGCTGCCATTAGCCGGGTTGGTGAAGCCATGCACCGCGCCGCCGTAAGCGATCAACTGCCAGTCTGCGCCACCCTGACGCATTTCATTCTCGAACGCCGCCACCTGATCCGCCGGTACATAAGGATCATCCGCTCCGTGCAGCGCCAGCACCTTGGCGCGGATATTCCTGGCATCCTGGGGCGCAGGCGTGTCGAGGCCGCCGTGGAAACTCACCACTCCCGCCACGTTGGCGCCGCTCCGCGCCAGTTCCAGCACCGTAGTGCCGCCAAAGCAGTAGCCGATGGCGGCTATCTTGTCGGTTGCGACTCCCGGCTGCGCCTTAAGGGTCGCCAGAGCGGCGGCAACCCGTGCCCGCAATAACGGCCGATCCTTCTTGTAGGAACCAGACAGTTTGCCGGCTTCCTTTGTATCAGTAACGATTTTTCCATCACCGTAGATGTCCGCAGCGAACGCCACATAACCCAGCTCCGCCAGTTGGTCGGCGCGGCGCTTGGCGTAGTCATTCAAACCCAGCCATTCGTGTACGACCAGCACTCCCGGCAACGATCCCTTGGCATCCTTGGGATACGCCAGATAACCGACCAGCCGGGCGTCGCCCTGCCGGTATTCAACGGTTTTGGTCTCGATAGCAGCTTGAGTCAGGGCAGGCGCCAGCAGCGCCAGCAGTAATAACAGCACTTTGGGCATAGACATATCCTCCGGTGGTGGGTGAAAAGCTCCATATTGGACTGCTGGATCCTGATTATCATCTTTGCCCCCCACTTAACAGTGGTGAGCAAGCTCCGTATTGGACTGCTGGGCGGCAGCGGGTTTCCGGCTCCACTGATTCAGTCAGCGCAGCGCTTTGACCGCCTCCCGGATCAAATCCGGCCCCCGATAAATCAGTCCCGTGTAAATCTGCACCAGGCTGGCGCCGGCGGCGATGCGGGCGGCGGCGTCCGCCCCGTTCATGATCCCGCCGACGGCGATGATCGGCACCGCATCGCCCAGAATTGCCCGCAACTGCTTGACCACCGCAGTAGCGCGCGTGCGCAGTGGAGCGCCGCTCAATCCCCCGACCTGATCGGCATCAGGCAACTGTTCCACGCCGGTGCGGGAAAAAGTCGTATTCGTTGCGATGACGCCATCCATTTCATGGCGCAGCAGCGCCTGGGCTACCGTCGGCAAATCAGCGTCGGCGATATCCGGCGCAATCTTGATCGCCAGCGGCACATAACGACCCTGTTCCTCAGCCAGCCGCCGCTGTTCCGTTTTGAGGGCTTCCAGCAGGCGATCCAGCGCCGCGCCGTATTGCAGGTCGCGCAGCCCCGGCGTGTTGGGCGAGGAGATGTTGACCGCAACGTAACCGGCCCAGGGATAGACCTTGCGCAGACCGATCAGATAATCGTCAGTCGTGCGTTCAACCGGAGTATCGGCGTTTTTGCCGATATTGATGCCCAGCACCCCCTTGAAACCGGAGCGCCGCACCTGTTCGACCAGATAATCCACACCCTTGTTATTAAACCCCATGCGGTTGATCAAAGCCTGGGCCGCCGGCAATCGGAACATCCGGGGCTTGGGATTGCCCGGCTGTGGACGGGGTGTGACTGTGCCGATTTCGACGAAACCGAATCCCAGCATTGCCCACATATTGATACATTCACCATTTTTGTCCAAACCCGCCGCCAGTCCGACCGGATTCGGAAAGTCAATGCCCATGACCCGGCGCGGCGCCGCCGGAACGCAGGCGGAAAATCCACCGCCCAGGAATGCTGGCGTTGAACGCAGCAGGCACAGAGTCCAGTCATGCGCGGTTTCGGGATCGAGCTGGAACAACAGGGTACGGATCGGACGATAAAACATGGGATCCCTTTATACACGGATAGAAGGCGTTTCTGCGGCGCAGCCCACCATCCATGGGTTTAACGTAGTGTTTGGGTGACAGCAGGCGACAATCCTGATACTATAAATCAGTAATTGGTAACAGGATCCGTCATAAACATTGGTTGATATCGCCTGTGTCTTTTGTGGATTCCTGAAACCGATTCAAAGACAAAGCCTGGATCCGCAATGATGCTGATTCGATCTGGGCAAATGGGTCCATTGGCTGCGGGTACAAGGTAATGCGCAAACTCCTCATTCTAAGCACGGCTGCCGTTGAAGACGAACTCATCCGGAAAATTTCTGCAGCCGATTGGGAGATATCCCAAGCGCAGGATTCAGGTGAAGCCCGGATCTTGTTGACTGAACAAACTTTCCGCGTGGGCTTGATCCTGCTGTTTAGCTGCGAGCCGGAACGATCTTTCCAGTGGATTACCGACCTGGTGCAGGCTCGCCGGAAGATGCAGTGGGTCATCGCGTTGCCGCGCCCCTGCGTAGAGCGCAAAACCATCTCCAGTCTCATCGCCGAGCGCTGCTATGACTATCAAACGCTGCCGATTGACGCCCAACGCCTGACCGTTACCCTGGGGCACGCCTATGGCATGGCCGAGCTGGACGAGACCCACCTGCGCCAGCAGCATGAATCCGACGCCCAGTTCGGTCAGATCGGCAACAGCCCGGTCATGCAGACCCTGTTCCGGGGCATTCAGAAAGCGGCTGAGGTCGATGTGCCGATTCTGATCACCGGCGAGGTGGGAACCGGCAAGGAACAATCAGCCCGTACCATTCACGAACATTCGAGCCGGGCAGCGGCGCCCTTCGTAGCGGTCAGTTGCGCGGCGATGCCTGCCAATCTCCTTCAATCCGAGCTGTTTGGTCACGAGAAGGGAGCATTTACCGGTGCCAATGAACGTCATATCGGCCAGATCGAGGCGGCGATCGGTGGCACCCTGTTTCTGGATGAAATCGGCGATCTCGCGCAGGAATTGCAGATTCAACTGTTGCGGTTTCTGGAGGAGAAAAAAATCCGGCGGCTTGGCGGATCCAAGCCGATTCCCACCAATGTTCGGCTGATCACCTCCACCAACACCAATCTGGAACTGGCCGTGCGCGATGGCCGCTTCCGTGAGGATTTATTCTACCGTCTGAATGTCCTGCACTTGCGGGTGCCCCCGCTGCGCGAGCGCCGGGGTGACGTGGAGCTGCTGGCCCGGCACTTCTTCAACAAGTTCGCCGCCGAGGTTAAGACCGTCGCTAAAGGATTCAGCCGGGATGCGCTGGAAGTCATCAATCGCTATGACTGGCCGGGCAATATTCGGGAATTGATGAACCGGACGCGACGAGCGGTGCTGTTGAGTGAAGGGCCTTATATTGCGCCCGGCGATCTGGAACTGGAGCGGCGCTCGCTGGGCCGGGGCTTCGTGACGCTGGACGAGGCGCGCATGGCGGCGGATCGGGAGACGATTCAGGCGACGCTGTTGCGCACCCGCTTCAATATCGCTCGCGCCTCCCAGGAGCTGAACGTGTCGCGCATGACTCTGTACCGGTTGATGGAGAAGTATGATATTCGCCGCGATAACAACTGAGCAATTTGGAAAAATGGACTGAATGCGCCGGTCTTGACCGGCGTTTTTGGTTTGAGCCTGTACCCATGGCGACCACTTTCGACGCCAAAGCCTTTCTCAAGACCCTGACCGCGCTGCCTGGCGTCTATCGGATGCTGAATGAACGCGGTCAGGCGCTCTACGTCGGTAAAGCCCGCAACCTGCGGCAGCGGGTCTCCAGCTATTTCCGGGAAAACCACACGTCCGCCAAGACGCTCAGCCTGGTCGCCCACATCCACGCTATCGAAGTCACCGTCACTCATACCGAGGCGGAGGCGCTGATTCTGGAAAGCGCCCTGATTAAACAACTCCAGCCGCGCTACAACATTCTGCTGCGCGATGATAAGGGCTATCCCTATATCCAGGTCTCCACCGGCGATTTTCCCCGCCTGTCGCTGCATCGCGGCGCCAAGCGAATGCCGGGGCGCTACTTCGGGCCTTACCCCAACGCCAGTGCGGTCCGCGATACCCTGAATCTGCTCCAGAAAATATTTCGGTTGCGCTCATGCGAGGACAGCTTCTTCCGTGCGCGGAGTCGGCCCTGCCTGCAATATCAGATCAAGCGCTGCACCGCGCCCTGCGTTGGCCTGATTGACCGCGAGAGCTATCAGCGTCAATTGCGCGACGCCCTGTTGTTTCTGGAAGGCCGGAGCGGGCAGGTGATCGAGGATTTGGCACAGCGCATGGAAGCAGCGGCGCTGGGGCTGGATTTCGAGGCGGCGGCGATCTGCCGCGATCAGATCGTCGATCTGCGGCAAATCCAGCAGCGCCAGCATGTCGAGGGTGAAAGCGGCGATCTCGATGGCGTGGCATGCGCTGCCCAGGGTGGGGCGGCCTGTGTGCAAGTCTTCGTGTTCCGGGGTGGGCGGCTGCTCGGCAACAAGGCCTTCTTTCCCCGCCTGCCTGAAGAGGCGGACGCCGGCGCGGTGCTTGGCGCGTTCCTGGCTCAATACTATCTCGACAAGGAGATTCCGCCCGAACTGCTGGTCAGTCCTGCACCCGCCGATGCCGTGTTGTTGTCCCAAGCCTTTCAGGAGCGCAGCGGTCGACGGGTCGCCATCAGCGCCCATCCCCGTGGCGAACGCGCCCGCTGGCTGGATCTGGCGCGGCGCAATGCCGAACACGCGCTGACTGCGCACTTGTCCAGCCAGGCCGGGATGCGCCAGCGGCTGGAGGCGCTGCGGGACGCGCTGGGACTGGAATTCGATCTGACCCGGCTGGAGTGCTTTGACATCAGCCATACCGGAGGCGAAGCCACCGTCGCCGCCTGCGTGGTGTTCGGCGCAGAGGGAGCGATAAAGGCCGACTACCGCCGCTACAACATCGAAGGCATCGCGCCGGGTGATGACTACGCCGCCTTGCAGCAGGCGTTGCGCCGGCGCTATATCCGGCTGCGGGAGGAGGAAAGTCGTCTGCCTGATATCCTGTTCATCGACGGCGGCAAGGGGCAACTGACCCAGGCATGCGAGATGCTGGAGGAATTACAGGTGGTTGGGGTAACGACGGTCGGCATTGCCAAAGGGCCGGAGCGCAAACCGGGGCTGGAGACCCTTTACTTGTCCGGGCAAAGTCGCCCGATTATACTGCCTGCCGATTCGTCCGCACTGCATCTGGTGCAGCAAATCCGCGACGAAGCGCATCGCTTTGCCATCACTGGCCACCGCCAGCGTCGGGCTAAAGCCCGCGTCACCTCCGTCCTCGAACACATTCCCGGTATCGGTTCCAAACGTCGGCAGGCACTGCTCAGACAATTCGGCGGCGTTAAACAACTGGCGCGGGCCGGCGTTGAAGACCTTGTCGGCGTGGACGGCATCAACGCCGATCTGGCGCAACGGATTTACGACGCCTTTCATGGCGAAAGCTGAGCGCCGGTCGAATGATGCAACTGAACCTGCCCACGGTATTGACCCTGCTGCGCATCGCCCTGATCCCGGTGTTCGTGGGGGTGTTTTTTCTGCCGTTCCCCGGGGCCAATCTGCTCTGCGCTGCGCTGTTCGGGCTGGCGGCGTTCACCGACTGGCTGGACGGCTATCTGGCGCGGCGGCTCGGGCAGACCTCGGCCTTCGGCGCGTTTCTGGACCCCGTCGCCGATAAATTGATGATCGCGGCAGCGCTGGTATTGCTGGTGCAAGCGATTTCTACTCCACTGATGGCGGCGGCGGCGGTGGTCATTATTGGCCGTGAAATCGCCATTTCGGCACTGCGCGAGTGGATGGCGCAAATCGGCGATCACGGACGGGTGGCGGTATCCAGCGTTGGCAAGCTCAAAACAACCGCCCAGATGGCTGCTGTGCTGTTGCTGCTATACCGCGAACCGATTGGGGCATTCCCAACCCTGGAAGTAGGAATGGGTTTGCTGCTGATTGCTGCGGCGCTGACCCTGTGGTCCATGTTGCATTACCTGCTGGCCGCATGGCCGGCGCTCCGGCGGGTCAATAAAGGCTGAAGGGCTTGACGATATATTTTTTTACGCTAAACTTACCAACCTCCACGCAGCGGGAATAGCTCAGTTGGTAGAGCACAACCTTGCCAAGGTTGGGGTCGCGAGTTCGAGTCTCGTTTCCCGCTCCAAATTCCCAAACCTCGATCCCTCGAGGTTTTTTTATGTTTCCGGCGCTTTGTCCGCCGGGATTTCCTGTCACGGCTAGGTGGCAGAGTGGTCATGCAGCGGCCTGCAAAGCCGTGGACGCCGGTTCGATCCCGACCCTAGCCTCCATTTCAGCATCCAGGATGGTGCAAAGCAGTCTCTAAACCCGCGATTCGGCGGGTTTTTTATGCCCTGATGGTCTAACAATACTTCGGACGGCTTTTCCAGCCCATTGGTGCGAAGAGAGAACCTGCGACAGGGCAGAATGTTGTTTGCTACAACGGCATTTTCAATCCAAACCGGAGTGTGGTGCGAATTACCCGATTTGTAATCACGCCGGTTCCGCCAGAATCATTTCCGCCGCCTTCTCGCCGATGACCATGGTTGGCGCGTTGGTGTTGCCGCCGATCAAGGTCGGCATGATGGATGCGTCCACCACCCGCAGCCCGCTCAGGCCGTGAACCCGCAACTGATCGTCCACTACCGCCAGCGGATCATGGCCCATCTTGCAGGTGCCAACCGGGTGATAAATAGTCTCGGCCCGGCGACGGATGAACTCCCGCAACTCCTCATCGCTTTGCACCGCTTCACCGGGGAACAGTTCCACGCCGCGATAGCCGTCAAAAGCCCGCGCTGCGAGAATTTTGCGACAGGTCTTCACACCTGCCAGCAGGGTTTCCAGATCGTCCGGGCAGCTCAGATAATTGGGCTGGAGCAGCGGCGGGTCGCACGGATCGGCGCTCTTCAGCGCAAGATGGCCGCGACTCCTGGGCCGCAGGTCGCAGACATGCAGCGAATAGCCGTAGCCATGCCAGATGCGCCGCCCGTGATCGTCGAGAATGGTCGAGGTCAGGTGATATTGCAGGTTGGGCAGCGGCAGTGCGGGGTCGGATTTAACGAAACCGCCGGCTTCGGCCAGGTTGCTGGTCAGGAACCCGCGCCCGTGGCGGCGATAGTCAATAATGCTCTTGAGCAAGCGCGGCAGAAACGAGAGCGCGAAACCGTAGGAGGCCCGCCGGCATTCGCGGTGTGCGACGATCACATCCAGATGATCCTGCAAATTCTGGCCGACGCCGGGTAGTTCATGCACCTGCGGAATGCCGTGCCGTTCCAGTTCGGCGCGTGGCCCAATCCCGGACAGCAGTAAAAGCTGCGGCGAATTGATCGCGCCGCCGGACAGCAAAACCTCACGCCGCGCCTGAAGTTCAACGGTCTGACCCTCGCGATTTTGATAGGCCACGCCGACCGCCCGCTTGCCCTCAAACAGCACTCGACTAGCCAGCGCGCTGGTAATGATCGTCAGGTTCGGGCGCTGGCGGATGGGATGCAAATAGGCCCGTGCGCTGCTCCAGCGTCGGCCCTTCTTTTGCGTTAATTGATAGAACCCGACCCCTTCCTGCGCGGCGCCGTTAAAATCGTCGTTGAGCGGATAACCCGCCTCGGCAGCGGCGCGGACGAAGACCTCGCTGATTTCGCTGCGCTGGCGCGGATCGGCCACATTGAGCGGTCCGCCGACCCCGTGATATTCGGACGGGCCGCGTTCTTGATGCTGGGCGCGCTTGAACAGCGGCAGCAGATCCGCATAGCTCCAGCCCCGGTTGCCCAGCTCCGCCCAATGGTCGTAATCCCAGCGATGGCCCCGGGTGTACACCATGGCGTTGCTGGAACTGCTGCCGCCCAGAGTTTTGCCGCGCGGCCAGAACAAGCGCCGCTCGCACAACCGCAGCTGCGGCTCGGTCTGATAACGCCAGTTCATGGTTTTGCTGCGCATCATGAAGAACATGCCGACCGGAATGTGAATCCACGGGCTGGCGTCTTCCGGGCCGGCCTCCAGCAGGCAGACCTGCCGGTTCGAGTCAGCGGACAGCCGGTTGGCCAGCACACAGCCGGCTGAACCCGCACCCACGATGATGGTGTCGTACATGGCTCCAGTCCTCTGGCCCGATACAGGGCCGGGCCGTGGTTTACGCGGCGACGAAAGTCGCGGATGGCACAAGGCTAATCACTTCGCGGGAACCGGGCTTGTCGAAAATGGCAACGCTTTGTCAAAACTGGCTAGTCGCACGCTGAGAAACTACACTTCAAGCAGTACGGCATCCGGTCGCCGTGAGGGAAAGCGCAGCCACGGTCCGCACGCTTCAACGATGACACCGGGAGAAAACACCACCTTGAGCAAGCTGTACATTTGGCAAAATCGCGGTTTTTTCATGGGCCGCCTGCCCGATATTTCCGAACATCGGCTCGGTTCAACGGCGTTGTGCGTGGGCATTGATCAACCATTCCGGGTTTTGGAGAGCGAAAGCAGCGTTTGGCGGGAAGGTCGCAGCGTGCTGGTTCCGCCGGGCTGCCTGCATGAAATCCAGGTCGGCGGCGCGATTATGGCGATCCTGTTTGTTGAGCCGGAAAGCGCCGATTACGCCGCCATTCAAAACATCATGCTCGACGGCGAATGGCAATGCCTGTATGGGCTGGCCGACGAGGAAGCGGTGCTGGCCGCCTTGCGCGATGCCTGGGAACGCCAGCCGGACGCCGCCACAATTCACGATCTGCTCGACCGCCTGATCCCGCCGCCAAACCCAGAGAATCGTCACCATCCGCTGGATGGCCGGATTCAGCGGGTGATCCGGCTGATGAAGGAAGATGTGACCCGCAGTTACTCGATGAACGAACTGGCCGAGTACATCAATCTTTCACCGACCCGGCTGGTGCATCTGTTCAAGGAAGAAGTCGGGGTGCCGATCCGCCGCTTCCGGCAATGGCACCGGATGCGGGTGGTGGCGGCGCTGATCGCCAAGGGCGATACGCTGACTGACGCGGCGCTGGGCGCAGGCTT
>DEHY01000207.1:14974-17746 GCA_002352185.1 Competibacteraceae bacterium UBA2788
TGGCGAACTGGCTAAACCGGGAACGACCGGTTGCCATCGGTGAATGTGGGCTGGATTACTACCTGCCGGAACTCGATCACAACCTGCAAGCTGCGTATTTCACCGGGCAATTGCACCTGGCTCGCCACCATGATCTGCCGGTCATCATTCACGCCCGCCATGCGGTGGATGACGTGATCAAGCAGCTGCGACGCTATCCGGGCGTGCGCGGGGTGGTGCATAGCTTTTCCGGCAGTGCGGATCAGGCCCGGCGGCTGCTGGATTTGGGCGTCCTGCTCAGTTTCGGCGGGCCGCTGACCTATCCACGCGCAACGCGCCTGCGGAGTCTGGTGCAATCCCTGCCCCTCGACGGTTTCATGCTGGAGACGGATTCACCCGACCAGCCACTCAGCAGTCATCGCGGCGAACGCAACGAACCCGCCTGGCTGCCGGAAGTGCTGGCCTGCGTCACCGAGTTGCGCGGCGCCGATCCGGCTGAAATTGCCGCTGCTGCCAATGCCAATGCCTGCCGCCTGTTTGGAATTCCCGATGTCGCACCTCCACGCCCGGACTGAAATTTTGATTGGCGCTGAAGGTCTGGCCCGGCTGCGAGCGGCGCAGGTGCTGATAGCAGGATTAGGGGGAGTCGGCGGCTATGTGGCAGAAGCGCTGGGTCGCGCCGGCGTCGGTCGCCTGACCTTGCTCGATCACGATACGGTGTCCCTGTCCAATCTCAACCGGCAATTGCTGGCGCTGCATTCAACGCTCGGTCAATCCAAGGTCACCGTCATGGCGGCGCGATTGCGCGACATCGATCCCACGCTCGAATTGACGTTGATCGGCGATTTCTTGCAGGCCGGCGGCGCGGAGGCGTTGCTCGCCGCCGCCCGCTACGATTACGTCGCCGACTGCATTGACAGCATCGCCTGCAAGGCGGCGCTGGTCGCGGCATGTCACCATCATAACGTGCCGGTGATTTCAGCCTTGGGCGCGGGAAATTGCCTGGACGTAAGCCGGGTGCGGGTGACGCAATTGCATCAGACCCAGGTCTGCCCGCTGGCCCGCGAATTGCGCCGACGGTTGCGGACTTTGGGCGCGCCACTTAATTATCCCGTGATCTACAGTGACGAAGCCCGCCGACAACCCCTGCCACATTCGCCGCTGGACAGTGACGCGCCTGGTCGGCCACGGGCGGTGAACGGCACGATCTCCTATATGCCGGCGTTGTTTGGGGTGATGTTGGCGGGGGTGATCATTCGGCGGTTGCTGGGTGAAGATGAGTGCGGCAGTTGAGGGATATATAGCGCTCCTACTGGAGTGGTGGGAGCGCCGCCGGTTGAACCAAATCCCGAAAGCCCCAGCGCGATTGCGATCCGGTGGAGGGCGGATTTGTGCGGTCGGGCGTCCAACACTTCCAGATCGACGCAGGCGGCTGGAATCATTTTCCACTCCTGATCCGATAAATCGCCGGGATATATGTCACTCAAGCTACATACAAAAATATGGTTAGATAATGGCAGACACTGCCGGCCAATACAAACAGATGCCAGATGCCATGAAAATGCTGAACTCTGGTATCCAGCGCATAAAAAATCAAGCCGCCGGTATAAAGGATTCCTCCCAGAAGGAGCCCGATAAAACCGCCTGTCGGTAAAGCTTGCAGCAACGGCTTGAGCGCAACCAGAATCAGCCAGCCCATCAGGATATAAACCACTATCGACCAGATGCGACTTCCCTGTTGAGGTAATGACTCCAGCGCAATGCCCACGATCACCAGCCCCCAGATAATGCCAAAGATCGCCCAGCCCCAATCGCCGCGCAGAGTGACCAAGGTAAATGGGGTATAGGTGCCGGCGATTAGAAAGTAAATGGACAGGTGGTCCAGCTTGCGGAAAATTCGCTTCGCTCGGCCCCGCAGGCTGTGATAAAGCGTCGAGAAGGTGTAAAGCAAAAACAAAGTAGCTCCGTAGATGCTGAAACTTACTATTTTCCACGGATCACCCTGCCGTGCGGCCACCACCACCACGATCACCAGACCAATCAGCGCCGCCACTGCGCCGACGAGATGGCTGATACTGTTGAAAAACTCGCCTTTATACATTCGCGCCACGCTGGAATATGGCTGTGATTACGAAATTGAATCGGTAATATTCAGGGTGTTTTATTGCGTCTTCTCCACTGCGGGCGCTTTTACTGCCGGAAATGATGGATTGAGATTGAGCAAAGGCAAAGCGCCATGCTCGCCCAGGACGGTCAGCGGCAATACTCCATTCCAGCGATCCGCCAGCACCAGTTCCACAATCCGGGGATACGCCGCAACCGCCGCACCCCGTGCATGCAGGCTGGTCGCCTGGGCCTCGCCGATCACCCGCACCGCTTCCGCTTCGCCTTGAGCGCGAATGACTGCGGATCGCCTCTGGCCTTCCGCCTGAATCGCCGCTGCATCAGCTTCGCCCTGGGCGCGCACTCGCACCTGATCCGCCTCGAAGCGAATGCGGTTCACCGTATTTTCCGCCGCCACCGCATCGTTTTTGGCTTTCACCGCCGCCTCGACGCTGGCCGCAAAAGTCGGGCTGTATTCGATTTTGGCGATTTGCAGGTCTACGACCTCCAGACCGAACAGTTCCGCCAGTCGCGCACTTACCGCCTGGCGGATTTCATTGGCGATAACCTCCCGTTCCTCGGAAATCTTGATGGTGTTGCGGCGGGCGAACACTCGCATGGACCGGTCAGCGATGATCGGTTCCACATTCTCGCGAACGCTGAAGTTGCCCGACCGACCGACCTGGTAGA
>DEHY01000041.1 GCA_002352185.1 Competibacteraceae bacterium UBA2788
TCACCTACGTGGTGATCATGACCGAGCGGGTCAACCGCGCCATCGTCGCCCTGCTCGCCGCCGGCGTGATGATCTTGTTCGGCGTCATCAACCAGGAAGCCGCGATTCGCGGCGTGGACTTCAACACCATCGGCCTGTTGATCGGGATGATGGTGATCGTCGCCATCACCCGCCAGTCCGGCGTATTCCAATACTTGGCGATCTGGTCGGCCAAGAAGGTCGATGCCAGCCCCTGGGGCATTCTGGCGATGCTGTCGGTGGTCACCGCCGTGGTCTCGGCGTTCCTGGACAACGTCACCACCGTGCTGCTGATCGTGCCGGTCGCCCTGCTCATCACCGAGGAACTCAAGGTCAAGGCCTATCCCTATCTGTTCTCGATGATCATTTCCTCCAACATCGGCGGCACCGCCACCCTGATCGGCGATCCGCCCAACATCATGATCGGCTCGGCGGTCAATCTGACCTTCAACGACTTCGTGGTGAATCTGGCGCCGGTGGTCGTCGTGGTCCTGATCGCCAACCTGATCCCGATCTATTTCATCTGGGGTCGGCATCTCAAGGCCGCTGCCGAGGATCGCAAGCGGGTGATGGATTTCAACGAGCGCGAGGCGATCACCGATCCGATGCTGCTGAAAAAGTGCCTGGCGGTGATCGGCGTGGTGGTGCTGTCGTTCGTGTTCGCCCGCTTCCTGGGACTGGAGGCCGCCACCATCGGCCTGTTCGGCGCCGCCGCGCTGCTGCTGTTGCAATGCTGGCCGCACGACGCCGACAAGCAGGCCAAACTGGTAACGCACGCCTTCACCGAGTGCGAATGGATCACCATCTTCTTCTTCGTCGGGCTGTTCATCGTGGTGCATGGTCTGGACAGCACCGGTCTGCTCAGGCTGCTGGCGGACAAGGTGTTGGCGTTGACCGGCGGCGAGCTGAACGCCACCGCGATGGTCGTACTCTGGTCCTCGGCCATTCTGTCGGCGTTCATCGATAACATTCCCTTCGTCGCCACCATGATTCCGCTGATTAAAGCCATGGCCCCGACTTTCGGCGGCCCGGAAGGCTTGATGCCGTTGTGGTGGGCGCTGTCGCTGGGCGCGTGCCTGGGCGGNNTGTCGGTCGCCATCTGCACCGTCTATCTGTACTGGCGCTATTTGTAAGTTCACCCAGCCGGGCTGAGGTCTGCTCAGTCCGGCGTCAACCCTTGCGGCGCAGATCCGGATTCCAGAATGTGGCGGACGCGCACTTGACTGATCCGATGTCCGTCCATGCTCACGACTTCAAACTGATAACCTTCCAGCGCAAACTTTTCGCCACCGCTGGGGACCTGCCCCAACTGGTTGAGCACCAATCCGGCCAAGGTGTGATAGCCCTCTTCCTGCGGCAGACCTCCGCACTTCAGCACTTCCCGCACCTCTTCCAGAAGCAGGCTGCCATCCAGCAGCCAGACGCCCTCGCTCTCTCGCACCACATCGGGGGTCTCGGTGTCGGCGGTATCGGCCAGATCGCCGGCAATGGCGGCCAGAATGTCGGAAGCGGTGACGATGCCTTCCACGCCGCCGTATTCGTCCATCACCACCGCCAAGGGGATGGGATGCTGACGCAATCGCTCAAGCACCTGCAAAACGTTCATGCCCTCATAGACGATCAGCGGCTCGCGCATCGCCGTGCGTAGATCCAAGGGTTCGCCGGCGAGCGCCTTGATCAGCAAATCCTGTCCCTGAACCACCCCCTCCACCTCGTCCAGTTCGCCCCGGCACACCAGATAGCGGCTATAGGGATGTTGTCGCAAGGTTGCGCACAACTCTTCCAGGGTTGCTTCCAGGTCGAGCCAAACAATATCAAGGCGGGTGGTCATCAGCGCCGGAATGGGCCGCTCGGCCAGATTCAGCACGCTCCGGATCATGGCGCGCTCGGTGGAATCGAATAGAAATTCTTCATTTTCGACGCCGCTGGCCAAAGCCGCCACATCCCCGCCCACCTCGGCGGGCTCGATGCGGCCACCCAGCAGGCGCAACACCGCCTCCGCCGTGCGCTCCCGCAATGGGCGCTTGCCGACCAGAAACCGACGGCGGTTGAACTGNNACGAAGCGGGTCAGCGGCTTGCTGGCGATCATCATCAGCGTGATAGCGATCACCACCGCCGCCATCATCACCAGCAGGTGATCAACCATGCCGACCGCCGTGATCACCGCGTCAATGGAAAATACGGCGTCCAGCACCACAATCTGCGCCACCACCGGCCAGAAGCTGGCATACAGCTTCGATCCGCCGTGATGCTCGTCGCCGCCCTCCAGGCGTTCATGCAACTCCATCGTGCCCTTGAACAGCAGGAATATTCCACCGCTGAACAGGATCAGATCGCGGCCAGAGAAGGGTTGATCAAAGAGGGTGAACAGCGGTGCGGTCAGGGTGACCAGCCAGGAGATGCTGGCCAGCAGCGCCAGGCGCATGACCATCGCCAAAGCCAGACCGATGATCCGCGCCCGGTCGCGTTCGGCGGGCGGGAGCTTGTCGGCCAGGATGGCAATGAAAATAAGGTTGTCGATGCCGAGGACGATCTCCAGAACGACCAGAGTCGCCAGACCAAGCCAAACGGTGGGATCAGCGATCCATTCCATGACAGGGATCATGCTTCCGGTTCAGCGGCGCAAACCGCAAGCGCGGAAACCGAATCAGCGATTCCCCGACCAGCGATCAACGTGCAGTTGACAGGGGCGATGGCAAGACAGAGGGTGAAAATTCGCAGTGTCGCGGGGCGACGACACGAAGGAGGGTCGGGATCTGAGGACATTGCTCGCTGGGGGCCATGGAACACGAATCGCATTGTAAGCAGAGTTGAACAATACTGCCAAGCCGACGACGGATGAGATGGCATGATGCACAGTCGCTTGCCGCNNCCTCTGCAAGATCCGGCTCCCCGCCTATAATTACAGCTTTTGCGAACTTTACTCAATGAATGCCAATCCCGATTCCGCAGCTCACGGCAATAACCTTGCAGCGCTCACGCTGGCTGCGGTCGGCGTGGTGTACGGCGACATCGGCACCAGCCCGCTGTACGCCATGCGCGAATGCTTCGGCGGCAACCATGCGCTCGCCCCAACTCATGACAACGTACTCGGCATTCTGTCACTGATCTTCTGGGCGCTGATCATCGTCATCTCGGTCAAGTACGTGACTTTTATGATGCGCGCCGACAACCGGGGCGAAGGTGGAATTCTGGCATTGCTGGCCCTGACCACCCACAACTTCAAGGGCACGGCGCGACAGCGCAGTTGGCTGATTGGACTGGGTATTTTCGGCGCGGCGCTGTTTTACGGCGACGGCGTGATCACTCCGGCGATTTCGGTACTCAGCGCAGTCGAGGGGCTGCATATCGCCACGCCGTTGCTGGATGACTATGTGATTCCGATCACGCTGGCCATTCTGCTGGCGCTGTTTCTGATTCAGGCGCGGGGCACGGCGCGGGTAGGCATCGCCTTTGGTCCCATCATGGTGCTGTGGTTCGCCACGCTGGCCCTGCTGGGTCTGGTTAATATGACGCAAGCGCCGGAAGTGCTGGCGGCCTTCGATCCCGAATACGCGATCAACTTCTTCGCGGTCAATCGCTGGGGCGGCTTTCTGGTGCTGGGTGCGGTATTCCTGGCGGTGACGGGCGGCGAGGCGCTGTACGCCGATATGGGCCACTTCGGCAAGCAACCGATCCGGCTGGCCTGGTTCACTCTGGTGCTGCCCGCCATCCTGCTCAACTATCTCGGCCAAGGCGCGCTGCTGTTGCGCGATCCGGCAGCCGTCGCCAATCCGTTCTATCTCATGGCGCCATCCTGGATGCTCTATCCGATGGTGATCCTGTCAACCATGGCTACGGTCATCGCCTCGCAGGCGGTGATTTCCGGGGTATTTTCCGTCACCCGGCAAGCGGCGCAGCTCGGTTACTGTCCGCGCATCGCGATCCGCCATACCTCGGAACAGGCCATCGGCCAGATTTACGTGCCCGCCGCCAACTGGGTATTGCTGCTGGCCGTCACCGGCTTGGTGCTCGGCTTCCATACCTCGTCCAACCTGGCGTCCGCCTATGGCATCGCGGTCACTATCGCCATGGCGATTGACACCCTCCTGGTGCTGGCGCTGGCCCGCATGGTCTGGAACTGGAGCTGGCTCAGGCTGGGGCTGGCGGCGACAGCCTTTCTGCTGGTGGAACTGGCGTTCCTCAGCGCCAACGCGCTCAAGATCGGGCATGGCGGCTGGATCACCTTGCTGATCGCAGCGGCGATTTTCACACTGATGATCACCTGGAAGGACGGGCGCAAGCTGCTGGATCAACGACTGCGCGAGAATGCCATGCCGTTGGATTTATTCCTGCAAAGCCTCACCCAAGGCTCCACCTTGCGGGTGCCGGGCACAGCGGTGTTTCTGACCAGCAACCCCGACGGCGTACCGAACGCGCTGCTGCACAACATGAAACATAACAAGGTGGTGCATGAGCGCCTGGTGCTATTGACCGTAACCCCGGAGGAGATCCCGCGCCTGGAGGATCAGGAGCGGATAGCCGTACATGCTCTGGGCCATAATGCCTGGCGGATCGTCGTCCGCTACGGTTTCACTGAAAATCCCGATCTGCCGCACGCGCTGGCGCTGTGTGAGCCGCACGGGCTGAGCTTCGAGATGATGGACACCACATTTTTCCTGGGCCGGGCGACGCTGATTCCCACCACTCGGGCCGGTATGGCGCTGTGGCGCGAAAAGCTGTTCGCCAGCCTGTTCCGCAACGCCACCCGTCCGATGGATTTCTTCCGCATCCCCTACAACCGGGTGGTGGAACTGGGCACCCAAGTAGAGTTGTAACAGCGGGATTTTCGCTTCTGGTTCAAGTGCCATTCGGAGTGAGTCGGTCGCACCGCGTTGTTCATCAATGAATGTCCCTTAGATTGCTCGACAGGCTCGCATCAGGGCGAACGATGGAGCAAACAACCTGAACCGGTATAGTCTGCTCTGACCCTCCGCGTCAATGTATTGACAACCCCACACAATCCCTGCTCTATCCCGTCATAGCCAAAATCTTGACGATTCCCTACGCACGCCTTGTACCCGCAGGCGATAACGCCTGCAAAACAGCGAGGTTTTTACTCGATTTGCCCCAAATAACTAATTGGCATCTAATTTGCTTAATACCCGATATCGCTATTCTTAATGAATAACCAGTCGGGGAAAATTGTAATAAAACCCGCTGTAAAATCGAATGATTCTCTGAATGGCCGCCAGCGATTTTCAGTGCCTGGACGCACCGTAATTATCGATCCCGAATGACGGTGGAAAACAGTTGCAAAGGTCATGACAATGAAAACGCCCAACAGGATTCGCCTACTTGAAATGTCCATCAATGCATTCGCGCTAGCGGTTGTCTGGCGTGGTGCTTCTGCTATGATGACTGGCGGCGTTTCAATAGAATCATTGAGGATGTTTCAAAGTATCGAACCGTTCGTTATTCCAGCGGCTATGCTGGCTGTCATTGGTTCAGTCGCCGCTGCGCAGCTTGGACTGCGCAGATGGCGAAAGCTCCATAGTGGCGCGCATACTGCGCAGACCCAAATCGCCCATGAGCTATCGAATCCCGACCATCGGCATGATCAGGTCATAACAGATCTGAGAAAGCAGCTTGTTGAATTAAACCAGGAAAACAGTCGATTAAACCGTATTTTGCAGGAAAAAAACGCATCCCTGATGCAGGATGCCCTGACCGGCATTCCCAATCGCCTGGCCTACGAAGAGCGGTTACAACAGGAATTCAAACGTTGGAATCGTTTCGGCACTCCACTGACTTTTCTGATCTGGGATATTGATCACTTCAAGCAGATTAATGATCAGTACGGCCATGCCATGGGCGATGTAGTGCTGCACAGCATTGCCAACCAGCTCGCCCGCCGGATTCGGGGCACTGACTTCGTGGCTCGCTTCGGGGGTGAAGAGTTTATCATGCTATTACCCGGCGCCGATATGGAAGCGGCATTGCAACTGGCTGATCAAATTCGGCTGGACATCGCTGAATCCAGATTTGGAAACACCGACACCAACATGCCGGTTACCATTTCATGCGGCTTGACTCGTTTCCAGGCCGGCGATTCTCCACAAAGCGTTTTCGACCGGGCCGACCGGGCCTTGTACCAATCCAAACAGGCGGGCCGCAATCGCTGTACGACATGCTGAGGGCAGAGTACATAGCAATCCTGTTTGCGTTGTGGAAACGTGGCGCGGGCCGCGCCATAAGGATCGCCATAATGCATTCAGGAGAGCTATAAAAAACCGGCTTCTGCCGGGGAGAGGAATACCCTGATTATCAAACGCGGTCGGATTGAGCCGGCGACTAGGCTTTGGCGATGGGGGGGTGTCCGCCACTGAACACCTTGCGGGTTCCCTGATCGTAGAGACAATCCAACGGATCGCGGCCACTCAAAATCGTCAGCGCCCGTTCGACATAACTGCGGCTGGCGGCGATAACGGCGCCATTGATTTCATTCTGGGTGCGGGCCTGATCGGCGGCATTCTCCAACTCCATCGCCAGGGTGGAAAGAACGGAGCGCGCATCGGGCGGCTCGGCGGCGATGCAGGCAAGCAGGCCCTGCCGGTCCATAGCGAAACCCTGATCCCGCAAAAAATCCAGCCGCGCTGCGATCAACTTCCGCAGGGAATCAGCGCAAGCCAGCTTTTCTTGAATAATCTGTTCCAGCTTCGGCGCATCACGAATCTTGAGTACCTCGTACTCACACCGCAATTGCTGCGTCAGCGCATCAACCGCAACCTTTTCTTCCCGCAGCAGCGTTGCCAGCATTATCAGTCAACCTATGAGAACAGGGACTGTTCGAGGTTTAACATTTTTCTTGCGATCCGGCTCGAATCCATCTGATAGGCGCCGCTGGCGATGGCCTCGCGCAACGAGGCAACCTTGGCCTCGTCAATGGGTGATTCGTTGCTCTGCGTCTCCATCTGGCGCAAGCTCAGCGAGCCCGGGGTCAGTTGAATTTCGTCAACCTCAGTCACTGGCGCGCCAGGCACGCTGCCGCCCGGCAGCAGTTCCGGCTTCGCCGACGAGGCGCGCCCAACGGGGCTGCTTTCGCGCGGCGGATACCCTGCATTAACCAGCTTGATGTCCATGGTGCCCACTCCATCCTGTTTGATTCAAGTTATCTATCTTATCGGCCATGCTCGCCGGAACTTTAATGGAATTTCCGCCTATCGGCCAATTTCAACCTGACGTTTATCCGTCACCGTGCCTTCGACCACCCGTTGCGAGGATTCATTACGAATCCGCACCCGCCCACCCAGCTCAGCGTCACTCAAGGCAATACCGCTGGAACTCACTTCCATCCCTCCCTGGCGACTGATAATCGTCACGGTCTCGCCCCGCCGGATCGCCGGCACCGCCTGGACCGCTTGCGGCGCGATTTCCGCACCCGCCATCAGGGCCTGCCGTAATTGCTTGCCGATCAGCTGCTCGGCTGCGGTTTCATAGCCGCCGGGCAGCCCGGACAGTTCGCGACGTTCGGCGCGGAGATCGGCGGCGCTCAGGACGGTTCCTTTGCTCAGAAAACGGCTGGCTACCTGCACCTGATCGAACACCTGAACGGTGGCGTTCTGGTAAACGGTCCACGGCTTGGGCCCCGGGCAACGCACCCCGATTGAAGTGCTACCCACCGTTTTTGCGCCACCGGGCAGGAAAGCCTCCAGCGGCGCTGCGCATTGAGCCAACCGCAGCCTGGGGTCCAGATCGCGCAACTGGATTTGTGGCGGCTCGCTGCGATTCCGGTGTTGCGTCATCAGAAACGCGCTGGCTGCATTTTGGATCGCGGCCAGCGATTGAATCGCCTCATCCGCAACCGTAAACGCAGTCGCAGCCAGTCCATAACACCCCAACACGATTTTTGGAAGCCATCGGCCTGTTCGCATTGAACCCAACCCTATATATGCTGCATATCCCAGTGAGTTTAGGCAAATTACGCGCCATATTTATCTGCTAACCCAGAAAACCGGGATCGGCATGTCCTTTGCTTATTCCATAGAGTAACAGCGAATTCCGTCATTTTTCCGGCAACCGTCACAAAATCGGCAGAACGGGGAGGCCTCCAGCATGACCATCAGTTTTGATCGCGCCTTGGGCATTCACGCGCAGGCGCTGGAATTGCGGTCGCGGCGAACCGAGATTCTCGCCGCCAACCTGGCCAACGCGGATACACCGAATTATAAGGCCCGCGACCTGGATTTCGCGGTCACGCTGGCCGAACTGCAAGGCGCAGAAAAGCCGCTCAAAGCCACTCATGCGGCCCATTTGCAAGCCCAGGGTCACAATTCCGGCGATCTGCTTTACCGGACGCCAACCCAAATGGCCCTCGACGGCAATACCGTGGAAGAGGAACAGGAAAAGGCGGACTTTGCCGATAACGCACTGCGCTACCAGGCCAGCCTGCGGTTGTTGGGCAGCCGCATTCAGGGCTTGATGAGCGCCATTCGAGGAGAATGATCCATGTCCTTATTTAGAGTCTTCGATATTTCAGGATCGGCGCTGCACGCACAGACTGTTCGCTTGAACACCACCGCCAGCAATATGGCGAATGCCGATAGCATCAGCAGCAGCACTGCGACGACCTATCGGGCGCGCCAGCCGATATTCGCTGCCCAACTCGACGACGCTGAAAATGCAGCGGCAGGGGTAGATATCAGCGGCATCGTCGAAAGCCAGACGCCGTTGCGGCGGGAATACCGGCCGGATCATCCACTGGCGGATAAGAGTGGGTATGTCAATCTGCCCAATGTAAATCCGGTCGAGGAGATGGCGAATATGATCTCCGCGTCCCGCTCGTATCAGAGCAACGTGGAAGTGCTGAATACCTCCAAGCAAATGTTAATGCGCACGTTGGCGCTGGGNNCAGACCAGTGAAATTACGCCGCCCCCCAAGCAAACGCTGGGACAGGACGATTTTTTCAAGCTGATGCTGGCGCAGATGAAAAACCAGGATCCGACCAAGCCATTGGACGGCCAGCAATATCTGGGACAACTGGCGCAGTTCAGCACGCTGAAAAGCATTCAGGAGTTGCAGGTTTCTTTTGACAAGCTGGCGGAAGAATTGAAACCCGGTTCAACCGCCTCAACCGGCTAATCGCAGGATTAAGACAGCGCAGGCGCAGAATGTCCAGGGTTCTTTCTTCCGCAACATGACCAAATGAACATAGTCCGGATCATCCGGTGAGAGGGTAATTCCATGTCGATGAATATTGCATTGACCGGCCTTAAAGCGGCTACGACCGATCTGAGCGTTATCTCCAATAACATTGCCAATGCCAATACTACCGGTTTCAAATTATCCAGAGCCGAGTTTGGCGATATGGTCGCCGGCAATTCGGCGAATAGCTCCGGCATGGGCGTACAGTTGGAGGATATTAGCCAGCAATTCAAGCAGGGCAGCGTCAGTTCAACCGGGAAAACACTCGATCTCGCGATTAACGGCGAAGGATTTTTCAACATCAAGCAGGACGGCGCTGATCTTTATACCCGGGCGGGCATTTTTGATACGGATAACGATGGCTATGTGGTGAATAGCCTGAGCCAGAACCTGCAAGGTTATGGCGTGGATGCAACCACCAACAAGCTAACAGCCATTGTAGGCGATTTGCGCATTGATACGGCTGACATGAAGCCAACGCCCACCACGACGGTGGATGCCGGCGTGAATCTGGATGCGAATGCGACCATCCCACCGGTAGCCGCTTTTGATCCTGCCAACCCGGATTCTTTCAACTCCACTACATCATTAACGATCTATGACAGTTTGGGTAATAGTCACAGGTTCGATCTCTATTTCATAAAAACCGCTACGCTGACCTGGGATGTGCAGGCCACCCGGAATGGTGGGGAGCCGATTACAACGGCGACATCTGCGCCAACCCTTTACACGCCGGCTGCAGTGGCGCCCTCAGTGCTAACTAACCTTCAGTTCGACTCAAAAGGCTTACCGATTGATTCCGATCCGGCCACTGCGGGAACGCAGCCGATCAAGCTGTCGTTTACGATTCCAGCGGCGGATTTAATGCCGGCGATTCCCGGTACGCCTAATGGCGCTGACCCGCTGGTGATGGAAGTTAACTTTGAAAAAACAACTCAGTTTGGCGGCCCGTTCAGCGCTAATAGCCTGACTCAGGATGGCTACGCCAAAGGCCGTCTGACCGGCATCAATGTAGATAAAAACGGCGAACTGTCGGGACGCTACAACAACGGCCAATCGAAGCTGATGGGGCAGGTGGTGTTGGCGAATTTCGCCAGTGTGCAAGGCTTGCAGCCGGTTGGCGACACCAATTGGGCCGAAACTGCGGCGTCTGGCCCGGCTTTGGTGGGGGCGCCGCAAACCGGAACCCTGGGCAAACTGGTGCCGAGCGCCCTGGAAGCGTCCAATGTGGATTTGACCGAACAGTTGGTCAACATGATCTCGGCGCAGCGTAATTTTCAGGCCAACACCCAGGTCATCAACACCAACGGCACCCTTTATCAGTCCATCCTCAATATTCGCTAGGATTGAGGATCACCGCTCACTCCTCTCTCCTTAAGGGAGAGGGGTTAGGAGTCGGGGTTTAATTCAGCGTCACCCAAGTTTCAGCGAAGCCCGGACACTCCGGCGCGAGGACAAAATTATGTCAATGTATACCGCAGTATCGGGCGTTAAAGCCGCCGCCCTAGACCTGAATACGACCTCCCAAAACATTGCCAACGCCAGCACCACCGGATTCAAGAATTCCCGTGCGGAATTCGGCGACATGGTGGCGGGCAAGAATGGCATTGGCGTACAAACCGAAGCAATCAATCAGCTTTTCCAGCAGGGTGGCGTCATTTCAACCGGCAATGACGGCAGCAGCGGCCAACTGGATTTGGCGATTATGGGGAATGGCTTCTTTAAGGTTACTGACAGCAGCAGCATCAGCCCACTCTACACTCGCGCCGGCAGTTTCCACATGGACGCCACCAGCCGCAAAATCGTCAATAATCTCGGCCAGAGCCTGCAAAGCGCCGCCGGCGCAGATATAGTGGTGCCCGCTGATCAAACGATTACGAGCTTCAACAGCATTACAGGCACCATCAACTTCTCTGACGGCACCTCCGCCCAAGTGGGACTGGTTAACTTCCCCAACGCACAGGGCCTCAAGGCGGTAGGCGACACCAACTGGGTTGCGACCACGGCATCCGGCCAAGCAACGGCTATCGCCGCGCCGGGAACCGGAACTCTCGGCAATATCAAGGGCGGCGCGCTGGAAGCCTCCAACGTGGACCTGACCGATCAACTGGTCAACATGATCATCGCCCAGCGCAATTTCCAGGCCAACGCCAAGGTCATCACGACTGAAAATACCCTCTCCGAAACCGTCATCAACATCCGCTGACCTCGGAAGCGTTTGACTCATGGACCGCATGCTCTATGTCGCGATGACCGGCGCCCAGCAGACGTTACGAGCGCAGGCCATCACCAGTCACAACCTGGCCAACGCCAACACCGTCGGCTTTCGGCAGGACATGGCCGACTTTCGCAACATGCCGGTCTTTGGCGATGGATTGCCGACGCGCTCCTACGCTATGGCCGAGCGCTCCGGCATCGATCTGAAATCCGGCAAGCTGATAAGTACCGGTCGGGAGCTGGATGTCGCTATTCAGGGCGAAGGCTGGATCACCATTCAGGCACCCGACGGCAACGAGGCCTATACCCGCTCCGGCGATCTGCAACGCGACGCCAACGGCCTGTTGACTACGGCCACCGGCTATCCGGTGCTGGGCAACGGCGGCCCTATCTCCATTCCGCCGACCGAAAAAATCGAGATCGGCGCCGACGGAACCATTTCCATCCGCCCACCGGGTGAATCGGCCAGCAACCTGGTCGTGGTGGATCGCATCAAGCTGATCAAACCCACCGCCGACAACCCTCTGTATAAAGACAGCAGCGGCCTGATGCGCACTGCCGACGGTCGACCCGCTCCGGCGGATGCCTCCGTGACACTGGTGGCCGGAGCGCTGGAAGGCAGCAATGTCAATCCCGCCGAAGCGCTGATCAACATGATTGAATCGGCCCGCCGCTTTGAAATGCAGATCAAGATGATGAGTACGGCGAAGGAAAACGCCGACACCGCCAACCAATTGCTACGTCTGGAATAGGAGTACACACCAATGACTTCCGCCTTATGGGTCGGCAAGACCGGCCTGGATGCCCAACAGACGCGCATGTCGGTCATTTCCAACAATCTGGCTAATGTCAGCACCACCGGCTACAAGCGCGGTCGCGCCCAATTCGAGGATTTGATGTACCAGAACGTGCGCCAGACCGGCGCGCAGTCCTCGCAAAATACCCAACTGCCTTCAGGGCTGATGCTGGGCACCGGGGTGCGCACCGTGTCCACCGCCAAGCTCTTTACCCAAGGTAATATCATCCAGACCGGCAACAACCTGGATCTCGCCATCAGTGGCCGGGGTTTTTTCGAGATTCAAATGCCCGACGGCACCAGCGCCTACACCCGCGACGGCTCGTTCCAGCTTAACGACCAAGGCCAGATCGTCACTTCCAACGGCTATCTGCTGCAACCGGCCATCACCTTGCCCACCGGCGTCCAGAGCGTCACCGTCGGCCGCGACGGCGTGATCAGCGCGCAACTGGCCGGCCAGGCGACAGCCACCCAAATCGGCACGCTCCAGACTGTTGATTTCATCAATCCCGCCGGCTTGCAGGCCGTCGGTCAAAACCTGTTCGTGCAATCGTCGGCCAGCGGCGATCCGCAACCCGGCAATCCCGACGCCAACGGGCGAGGTTCGATCATGCAAGGCGCGCTGGAGACCTCCAACGTCAACGTGGTGGAGGAAATGGTGGACATGATCGAAACCCAGCGCGCCTATGAAATGAACTCCAAGGTGATCTCCACCACCGATCAGATGCTGCAATACACCAATCAAAACCTGTAGGCCGCCGCCATGAAAAAATCCGCCGCATTCGTTTCGATCATTTTGCTGTCTGGGTGCAGCGGCCTGGCTCCGCATTACGACTTCAAACCGGTCACGCCGCAGATTATGCCATTGGCCGATTCCCCTGATCCCAGCCCACGCCGTTCCGGCACGATTTATCAGACCGGACGCGATATGCGGGTGTTCGAGGATCGCACCGCACGCCGGGTCGGCGACATCGTAGTGATCCGGCTGGTCGAGAATACCGCCGCCACCAAATCGGCGACCACTAAAGTCACCAAGGAAAGCGAGATCGGCCTGACGAATCCCGCCTTTTTCGGCCCCCCGTTGACCGCCGGATCAGTGACTCTGGAAACCGACATCCAGGGGAAGCGCAAGCTCAACGGCGATGGCTCCAGCGATCAGAGCAACAGCCTGACCGGCAATATTTCCGCCGTGGTGATCGGCGTCTATCCCAATGGCAATCTGGCGGTTCGCGGCGAGAAAATGCTGACTCTGAATCAGGGCGAGGAAATGGTGCAAATTTCCGGGGTCATCCGGCCCGAAGACATCCTGCCGAGCAATGTGATTCTGTCCAGCCAGGTCGCCGACGCCAAAATCACCTATGCCGGCAACGGCGTACTGGCCGACGCCAATACCGCCGGCTGGTTGAGCCGTTTCTTCCTCAGCCCGCTGTGGCCGTTTTGAGATCAGTAGCACGGGCATTCTGCCCGTGTCTAACCGACCACACGGACAGGATGCCCGTGCTACTCCAAGAGGTCAAACCCATGTTCCGCCGCTCTCTGCTACTCCTGCTACTCCTGCTGACGACGGCCAGCGCCGAGGCCGAGCGCATCAAGGACCTGGCGGTGATCGCCGGGGTGCGCAATAACCAACTGCTCGGTTATGGCCTGGTGGTTGGATTGAACGGCACTGGCGATCAGACCACGCAAACCCCGTTTACGGTCAAGAGCCTCAAAAGCATGTTGTCCAATCTGGGTGTCAACATTGCGCCAGAACTCAACCTGCAACTGAAAAACGTCGCGGCTGTTTCCGTCCACGCTGAACTGCAACCCTTCGTTAAACCCGGACAGACCCTCGATGTGACGGTCTCTTCCATCGGCAACGCCAAGAGTTTGCAAGGCGGCAGCCTGTTGATGACCCCGTTGAAGGGCGCTGATGGCGCGGTTTACGCCATGGCGCAAGGAAATATGGTCGTGGGCGGAATCAGCGCCGCATCAGGAGGCGCCAGCGTGACCGTCAATATTCCCAGCACCGGACGCATTCCCAACGGCGCCACGGTCGAGCGTCAAGTTCCCGACAACTTCGGCAAGGACGGGCCAATCACCCTGAATCTCCGCCAGGCCGATTTCACTACCGCCGAGCGGATGGTCGAGGCGATCAACAAGGCATTGGGCGGCGAGGTCGCGCAAGCGCTGGACGCTTCCTCGGTCGAGGTGCGCGGCCCNNATCAACGCCCGCACCGGCACGGTCGTGATCGGCCAGAACGTGCAGGTCGGTCCCGCTGCGGTTTCTCACGGCAATCTGACGGTCACGATCAACCCGGATCCGATCATCAGTCAGCCGGCGCCGTTTTCGGGCGGTCAAACCGTGGTGGTCCCGAACGCCAACATTTCGGTCAAGGAGGACAAAAAGCCGATGTTTCTATTCAATCCAGGCGTCGCGCTGGACGAGATCGTGCGCGCCGTCAACAAGGTCGGCGCCTCGCCCAGCGATCTGGTCGCCATTCTCGAAGCGCTGAAAGCGGCGGGTGCCCTCAAAGCCGAACTCATTGTGATCTAAAACCATGGCCACTCTCTCCTGGAAATCCTCGACCCTGCTGGCAGCCACCCTGTTGGTCGCCCTTGGTTTACAGGCCGGCGCCGTCAAGATTCTGCTCAACCTGAACCGCTCACCGGAGGCGGTGACCACGGCGGAAGACCGCGCCGCACCGATCAAATCAACCTCTCCACCACTCGCCACCGCCGAAATCAGGCGGCAGCCCGTAACCGATCCGCCACCGCCGAGCGAGGCGACGGTGGCGGCCTCCACTCCAAAACCAACGGTTGCAGCGTCCGATCCACCGCCGCCTACCTCTGCGACGGCGTCCACCGAACCCAATCCCGAAGCCCGTTTGGCCACTACTGTCGCAGTGCCCCCCGCTCCCCGCAACGCCCCAAAAACACCGGTGAGCGATCCGCCGCCAGCGGCAACCGCTCCGGTTGAAGCCGTTCCGCGCCCAGCCGCCGGTCATAGCGCCCCGCCCACCGTTGCGCCCACTCCTGTGGCGCCACCCTCCGCCGAAGTCGCCACGATCAAACCAGCCGAGCCGGCGGCAGCAAGCGGTCTACGCGATGCGGAATGGCTGAAAACCCGCGACCCAAAAAATTACACGGTGCAACTATACAGCGGCAAGGATTTGGACAAGCTCAAGGAGATCGCGGCCTCCACCGCCTCAACCGATCCGCAGGCCTATTTCACTACGGGAAGCCGCGCCAGCCCCTGGTATTCGCTGGTGATGGGCGATTACCCGGATTCGGCGGCGGCCCGGTTAGTGGCCGCCGCCATTGCCGCCCGATCCACACAAATTAAACCTTGGGTCCGCCGTCTCGACGAGATCCAGGCCAACATGCGCTAGGTCATCCCGCCATGGCCCTCGCGACGGATTCAGCCTTCGTCTATACCGATGTGCAGGGATTGGCTGGTCTACGCCGCCAGGCCCAGCAGAAATCGCCTGAAGCGATCCGTGAAGCGGCCAAGCAATTCGAAGCGGTGTTCCTCCAGATGATGCTGAAAAGCATGCGCGCCGCCAGCAGCGCCACCGACAGCGGGATCATGGATAACGACCAAAGCCGTTTGTACCGCGACATGTTCGACCAGCAGATTGCGCTAAGCATGGCTCAGCAAGGCAAGGTGGGCCTGGCGGAGATGATGGTTAAACAACTGGGCGGAGCGGACGCCGGTTCGTCCCTGCGCCCCACTTCGCCCACGACCATCGGCGATCCGCTGGCAACTTTGCGGCAGGTGGAAAAAATCCGCGCCAGCGTGGCCATGCCGGCGACGGCTCCGCCTGCCGCCGCCGAAAACACCCGCAATCCGTATCCGGTCAGTGATGCGCCGTTCGATCCGTCGTCACCGGCCGCATTCGTGCGGCGGATGTGGCCGCACGCCCAGGACGCCGCCCGTCAACTGGGCGTTGCGCCCGAAGTCCTGATCGCCCAAGCCGCCCATGAAACCGCCTGGGGCAAATCAGTGCCGCGTTTCGCCGATGGGCGCACCAGTCATAACCTGTTCGGCATCAAGGCGAACCGGGGCTGGGAAGGCGAACGGGTGGTCAATTCCACTCTGGAATTCGTCAACGGAGCGGCGGTTCGCCAGCGCGACGGCTTCCGCGCCTATGCTTCGTATGCCGAGAGCTTCAACGACTATGTGAATTTCCTGCAAGTCAACCCGCGCTACGGCGAAGCGCTGAACGCGGTCAAGGATGGGGCCGCCTACCTGCGCGCGCTGCAACGGGCCGGCTACGCCACCGATCCCGCCTATGCCAAAAAGATTCAGGCCCTGATGAATGGGCCAGCGTTCGACGACGCGCTGGGAACGCTAAAGTCGGCCCTCGCCGGGCCGATGATCAAGAAGAGTTAGCCCATCAAGCCCGTAACCCGCTTGAACAGAACTAAAGGAGACCCGCAAGGGTAAACAGCTATGGTAGATATGCTCCAGACCGCAGTCAGCGGGTTGATGGCTTTCCGCGCCGCTATGGCCACCACCGGCCATAACATCGCCAACGTGAATACGCCGTACTACAGCCGGCAGCGGGTGGAATTGAATACACCCGCTCCCGAGCAGCAATCCTATGGCTATATGGGCCGGGGCGTGGATATTAATAGCGTGGCTCGCGTTTACGACGGCTTTGTGATGCAGCAACTGCGCGGCCATAACTCCGGCGTCAGCCAATACGATACCCTGAACACGCTGACCGGGCAGATGAGCGCTCTGCTGGGCGATACCGATGTGGGCTTAACCCCCGATATAGAAGCTTTCTTCAGCGCTCTGCACGACCTGTCCAATTCCCCGGCCTCGATCACCAGCCGGCAGGTTTTCCTCGATGAAAGCCGCACTCTGACAACGCGCGTTCAGGATATTGACAGCGCCCTGAGCAGTCTGCGCGACTCCGTTGACACCGGGATCAGCAACGCGGTCACAGCTATCAATAACCTGACGGGCAGCATCGCCAAGATCAATCAGGATCTGTCCCAGGCAAACAAGTCACCGACCAACTCGCCTAATGATTTGCTGGATCAGCGCGACAAGATGCTGGTCGATCTTTCCAAACTGGTCGGCGTGCAAGTCGTCGCCCAGGATGACGGCAGCATGAACGTGTTCATGGGCAATGGCCAGCCGCTGGTGGTGGGCAACACGGCGAGCAGGCTGGAAACGGCGCAGTCGGGCTTCGATCCGCAGGAAATCACCGTGCGCATGGAAGGTCAGGCGCAAGGTTCCAATCTGGAGCCTTATATCGCCAGCGGCGAGTTGGGCGGTTATTTCGAATTCCGCCGCACTGTACTAAACCCGGCGCAGGATGGTTTGGGCCTGCTGGCGGCGGGCGTAGCGAAGACCATCAATGACCAGCACAAAAAAGGCATGGACCTGAACGGCGCGCTGGGCGGCGATCTATTCACAGTCGGTTCGCCCAAGGTACTGGCTTTCAGCACCAATAGCGGCAGCGCAGCGTTCACCGCCACCGTGGGCGATCCCGCCACCGATCCCAATGGCGCGGTCGGCGCGACTCGACTGGTTCGTTCTGATTATGAAATCAATTTTGATGGCGCCAATTACACCGCCATGCGGCTCTCGGATCAAAAAACCATTCTCGCCAGCGGCAATCTGGCGGCGCTGAATACCGAGTTGAACAAGGAGGGTTTGAACCTGACCTTGGCCGGCGCTCCCTCGGCTGGAGACCGCTTTCTGCTGCAACCCACTCGCCAGGCTTCAGCGGGTTTTGGACTGGTGATCACCGATCCGCGCAAGGTGGCGGCGGCTTCGCCGATCACCACCAGCGCCAATGCCGCCAATGTAGGAGCAGCCAGCATCTCAGCGGGCGTCGTCGCCGACGCCGCGAACGCCAGCTTGCAGAACAACGTCAGGATTCAGTTCACCAGCGCCAATACCTTCAATGTGCTGGATCTGACGGCGGGAACCACGCTGGTCGCTGGAGCGGCCTACACCAGCGGCAGTCCGATTTCATACAACGGCTGGAGCGTCAACATTACCAAATCGCCGCAGGGAAGCACGAGCGGCAACCCGATTGCCGCCAGCGCCAACCCTGGCAATTCGGGAACAGCCACCATCGCAGCGCCGACGGTCAACAGTCTCTATAACGCCAACCTGCTCAATAATGTCAGCATCAAGTTCACCAGCGCTACTCAGTACAACGTGACCGATGCGACCACCGGACAAACCCTGTCCAGTAACAATACCTACGTCAGCGGCGGCAATATCACCTACAACGGCTGGACGGTCCAGATTAGCGGCGCGCCGAACCCGGGNNAACGCCCTGGAGTTGGTGAAACTGCAAACCAGGCAGCAGCTCATGGGCGGCAACGATTACCGGGGCGTCTACGCCACGCTGATCGCCGAAGTCGGCGCGCAGGGTCGGCGCATTGACAACACCCTGAAATCCCAGCAGGCCCTGTTCGCGCAATCGGAGCAATCCCGCGAGTCGGTTTCCGGAGTCAGCCTGGATGAGGAAGCCGCCGATCTGGTGCGATTCCAGCAAGCCTATGAAGCGGCTTCACAGGTCATTCAAACCTCCAATTCACTGTTTTCAACGCTGCTGAGCGCGATCAGGGGCTAAAACCATGCGCATCTCCACCAGTCAGATTTACCGACAGGGCATCAAGCCGATCACCGACCACCAGGTCAGTCTGGCCAAGGTGCAGGAACAGATCAGCAGCGGACGCAAGATTCTCAAGCCGGCTGACGATCCGACCAACAGCGCCCGGCTGATGGAACTGCACAAGCAGTTGGTCATGAACGATCAGTACGGGCGCAACATCACCTTGGCCAATGGCCGGCTGGCCGCTGAAGAGGGCGCCTTGCAGGAAGGCGGCAACATCCTGCAACGGGCGCGGGAGCTGACGATCAACGCCAAAAACGCCGCGCTGACCGTCGAGAACCGGCAAGCCATCGCCCTGGAAATAAACCAGCTGCGTCAGCAGCTTCAGGACATCGCCAACACCAGGGATTCTGAAGGCGCCTATCTGTTCGCCGGGTTCAAGGAACAGAGCCAGCCCTTTACCAGCGTTGACGGCGGCGACGTGGTTTATAATGGCGACCAGGGACAACGCCTGCTCCAGGTCGGCCCCTCGCGCCAGGTGGCGGTTGGCGATGCCGGCGACGATGTGTTCATGCTGATCCGCAACGGCAACGGCCAGTTCCGCACCGACTTGAACGCCAGCAACACCGGCAGCGGCACGATCACCGTCGGCAGCGTTACCGATCCGGTAACCTTTCAGAATCAATTCATCGGTCATCAGTACAAGATCGGTTTTACGGTCGTGCCGGACCCTGCCAACTCGTTGAAAACCATCACCACCTTCGACATTCGAGACGAAACCAACACCGTCGTCGCCCCGCCGGGAGCGAATCAACCGTACACGTCCGGGCAATCCATTGCATTTCGCGGCGTCGAGGTCGCGGTTGACGGCGCGCCCGCCAACGGCGACAGTTTTGTGGTCAAACCTGCGGATAACCAGAGCCTGTTCAAAACCCTGGACAACCTCATCAATGCGTTGAGCGTGTCGGACAGCAAGGATGACACCAGAGCCGTGCTGAACCAGTCGCTGGACAATGCGCTCACCGACATTGATCAAGGCATGTTGCATCTGAATCAGGCGCGGGGGAAGGTCGGCAGCCGCATGAACAGCCTGGACGCCCAGGACGAGGTCAATCAGAATTTTGACGTGCAATTGCAAACACTGGCCAGCGACATCGGCGCGGTGAACTACGCCGAGGCGGCATCGCAGATGAATGAGGAGCTGCTGGCGTTACAGGCGGCCCAACAATCCTTCGTGAAGATTCAGAACCTTTCGCTGTTCAACTACCTGCGCTAGGAATGCTCACAGGGCAGAACGCCAGGGAGTCTGCTGGATGGATAATGACCTTGGGAGCCAAACCCATCACGCATCCCATGGCAGGTACTCTACAATATAAATGTTAGTTACCATCCGCGCCCTTGGCGAAAGCCAAGGCGACCCTCAGAGCCACCGACGCCGCCATGGACGAGATCATCAAGGAATTCCTGACCGAAAGTCTGGAAGGCCTGGATCAGCTTGATAACAAATTTGTGATGCTCGAGCAGAACCCCGAGGATCGGGATACGCTCGCCAGCATCTTCCGCACGATCCACACCGTTAAGGGCACTTGCGGCTTCCTCGGCTTCGGCCATCTCGAAAAGGTGGCTCACGCCGGCGAAAATCTCCTGTCGCTGCTACGCGATGGCAAACTGAATTTCACCCAGGAAATTGCCAGCGCGCTATTGTCCATGGTGGACGCCATCCGCACCATGCTGGGTGAAGTCGAGCGCACCGAGGCCGATGGCGAAGAAAGCTATCCTGGCCTGATTGAGACCCTGAACCGCCTCAAGGACGGCGGCAGCGCAGCTCCGCCCTCTACCGCGCCATCGCCCCTGCTGGCGCCCGCCAGCCTGCCCGTCACTCCCGTCACCGCTTCTGCGCCATCGCCCCTGCTGGCGCCCGCCACTCCCGCTACAGCTTCTGCGCCACCTCCCAGCCCTGCGCCGGAACCGGCAATTTCACCGGTTCCGGCTGCCGCCGAATCCACCTCTGCGTCCGTCGCTCCCGAACTCCATCCCACCCCAGCCGAACGCGCCGCCGTTGCCCCCACCGCACCCTCCGGCGCACCATCGGTCGCGGACAGTTCCATCCGGGTGGATGTGCCGTTACTGGACAAGTTGATGAACCTGGTCGGAGAACTGGTGCTGGCGCGCAACCAGATTCTCGAATATACCGTTCTCCAGGAGAATCCGCCCCTGCTGGCGGCCTCGCAACGGCTGAGCATGATCACCAGCGAGCTTCAGGAAGGGATCATGCGGACCCGGATGCAGCCCATCAGCAACATCTGGGCGAAATTCCCGCGTGTGGTGCGCGACCTGGCGCTCGGTTGCAGCAAGCAGGTGCGGGTCGAGATGGAAGGCAAGGAAACCGAACTCGACAAAAGCCTGATTGAGGCGATGAAAGACCCCCTCACTCACCTGGTGCGCAACGCCATCGATCACGGCGTCGAGATGCCCGCCGCCCGCCGCGCCGCCGGCAAACCCGAGGAAGGCTGCCTGCTGATGCGCGCCTACCACGAAGGCGGCCAGGTTCACATTGAAATTTCCGACGATGGCGCCGGCCTCAATCCGGTCAAGCTGCGCAGCAAGGCACTGGAAAAAGGGCTGATCACCCCGGATCGCGCCGCCGCCATGAGCGAACAGGATTTCCGGCGGCTGATCTTCCTGGCAGGCTTCTCCACCGCCGAAAAAATCACCAATATCTCCGGGCGTGGCGTCGGCATGGATGTGGTCAAGACCAACATTGAACGGATCGGCGGCGTCATTGACCTGGAAAGCGAGCTTGGGCGCGGCACGACTTTCAAGATTCGCATCCCGCTGACTCTGGCTATCGTGCCGGCGCTGATTATTACCAGCGGCGGCGAGCGCTTCGCCATACCGCAGGTCAATCTGCTGGAGTTGATCCGAATCAACGAGGAACAGCGGAACACGGCGATCGAATATGTACACAGCAACCCGGTTTACCGGTTGCGCGGCAAACTCCTGCCCATTGTTAATTTAAACCGCGAGCTGAAACTGATCACAACAGTCGTTGCCAGCGTCATCAATATCGTGGTGTTGCAAACCGGACAACATCATTTCGGTCTGGTGGTGGATCAGATCAACGACACCCAGGAAATCGTGGTCAAGCCGCTCGACAAGGTGTTGCAGGATATTCCGGTCTTCGCCGGCGCCACCATCATGGGCGATGGCCGGGTCGCGCTCATTCTCGATGTGCTGGGCATCGCCCAGCAGGCGCGCATTCTGAGCGACAGCCATGACCAGAATCTTGCGGCGCAGCTGCGCGCCGCCCGCGAACGAGACGCCGAACGCCAGACTTTACTGCTGGTGCGCGCACCCGGCGACGGACGGCTGGCCATCCCGCTGGCGCCGGTCTCCCGCCTGGAGGAATTCGAGACTCATCAGATCGAAAATGCCGGCGATGTAGATGTCATCCAGTATCGGGGTCATATCCTGCCCCTGATTCGCCTGAAGGATATTCTTGGCGAACGCCGCTCATTCGACCGTCTGGCGCATACCGGAACCAGCGCTGCCGCCGCAAACCTGATGCAAGTGATCGTATTCGGCGATGGCGTCCGCAGGGTTGGACTGGTGGTGGATGAAATTCTCGATATTGTCCAGGATGTGTTCGAGATCAAGGGTCGTTCGACTCGCGCCGGCATCGCCGGCACCCTGGTCATTCAAAACCGGGTGACCGAGTTGTTCGATATCCAGAGCTTCCTGCAACGCGCCGCGCCGCTGCTGGCGCTGGTCGAGGAGGCCTGAGCCGATGGCGGACGAACAGCAGCTTTGCACTTTTTTCCTGGACGACCGGTTCTTCGGCGTCGGAGTGGAAAACGTCCAGGAAGTAATTCGCTACCTGCCGATCACGCCGGTGCCGCTGGCGCCGCCGGTGATTCGCGGGCTAATCAATTTGCGTGGGCAGATCGTGACCGCAGTGGATCTGCGCCGCCTGCTGCAATTAGCCGACCGCGCTGCCGATCTCCGGCCCATGAACATCGTGGTGCAAACCCGGGACGGCATTTTCAGCCTGCTGGTGGATCGCATCGGCGATGTTATGGGAGTAGACCCGGCCTGTTTCGAGCATCCCCCCGATACGCTCGACGGGATTGCCCGGGAACTGATTCAAGGCACCTATAAACTTCAGGGTCGCCTGTTGCTCACGCTGAATGTGGCAAAGCTGTTCCGCCCGAACATCCTCAACCGGAGTGTGGAGCGGCAGGAACCCGACAGCGAAAATCCAACAGCGCCGGCTTGATACCGACACCCGCATTACGGTTGTCTCCAGGAGAACCCCTTCGATGAATTTCCTGAAAAACCTCAGCCTGAATGGCAAACTGATTCTGGTCGTCGGCTGGATCGTCGCCAGTATGGGGCTGCTGGCCACCCTGTCCCTTTACACCCACTGGCAGCAGTCGCTGGACGCGCCTAAAACGCTGGCGCTCAGCCTGGTCGAGACCGCTAACGGCGTGATGGAACGCTATCAGAAACAGGAACAGGCCGGTGCGCTCACCCGCGAACAGGCCCAGAAGCTGGCCCTCGAAACACTCCGTAACATGCGCTATCAGGATCTCTATTTCATCGTGATCGACCGGGAACAGCGGCTCCTGCTCCACGCCGCCCACCCCGAACTGGAAGGCCAGACGCCGCGCGCCGGGCGCGACGCCAACAGTCTCGCTGCCATCCTCGCCGAATTATCCAGGGTTGCCCAGCAGAACGGCAGCGGTTTTGCCGCCTATGAATGGCCGCGTCCGGGCGCCAGCAAGGCAGCGTCTAAAGTTGCTTACGCCCGAGAGTTCGCCCCGTGGGACTGGGTGTTATCCATGGGTGTCTACACTGATGAAACCCGCAGCGAGCTTCTTGGCGCCGTGGTGCGCGAAACCTTGATTGTGATCTCCTTGCTGATTCCGCTGCTCCTGCTGCTTTACTGGCTAAAGCGGAATCTTCAGGAGAGTGTGCGCAGCGTCCTGAAACTGGCGGGCGATTTGGCCGACGGCGACCTTTCCCGCCAAGCGCCCGTCGTCACCGGCGGCGAGCTGGGAGAGATGACGCAGGCGCTCAATCAGGCCATCGAAATCATCCGCAAGGTTCTGCAAGCCGATAAAGTCAACTGGACCGAGGTCGCCGAAGATCGCCAGCAGGCGAGCTGGGTGATGTCCATGGTGCAAAGCACACCATCCAATATCATGGTCGCGGATCGCAATCTGCGCTTGCGCTACCTGAATCCGGCGATGGAACGCACCTTGCGCGGGCTGGAAGCGCATCTGCCGACTCCGGTCGCCGATCTGATGGGTCAGCCGATGGATTTATTCTATCGACAGCAGGGCGAGCTGCGACGGGTCATCGCCGATCCGGCTCAGCTTCCCCACAAGGCGATCCTCATGTTTGGCAGCGAAACCTGCGAGTTGTACTTCAGCGCGGTTCACGACCGCAGCGGCGCGTATATGGGGCCGATGGTGACCTGGGATTTAGTCACCGAGAAATTCAGGAACGAGCGCACCGCCAAGGAGAGCGTCGAACGCGAGCGGGAACAGACCCAAGCATTGCAAACCAAGGTCGGCCAAATGCTGGGCGCAGTGAACGCAGCGGCTACAGGCGACCTGACCCAAAATCTATCGGCAACCGGCGCCGATACCATTGATCGCATGGCCCAAGGACTTAACCAGCTGTTGACCACCCTGCGCGACAGCATGAGCCGGATCGGAAAAACGGCGCAAACTCTAGCCGGCGCCGCCGAGGAATTGACCATGGTCAGCCACCAGATGGGCAACAATGCCGAGGCTGCCTCGACCAAGGCGACGCAGGCCTCAGCAACCGCCGATCAGGTCAGCGCCAACGTCGAGGCGGTCGCGACCGCCACTGAAGAAATGGGCGCCAGCATCCGCGAAATCGCTCAAAACGCAGCCGAGGCCGCCAAAGTGGTCGCTTCAGCGGTAACGATGGCGCAAAACGCCAACGCCACCGTGCGCAAACTGGGCGAGAGCAGCGCCGGCATCAGCAATATCATCAAGGTGATCACCTCCATCGCCGAGCAGACGCACCTGCTGGCGTTGAACGCGACGATTGAAGCCGCACGCGCCGGTGAGGCGGGCAAGGGTTTTGCTGTGGTCGCCAACGAGGTCAAGGAGCTGGCGAAGGAAACCGCGAAAGCGACTGAGGAAATCGGTCGCAAAATCGAAGCGATCCAAATCGACACCGGCAGCGCCGTTGGAGCTATCGGCGGCATCAGCACGATCATCAATCAGATCAACGATATTCAGATCACCATAGCCAGCGCTGTCGAGGAACAGACCGCCACCACCAATGAAATCGGTCGCAGCGTGGCCGATGCCGCTCGAGGCAGCTCCGCCATCGCCCGGAACATCACCAACGTGGCCGAAGCCACCCAAAATACGCTGAGCAGCGCCAATGACATGCATAACGCCGCCGGTGAAATGGCGCGGATGGCCGCTGAACTGCAACAACTGGTTGACTATTTCCGCTACGACGCCTCCATGCCTCACTCCCCTCCTCGTCCGGGACGCGCCGGCTCCCGCAGCTACGTCATTTCCTGACCTCGATACAGTGTACTGAATAGTTATGACGGGATTGACCATTGATGACTATTTCGTCATTCGCTTGATACTCCTGAATAATCCCGATAGCATGGGCTACGAGACATTGGAGGCCAGTGGTGGAGGGGAGACACTGGAATCCCTGCGAAAACCCGCGACATTGCACCGATGCCGATGAATTGAAACATGCCCAACATGAACCCTTTTGAATTCATCGGCGCGGTCGGCGTCACTGCCGCCTATTCCTATCTATACTCATTCCAATTACTCGGAATCACCCCCAATTAGCCATGGCCGCCAAAATTCGCATTCTGCTGGTTGATGATTCAGCCGTTATTCGCCGCCTGCTGACCGACACCCTGTCCAGCGATCCCACGCTGGAAATCGCCGACACCGCTGCCAACGGTCGGATCGCGTTGACTAAACTGCCGACGGTCAAACCCGATCTGGTGATTCTGGACGTGGAAATGCCGGAGATGGATGGATTGGAGACGCTGACCGAAATCCGCAAGCGGCAACCGCGCCTGCCGGTCATCATGTTCAGTTCGCTCACCGAACGGGGGGCGGCTGTAACCCTGGAAGCGCTGGCGCTGGGCGCCAATGACTATGTCGCCAAACCGTCGAACAGCGGCAACATGACGATAGCGTTGCAGCGGGTTCGTGACGAATTGATTCCCCGGATCAAAACCTTCTGCCGTGACGTCCTGACCCCGGTCGCCGCGCCTGCTGCTGAACGTCCGCCTGCGTTCAAAGCATGGCCGACGCCGGCTTCAGCGCCGGCGTCAGCGCCGATTCCCGCTCCAGCCCCGATTGCGCCGCGCCAGCGCCAGCGCGTGGACGTGATCGCCATCGGTCTCTCTACCGGCGGCCCCAACGCCTTGGCCGCGCTATTGCCGAAGCTTTCGGCTCAGTTCCCGGTGCCTATCGTTATCGTTCAACACATGCCGCCTATTTTCACCCGCCTGCTGGCGGAGCGCCTGGCTAATCAGTCGGCTCTGCCTGTCGCCGAGGGAACCGCCGGTGAAATCCTGCGACCGGGACAGATTCGAATCGCGCCGGGCGGCTCACACATGATCGTGGAACGGCAGGGAACGCAGGTTCGGCTGCAGCTGCACCAGGGCGAGCCTGAAAATTCCTGCCGACCGGCGGTGGATGTGCTGTTCCGATCCGTGGCCGAGGTCTATCGGGACAACGTCCTGGCGGTCATCATGACTGGCATGGGCCAGGACGGCTTGCGAGGCTGCGAGGTCATCCGCAAAAACGGCGGGTATATTCTTGCACAGGACGAAGCCAGTTCCGTGGTCTGGGGGATGCCCGGCATTGTGGTCAAGGCCGGACTGGCGGATGGGCAGATCGCGCTGCCCCAGCTTGCCAGGGAAATTCTGTCCTGTGTCCGGATCGGTCGCTAGTGGTCGCCGCCCCGGATCCACGCCGGTGACTACCTCGATGAGCGCGCTCAGCCAGAACGATCTCAATTATATTCGTGAGCTGATCCAGCGTCATTCCGCCATTGTGCTGGATCAGGACAAGACCTATTTGATCGAGACGCGCCTCGATCCGCTGGCGCGGAAAATGGGATTGACCTCGCTCCAGGATCTGATGGCTGCACTGCGCGCTAATCTCAGCAACGACTTTCAGCACCAGGTCGTGGAAGCCATCACGACCCACGAAACCTCATTTTTCCGCGACATACATCCCTTCGCGGCGCTCAAAACGGTGATCCTGCCCGAACTGATCGCCAAGCGCCCGCCCGGACAGCGCCTCATGATCTGGTGCGCGGCCTGCTCCAGCGGACAGGAACCTTACAGCATCGCAATGCTGGTGCATGAGCATTTCCCCGCATTAGCCGGGAGTCGGCTGCGCATTATCGCCACCGACTTGTCCGATGCCATTCTCGCCCGCGCCCGCGAAGGGCTGTACAGCCAGATCGAAGTCAATCGCGGTCTACCGGCAGCGCTGCTGGTCAAATATTTCACCAAGCAGGGGCTGCAATGGCGGATCAAGTCCGAGATCCGGCGCATGGTGGAGTTCCAGCAAGGCAACCTGGCCGCCACCTGGCCGTTCCTGCCACAGATGGACCTGATCTTCATCCGCAATGTACTGATCTATTTTGGCGTGGACACCAAGAAAGCGATTCTCGCCAAGGTGCGCGGCATCTTGAAACCGGATGGGTACCTGTTTCTGGGTTCCTCGGAGACCACCCTTACCCTGGATGCCGCCTTTGAACCGGTCTCCATTGGCAAAACCCTATGCTACCAATTGCACCCGGAAAAAATTCCGCCGCGTTGATTGTGGATGTTCTCCATGAGGCGGATGAGGATATCGGAAATGCCTTGCTGGAACGCGAATTCCTGCACGTCAACATTGCCGGGCAGCGTTGTGAATCGACTTTTATCCATCACTACCCTGTTTGATAAGGAAAAGCGCTAATGAAAATCCTGATTGTTGATGACAGTAACGCGATGCGCATGATCGTCAGGCGAACCCTGCGCGAAGCTGGCTATGGACATCTCGAAGTCCAGCAGGCCGGCGATGGCAATCAGGCGCTGGACAGCATCCACAAAGATCCGCCCGACCTGATTCTGTCGGATTGGAACATGCCCAACAAATCGGGGCTGGAGCTGCTCGAAGCGCTGAACGCGGAAGGCTACAACATCACATTCGGCTTCGTGACCACCGAGGCTACGGCGGAGATGCGCGCCAAGGCGACCGAAGCCGGCGCCAAGTTCCTGATCGCCAAACCGTTCACTGCTGAAACCTTCGCTATAGCTCTAGGGGACTACATCAAGGATTGATCCGCCTTGAGAACGCTGTCATGGGCGCCGGTTGCTGAAGTCCGGCGACCCGTGGGACACTCCCATCACCCGAAACGGAATGCGTTATGGCTACTCGCTACGTTTTACCCAATGCCGCCGCGATGACTCAAATGTTTGACATGCTGTTTGGAGGCAAGGTGCCCGTCATGCCAGGAAAGCGACTGGACGCCAAGGCCGGATCCGGCAACCTGGTCGCGATTTACGTTGCCGATGACGGCCACCCGGTGGCCGCCGCCATCTGCGACCTGGCGTTCGCCGCCAATGGGGGCGCCGCATTGTCCATGTTGCCCGTCACCGCCGCCAAGGACGCGATCAAGGCCAAGAAGCTGGAACAAACCATGCTTGATAATCTGTACGAGATTATGAACCTGGTTTCGACGCTGCTGATGAACGAGCATACGCCTCATCTCAAGCTGGCGACCCTGTATCCTGACCCCGGCAAATTACCTGCGGATGCCAAAGCCCTGCTAAGTGCGGCGGCAGCAGGGCATGCTGATTTCAATGTCAATGTGCTTCGCTACGGCAGCGGCGGCATGTCGCTGCTGGTTCTTTGAAAACCCGCCCTCCGCAACGCTTATCGCGAGCAGGGGGCGATCCGCCCCCTGCGCCAACCTTCCCCCGTGCTTCCTCTCCTTCGTTGCGCTTCCTCCGCGACAGAATTTTGGCGGCCTTCCCCGCAACCGCCTAACCGGCGCACAGTCAATTCCCTGACAATGCCCGCCGACGGGTTCTGATAGGATTGAAGCTACGAGAAAAATACGCTGCTAACCCACATGGCGCGTTATTTGCCTTGACCAGTCCTGGCGTACCATCCACACCACGAGAGTACCCATGGCCCAGAAAGACGAAGCCAAATCACCGGTAAAAAAAGGTTCTGGCGTAATGAAAATTGCATTGATTGTAGTGGGTGTTCTAATTCTGATCGGTGGATCCATCGGCGCCACATTGTTCCTCACCGGAGCGCTGAACAAAAATCCTGAAGGGCACACTCAGGCTTCCAGTCCGGCAGCTCCTGCCGCCGCGCACGGCGCTGCGCCAGCTCCCGCGCACGGCGCTGCGCCAGCCAATGCGGCAGCGATTTACCAAGCCATCGATCCGCCGTTCATCGTCAACTTTGAAGACCAAGGGGTATTGCGCTACCTGCAAATCGGCCTGTCGGCTCAGACTCGCTTGCAACCGGTTGCTGATGCGATCATCGCCAATATGCCCCAAATTCGTAACAATCTGATCATGTTGTTCGCCGATCAGAAACTGGAGCGTCTGACCACCAACGAAGGCAAGGAACAACTGCGGATGCAAGCGCTGACCCAGATTCAAGCGGTGCTGACCAAGGAAATTGGCTACCCCGGAGTGGATGCCGTTTACTTCACCATCTTTGTGCTGCAATAGCGCCATGTCCACCGACCAGTTCCTCACCCCGGACGAGCGTGCCGCCCTCATGGAAGTGGTCTCCAAAAAGGTTCGTGGGACCGGGACCGGGCCGAGCGCTTTCCTCGACGGCGCCATGCCTTACGATCTGTCCAGCCAGGACTATAGCGTCAACAGCTTACTGCCGGTTTTGGACACCATTCACGAGCGCTTCGCTCATCGCTTGCGGATCGGCCTGTTCGAACTGGTGCGACGCGACCTGATCGTGACGGTCGGATCTATTGAGAAGCGCAGCTATACCGATCTCACCACCTCCCTCAGCGTTCCTTGTAGCGTGAATGTCATCGGCATGGCTCCGCTGAGCGGCCCTGCCCTGCTGATCTTCGATCAGGAATTGATTTTCATGATCGTGGACACCTTTTTCGGTGGAACCGGACGCCCCTACAAAGCAGCCAGCGTCAGAGATTTCACGACTACCGAAACCCGTTTCATCCAGCGTCTGATCCAATTGTCCTTCGGTTGTCTGGAAGGCGCCTGGGAACCGTTCACCAAGGTCACCTGCGATCATCAGAGTTCCGAAACCAAGCCACAATTCATTACCGCACTCAACCCGACCGAACTGCTGGCCGTCAGCAGTGTGCTGATTAGCCGTGACAATATTTCTGGAATTATGCATCTGGCATTGCCTTATTCGATTCTGGAGCCGATTCGGGAGACCCTGCTGAACAGCCTCTGCAAGGAGCATCCCAATCCCAGCGAGCGCTTCACCGAACGACTGCGTGAAGGGGTCAGCGACAGTCAGGTTGACGTGCGCTGCTTTCTGGCTGGATTTGAACTGACGCTCAGCGAATTGCTGGCGCTCGGGATCGGCGATGTCATTCCGGTCAACATACCGCCCAAGGCGATCCTGCAAGTCGAAGATGTGCCGATCTACAGCGGCCACTATGGCGTCGCACAGGGGTGGCGGGCGCTCAAGATCGAACAAAACCTCGGCCTGCCCGGTGAGTGGGCGGAACAGCCTGCTGCGCCCACTCACGATTTTGCGCCGTTTAGCGCCAAGGTTTGACTACAGGCGTACCGGCTGCGCCGCCGTTGCAATCTCGACTCGCATTCAGGAGAACACCCACTGATGAATTCTCAAGCCGATACCCAGGAACCAGAACCCACTGCTCTGGAGAACAGCGCCGAATTGCGTGGCGCTAAAGCCGGACAGAATCTGGACATGGTCATGGATATTCCCATCAACCTGTCGCTGGAACTGGGCCACACCCGGATGAGCATCCGTGAACTGCTGCGATTGACCCAGGGATCAGTGGTCAAGCTGGATCGCCCCGGCGGCGATCCGCTCGATATTCTGGTCAACGGCTGTCTGGTGGCGCGCGGCGAGGTGGTCGTGATCAATGAACGCTTCGGGGTGCGCATCACCGACATCGTCAGCCCGGAAGAACGGATCCGCCGGCTGCGATGAACGCCATGGGCGCGGCATGGGCGGCGCTGCTGGCGACGCCGGGGCTGGGGCTGGCCGCCAGCGAGTCGGGGCGCGCCGAGGCGGTCGTCGCACCCGGCAGCGGTATGCTGGTGCAACTGACGCTGGGACTCGCTGTCGTGCTGGCGGCGGCGATTGCGCTGAGCTGGCTCTTGCGCCGCTATGCGCTACCGCGTGGCGGAGCGATCCAGGTGATCGGCGGTTTGCCGCTGGGGAGCCGGGAGCGCCTGCTGCTGATCGAGGTGGATCAAGTGCGCCTGCTCATCGGCGTGACCTCTAGCCAGATTCAGGCCCTGCATGTCTTCCCCGCTCCGCCGTCCTCACCAAAATCCGCAACTTTCAAAATCATGCCGGATTCACCGCCTACGGAAGCGCCGCATGACCGCCCGGAATCCTGAGCGCCGCTGTTGCGCGTCATGGCGTTCCAGCGGCGGGATCGCGGCTGGGCTGCTGGTTCTGCTGTGCGGCGCGCCATTAGCGCTGGCGGCGCCCGCCGGATTGCCGGCGCTGACCATGACGCCGGCGACGGGCGGTGGCGAAACCTGGTCGCTGAGCCTGCAAATTCTGGCGCTGATGACGGCGCTATCCCTTCTGCCGTCGGCATTGCTGATGATGACCGCCTTCACCCGCATCATCATCGTGCTGGCGTTTCTGCGGCAGGCGCTGGGCACCATGCAAACCCCGTCCAACCAGGTTCTGATTGGTCTGGCGCTGTTTCTGACCTTCTTTATCATGGCACCGGTGTTTGAGCGCATCAACGAACGGGCGCTCACCCCCTATCTGAACGATGCGCTCACCTTTGAACAGGCGCTGCGGGAGGGTCAACAACCGCTGCAAACCTTTATGCTGGCCCAAACCCGGGAAAGCGATCTGGCGCTGTTCACCCAACTGTCCGGGCGGGAATCGCTGGAATCGGCGGATCAGATTCCCTTCTCACTGCTGGTGCCGGCCTACATCACCAGCGAACTCAAGACGGCCTTCCAGATCGGTTTCATGCTGTTCATTCCGTTCCTGATCATCGATCTGGTGGTCGCCAGCGTGCTGATGGCAATGGGCATGATGATGCTGTCGCCGATGATGATTTCCTTTCCGTTCAAACTGATGCTGTTTGTGCTGGTGGATGGCTGGAGCCTGATGATGAGTACCCTGGCCTCCAGTTTCTACATTCCCTGATTCCTGGAGACCGCTATCATGACGCCGGAAACCATCATTACCCTCGGCCAGCGCGCCCTGGAGTTGGCGACCCTGCTGTCGGCCCCGCTGCTGCTGGCGTCCCTGGTGGTCGGCGTTCTGATCAGTCTGTTTCAGGCCGCAACCCAGATCAATGAAATGACGCTGAGCTTTGTTCCCAAACTGCTGGTGCTGGTGCTGGTGCTGGTGCTGGCCGGGCCGTGGATGCTGGAGCTGCTGGTTGATTTTACCCGCAACCTGTTCAAAGACATCCCCAATATGATTGGCTAATTGGCCATGCCTTTCAGCAGCGCCGAAATCGCCGCCTGGGTCGGAAGTTTTCTGTGGCCGCTGACCCGCGTGGCCGCCCTGCTCAGCGTGGCGCCGGTGTTCGGATCACGGACGCTGCCGCGTCGCATTCGGCTGATGCTGGCGCTGGCGCTGACCTGGACGCTTTTACCGTTGCTGCCGCCAGTGCCGGTGGTTGAGCCGTTCAGTCCGACCGGCCTGCTGGTCGTAGCCCAGCAGGTTTTGATCGGCCTGAGCATGGGCTTTCTGCTGCGGCTGGTGTTCGGGGCGCTGGAACTGGGGGGACAGATGATCGCGACCCAGATGGGATTGGGATTCGCCAGCCTGGTAGACCCGCAAAGTGGCGCCCAAAGTCCGCTGTTGAGCCAGTTTTACACCCTGCTCGGCAGCCTGGTTTTCCTGAGCCTGAATGGACATCTGATGCTGATCCGGTTTCTGGTCGAGAGCTTCACCACCCTGCCGGTAGCGGCGACCGGCGCCGACCGCGATGTGCTGTGGACCCTGGTGACCTGGGCCAGCCAGATGTTTGCCGGGGCGGTACTCATCGCGCTGCCGGCCATCGTTTCGCTGCTGGTGGTGAATCTCGCCTTCGGCGTCATGACCCGCGCCGCGCCACAGCTCAATATTTTTACGGTCGGATTCCCAATCAGCTTGATCCTGGGATTGTTGATCGTACTTTACAGCCTGCCTGCCCTGCTGCACCAACTGGATAACCTGTTCGCCGAAGCGTTTCGGAGCATCGGCCATCTGATGGGAGGACGCAGCTGATGGCCGAAAATGAAGACGGCCAGGAACGCACCGAAGAGGCCACGCCCCGACGCGCGCAAGAAGCGGCGGAAAAGGGCCAGGTCGTCCGTTCTCGTGAGCTGACGACGCTGGCGATGTTGTTGAGCGCCGCCGCAGGTCTGCTGATCCTGGGACCCGATTTGATCGAGGGTCTGGCCGCGCAAATGCACGCGGGTTTGGCGCTCGACCCGAAAAAAATCCTCGACCCCAACCAGATTCCAGCAGTGCTGGGACAAGCATTCGTAGACTTGTTGCGGCTGCTGGCGCCCTTTCTCGGCCTGATGCTGGTCATGGCCCTGCTCGGCCCGCTGGCGCTCGGCGGCTGGACCTTCAGCCTGGGATTGAAATGGGACCGGCTGGACCCGATTAAGGGCGTAGCCCGCCTGTTCTCCTGGCAATCGCTGATGGAACTGGGTAAAGCGCTCGCCAAGTTCATGATCGTGGCGAGCGTGGCGGTTGGCCTGCTCTGGGTCCGCGAGCCGGAACTGCTGCACCTGGGAAAGGAGCCGCTGCTGCCGGCGCTGGCCCACACCGCCCAGGCGCTGGGCTGGATTTTTCTCATCCTGACGCTGCCGATGTTCCTGATTGCCGGCGTAGACGTACCCTTTCAGATCATCTCCCACTTGCGCCAACTGCGCATGACCAAACAGGAAGTGCGCGACGAATCCAAAGACAACGAGGGCAAACCCGAAGTCAAGGGCCGAATTCGCCGCTTGCAGCAAGAGTTCGCCCAGCGCCGGATGATGGAAAAAGTCCCCACCGCCGACGTTCTCATCACCAACCCGACCCATTACACCGTAGCGCTGCGCTATGAGCCGGAAACCATGAGCGCGCCGGTCATCGTCGCCTTCGGCATCGATCATGTGGCGTTGCGCATCCGCGAGCGGGCCGCACCGCACCGCATCCCACAGGTAACGTCGCCCCTGCTGGCCCGCGCGCTCTACTACAACTGCGCGCTCGATAAACCGATCCCGATGAGCCTGTATGCGGCGGTAGCCCAGGTACTCAGCTACATCTACCGGCTGCGCCGGGATGATCTGCTCGACGGGAAACCGATTGTGATGAACGATGTGCCGATACCCCCCGATCTGCGCACCCGATAAAGACCGCACGCCACCATGAACCTCACCGCAGCTTTCAGCAATATCGCCCGCGCCGGCCTGGGGGTGCCCGCGATCCTGATCATCATCCTGGCGATGCTGGTCATTCCGCTGCCGCCGTTCGCGCTGGATGTGTTCTTCACCTTCAACATCGCCCTGTCGTTGGTGGTGTTGCTGGCGACGGTCTACAGCGAACGACCGCTGGATTTCGCCGTATTTCCCACCGTGCTGCTGGTGACTACCCTGCTGCGGCTGGCTCTTAACGTGGCTTCGACCCGGGTGGTGCTGCTGCACGGGCACACCGGCCCGGACGCGGCCGGCAAGGTGATCGAAGCCTTCGGTCATTTTGTGGTCGGCGGCAATTACGCGGTCGGGCTCGTGGTCTTCGCCATTCTCACCATCATCAATTTCGTAGTGGTGACCAAAGGCGCGGGACGGGTATCCGAAGTCAGCGCCCGTTTCACTCTCGACGCCATGCCCGGCAAGCAAATGGCCATCGACGCCGACCTCAACGCCGGCGTCATCGATCAGGCCGAGGCCAAGCGGCGTCGCGCCGAGGTGGTGCAGGAAGCCGATTTCTACGGTTCCATGGACGGTGCCAGCAAGTTCGTGCGCGGCGACGCCATCGCCGGCCTGCTGATCCTGTTCATCAACCTGCTGGGCGGCATCGCCATCGGCACCCTGCAACATAAACTACCGCTGGCCGAAGCTGCCACGTTCTACACCCTGCTGACCATCGGCGACGGCCTGGTGGCCCAAATTCCCTCGTTGCTGCTGTCCACCGCCGCCGCCATCATCGTCACCCGCGCCTCCGGTTCCCAGGACATCGGTCAGCAAATCACCAAGCAACTGTTCGGCAGCCCGCAAACGCTGGCGATCACCGCCGCCATTATCGGGATGCTGGGACTGATTCCGGGCATGCCCAACCTGGTGTTTCTGACTCTGGCGAGCGGCGCGGGCTACCTGGCCTGGCGCTCACGTCACAGGCGACAGGCGACGGCGTCACCTGCCGCTGCCGGCGGTCCTGCGCCGGGCGGTGGTGAAGCTCCGGACACACGGGAAGTCGGCTGGGACGATGTGCCCGCGCTGGATACGGTCGGCATGGAAGTCGGTTATCGCTTGATCGCGCTGGTGGATCGCAACCAGAACGGTCAATTGCTTACCCGCATCAAGGGTGTTCGCAAGAAGCTGTCGCAGGAACTGGGATTCCTGATCCCGCCGGTCCACATCCGCGACAATCTCGATCTGGCGCCGACGGCCTACCGCATCGCGTTGCTGGGAGTCACCGCCGCCGCCGCCGAGGCGTTTCCCGACCGGCAACTGGCGATCAATCCGGGTCAGGTTCACGGTCATCTGCCCGGCATCACGACCCAGGATCCGGCGTTCAAGCTCCCCGCAATCTGGATTGAACCCAACCTGCGCGAGCAAGCCCAGACCCTCGGCTATACCGTGGTGGACGCCAGCACCGTCATCGCCACCCACCTGAACCAGGTGCTGCTCAACCACGCCCACGAGCTGCTGGGCCATGAAGAAACCCAGCAACTGCTGGATCGACTGACGAACACCGCGCCGCGTCTGGTTCAGGATTTGGTCCCCAAGACCTTGCCGCTGCGCGTAGTGGCGCGGGTGCTGCAAAATCTGCTGGCGGAACAGGTGCCGATCCGGGATATGCGGACCATCGCCGAAACTTTGGCGGAACACGGCTCCCGGAGTCAGGACCCTGACGGATTGACTGCTGCGGTACGGGTTGCATTGGGCCGGATGATCACCCAGAATATCAATGGGTTGGATGATGAACTCTCGGTCATTACCCTTGCCGCCGAACTGGAACAAATATTGCTCCGCACCTTGCAGATGGGCAAGGACGAACAAGCGCCCCTGGAACCGGGGCTGGCCGAGCGCCTGCACAAGGCGCTGTTGGAAACCGCCCAGAAGCAGGAGCTGGCCGGGCAGCCAGCAGTACTGCTGGTTCCGGACGTGATCCGTGTCATGCTGGCGCGCTTTGCGCGGCACGGAATACCCAACCTCCATGTCCTCGCTTTCGGCGAGATCCCCGAAGACAAGAAACTCAAGGTGATCGCCACAGTGGGCCGGTAAGTGAATCAGACGCGGCATGCCCTGGATACGGCAGTCGCAACCATAGCGGGAACGAGAGCCATGAAGATCAAACGACTGTGTGCCGCCAATATCCGCGACGCGATGCGTAAGGTACGGGAGGAGTTGGGATCCGACGCGGTGATTCTGTCCAATGAACGAACCGGCGCCGGCTTCGAGATCGTTGCGGCGGCGGATTACGATGAAAAACTGCTCCAAGGCATGCAACAGACGGTAGCCGCCGAAGCGGCGGCGCAGCGGCGGACGCTGGCGCGTGACTCGACCCTGTCGGAAGACGACAAGCCCGATCTCCGCGAAACGTGCCGGGAACCCGATCCACCGATCTCCGCATCAATCGCGCCGGTAGCGGTCAGCGAAGCTGCCGAGGCGACCAGCGGCGGCAAAGCGCGGGTGGTCTGGTCGCAAGATCCGCTGCTGGTCGAAATGCGCCACGAGATCCGGATCATGCATACGCTGCTGGAGCAGCAACTCTCCGGCCTGGCCTGGGGCGAGCTGGCGCGCCGCCAACCCTATCGAGCAGAGCTGTTGAGCCAACTGATGGACTTCGGTTTCGGTCCCGATCTGTGCCTGCGACTGGCTGACGCCGCCACCAAGGAACAGAACTCCGAACTGGCCTGGCGTCTGGCGCTGGAAACCCTGGGGCGCGGTCTGTCGGTGACTCAGGACGATATCCTGACCCAGGGCGGCATTGCGGCGCTCATCGGCCCGACCGGCGTAGGCAAGACCACCACCATCGCCAAGCTGGCGGCGCGCTATAACCTGCGACACGGGCCGGGCCGGGTCGCGCTGATCACTACCGACAGCTACCGGATCGGCGCCTTCGAGCAGCTCTGCACCTTCGGCATGATCATGGACACGCCGGTACGGCTGGTCAGCACCGCACAGGAATTGCAGGACGCCATCACCTCTTTTGCCGAAAAATCCCTGGTTCTGATCGATACTGCCGGCATGAGTCAGCGCGATGTGCGCCTGTCGCAGCAGTTCGCCCTGTTGAACCATACGCCCCGCATTCGCAGCTACCTGGTGCTGGCGGCCAACGCCCAGCATTCCGTACTCCGCGAAACGGTGGCGGCGTTCGCCCAGGTTCCCCTGAGCGGCGCCATTCTGACCAAGGTGGATGAAACCACCCGATTGGGAGCCGCGCTGTCGGTGGTTTACGAAAAAGAACTGCCGCTGGCCTATATCAGCAATGGACAGCGAGTGCCCGAAGATCTCCAGGTGGCGCGGATCGATGCCTTGATTCGCATGGGTGAATCCTTTGCCGGGCTGTACGGCGAAGCCGCAGCCAGCGACGCGCTGGCGCTGACCTTTGGCGGGAGGCTGGCAGCTCATGTCGTCTGCTGAAGCGGTTCGCAACCAGGCCGCCGGCCTGCAACACCTGAATCGCCGCCGACCGGTGCGAGTGGTCTGCGTGACCAGCGGTAAAGGGGGTGTGGGCAAAACCAATATCACGGTCAACCTGGCCCTGGCTCTGAGTCTGCAAAACCAGAGCGTTATGGTGCTGGACGCCGATTTGGGGCTGGCCAATGTGGATGTGATCCTGGGACTGCACCCGCTTTACAACCTCTCGCATGTCATCGATCAGGAGCGCACCCTCGAAGAAGTCATCGTCACCGGCCCGAACGGCATCCGGATCATTCCGGCCAGTTCAGGAATCAAGCGCATGGCCGAGCTGACGTCTGATGAAAACGCGGGTATTGTCAACGCCTTCAGCGAATTGAACGATTCGCTGGATATCATGCTCATTGACTCCGCCGCCGGCATTGCGGACAGCGTCGTCACCTTCAGCCGGGCTGCTCACGATGTGATCGTGGTGGTCTGCGACGAACCGGCATCCATCACCGACGCCTACGCTCTGATCAAACTGATGAGCCAGGAATACAGCGTGGATCGGTTCCATATCCTGGCCAACCGGGTCGCCACCGCTCAGGAAGGTCGCGAACTGTTTGCCAAGCTGGTCAAGGTTTCCGACCGTTTCCTGGACGTCACCTTGAGCTTTTTCGGCACCATTCCCGAAGACGCGCAACTGCGCAAGGCGGTGCAGGCGCAGCGCGCCGTAGTGGACGCCTTTCCGGGCAGCCGCTCGGCGGAAGCGTTTCACCGACTGGCCGCCCAGATGATCGGGCGCTGGCCGATGCCCCGCACCGCCAGCGGTTATCTGCAATTTTTCATTGAGCGGCTGATCAACCCTGCATATTCGCCGGAGGAAAAGGCCGAATGAAAGGCCTCGCCCTGTACGCCAGCGTCGGTGGCGACAAGGCGGAGGATCAGATCACCCAATGCGCCCCGTTGGTCAAGCGGATTGCCTATCACTTGCTGGCGCGGCTGCCGGCGTCGGTGCAGGTGGATGACTTGATCCAGGCCGGCATGTTGGGCCTGCTGGATGCCGCACGGCGTTATGATCCGGCTCAGGGCGCGGCATTCGCCACCTTTGCCGAACCTCGCATTCGGGGCGCAATGCTCGATGAAATCCGCAAGGGCGACTGGACACCCCGTTCAGTGCATCGCAAGGCGCGCGAGGTAAGCGCAGCCATCCATGCGGTCGAAATCGCCACTGGCCACGAGGCGCACGATGCGGAAGTCGCCAAACACCTGGGCATCACCCTGGCCGAATACCACAACACCCTGCGCGACCTGCGCGGCCAGAAGTTGCTATCGCTCGATGAATCCAGCCCGGACGGAACCCATGAAGTCGAACAGATTCCCGCACCTGATGGCGATCCCTCCGACCTGGTTAACCGGGAATCCCTGCTCAGGCAACTGGCCGGAGCCATCGATCATCTACCCGAACGGGAACGGCTGGTACTCTCTCTCTATTACGATGAAGAGCTGCATCTTAAGGAAATCGGCGCGGTGCTGGGCGTCAGCGAATCCCGGGTCAGCCAGTTGCACAGTCAGGCTTTGGCCCGGCTGCGCGCCCGGTTCGGCGGCGGGGTCTGAGAGCGTACCCTTTCTGGAGCGACATGCATGGATATTTTAACCCTTGTCGGCCTGGTCGTGGCGTTTGGGGGCATCATCGGCGGCATGCTGGAAGAAGGCGGCCATATCGGATCATTGATCAACGCCGCCGCGTTCATCATCGTGTTTGGCGGCACCATTGGCGCCGTTCTGGTGCAAACGCCGATGGACGCCTTCAAGCGGGCGTTGAGTCGGTCCAAGTGGGCCTTTATGCCACCCAGTATCCCCATGCAGGAAACTATCGAGAAAATCGTCGGCTGGAGCAACATTGCCCGCAAGGAGGGCTTGTTGCGACTGGAAGACCACATCCAGCAGGAACCGGATCCCTTTGCCTCCAAGGCGCTGCAATTGCTGGTGGACGGCAAGGAGCCGGAGGAAATCCGCCACATCCTGGAGATGGATCTGGGGATACGTGAAGAAACCGATATGCAGGCGATGGGGTTTTATGACGGCTTGGGCGGCTACGCGCCCACCATCGGCATTATCGGCGCAGTGTTGGGACTCATCCACGTCATGGGCAACCTGGCCGACCCCAGCAAACTGGGCGGGGGTATCGCCGCCGCGTTCGTCGCCACCATCTATGGGCTGGTTCTCGCCAACGTGTTTGCCTTACCGATGGGCAACAAAATCAAAAGCGTCATCAAAAAACAGACCCGCCTTGGCGAGTTAATCATCGAAGGCATCATCGCTATCGCGCACGGCGAAAATCCGCGCAATATCGAATCCCGCCTGCAGGGCTTCATCCTGAAATAAAGGCGCCGCCATGAGCCGCAAAAAACACGCCGAAGCCCACGAAAATCATGAACGCTGGCTGGTCTCCTATGCCGACTTCATCACGCTGCTGTTCGCATTTTTCGTCGTGATGTACGCAGTCTCCTCGGTCAACGAGGGTAAATTCCGGGTGCTGTCCGAATCAATGTCGACGGCTTTCCGCTCCACCAGCCCCCAGAGCATGAAACCCATCCAGTTGGGCGGCATGGTCGGCAGTCCAGCCGCGCAGGCCGTAGGCCAGGCCAACATGCGGGCCAACGTGGCTCCCGATTTGCGCCCACTGCCCAGCTCGGTCATTCAGCGCTCGCCACGGGCGATGCTGTCACAGGCGCGGGATTTTAATCCGAAAGCCGANNATGGCAAAGCTGCAAGCAGCACTGGCGGATTTGATTCGCACCGATCTGGTGAATATTCGGAGCAGCGAATTCTGGGTGGAAGTGGAAATCAAGAACAGCATCCTGTTCGCCAGCGGCAGCGCCCTGGCTAATCCGGAAGCGCTGGCGCCATTGAACACCATCGCCGAAATTCTGCGTGAGATTCCCAACCGGATTCAGGTCGAGGGCTTCACCGACAACCGACCGATCAAAACCCCGGTTTATCCATCGAACTGGGAGTTATCGGCGGCGCGTGCGGCTAATATCGTCAATATCCTGATGGGTAACGGGGTAAGGCCGGAACGCATGTCAGCGATTGGCTACGGCGAATACCAGCCGATTGCCGATAACGGCACCGAACACGGCCGTATGCAAAACCGGCGGGTGGTGCTGGTGATCATGGGGAATACCGATAGCCGTTACCCGGCCAATGTGCGCGAGGTGAACGCCACTCCGCCCGCTTCCGCTACCGCTCTCGCTGAAACCCCGCCGACAAGTGCGAAAGCGCCCGGCAAAAAGCCCTGATTTTCTCTTTCATCAATGCGCCGAGGCTGGCCCATGAATGACGTTTTGTTTCACGGTATCGCACTGATCGCCTTGGTGGTCGGCAACGTGATGTTGATCACACTGGGATTTATGGCGGCCCGATTGTACTTCGCCGCACCGGATGCGGAATCCGATCAGGAAGGATTTTCCGGCCTGCGACAGGATTTGAAGGGTGTTACGCTCTCGCTGGCGGCGCTGAGCGAGCGACTGACCAAACTGGAGATCCATATCGGACAACTGCGGGAAAGCGCGGATAAACAAGGCTCATCTCTGGGCCGGGATTCGGATCAGAAATCCTTCAAGATCGCTACCAAACTCGCCCTGCAAGGCGCTAATGTGGATGAAATCGTCGAGCTTTGCGGGCTGGCCCGTGGCGAGGCTGAATTGATCCGCATGTTGCACGCCAACAATCAGGTCAGTTCCGGCAGCTTGGCCGCCGGCGATTCGCCACCCAGGCGTTCCCCGCGAGTCGTTGATTTCAGCGGCAAGAACAGCGCCCTGAATCCTTTGGACGAATAGCTTCCATGACTAATCCTCCTTAACGCTACAGCGCTGGATTTCGGCTTCCATGCCGGGCTGACCGCAAACCTGGGTAGGTGATTTAGACGTAATGATCGACCATTCCCAGCGAACGCCGGGGACGAAGCGGTTGTTCGTCCACATCTGTTGCCGGATTCTGATCCGGGATGACCACTGCCGATCCACCCTCGCGCCGATTATAAGGCTGTTCCCCAAAACCTGGTTGCTGGCGCGCCAGCGACTGATCGGACACCTGAGCCTGGTTTAGTAAAATACCCTGACTGCTCAGCATTTCCCGCAGTCTGGGCAAGGCGTTTTCGATAGCTTCCCGCACCGCAGATTCATGGCATATAAAAGTTATGTTCGTCTGATTTTGTTGCAGCGACATGCGTACTTCAATCGGTCCTAAATCCGGGGGATTGACCCGAATCTGGGCTTCCTGCATCCGATTATTGATCATCCCGTTGAGTTGGTGACTGAGCGTCCTTCCCCAGTTACTTTGTTGCAAATCCAAGGTATCTGGAGTGGTCTGGGCAAAAGCGGAAGCGGTTACTGCCTCCGGACGAGACGGCGCGGCAGAAGCGGCGCTTGCTGGAGGAGTGAGCGCTGCTCCACTCGCCGGAGCCGTCGGTTCGACGGCGCGGATGACCACCGGTTCCACAGACGGCTTTTCCAGTTGCGGGCTTTCAGCATCTACTACTCCATTGACCAATTGGGGGCGAATCTGAGCGGCGGCGGCCACGTTCGAGGGTGAATCGTGGATTGTTGCCGCCGCCGATGGATCAGAACGGGCAATGTTCGGACCAGCGGTGATCACGGGCGCTGATACCGGCTGCGCTTCACCAGCGAGCGCTGGCATGGCGGGATCCGTTTGGACTGTTACTGCCGGATCGGCAGCACCGAAAGGATCGGCGAGACGCGGTTGAAATGGACGCCCACCTATGATTTGAGGCGCATCCCGGTTGGCAGCAGCAGCATCCTGGATGGCAGTGTCGCTCCCCGCGACAGCGGCGACTGTAACTCCGGTCGCAGTACTTGCCGATAGAGCCGACGATAGTGTCGCGCTTGGTGCATCCAATCGTATCGGTGTCCGATCCTGCTGCCCGTTGATCATTTTTTTCGCTACATCAATGACCGGCGTTGCCATGGCTACAGTCGCCGCCAACCTGCTTACTGTCTCGGTCATCGGCGTGGTGACTGCCATCGAGGCCAACTCAGCCTGTTCAACGGGCGGGACGGCGGGAATCGCCGGCGGTATTTTCGCCACGACCGGGGCCGAATCCGGTCGGCCAACGGGGGCAGCCACCGGTGCCGCTTTCCCTGTCTCGGCCACCGGCGCTGTTAGCACAGTTGGGGCCAACTCAGCCTGTTCAACGGGCGGGACGGCGGGAATCGCCGGCGGTATTTTCGCCGCGACCGGGGCCGAGTCCGGTCGGCCAACGGAGGCAGCCACCGGTGCCGCTTTCCCTGTCTCGGCCACCGGCGCTGTCAGCACAGTTGGGGCCAGATCAGGCCGCTCGACCGAAGGCGCGGCTGGAGCCGCCGGCGGCATTCTCGCCACGACCGGGGCCGGATCAAACCGACCAGCGGAGGCAGCCGCCGATGCTGCTTTCCCTGTCTCGGTTACCGGCGTTGTTAGCTCAATCGGGGCCAGATCAGGCCGCTCGACCGAAGGCGCGGCTGAAATCGCCAGCGGAGTTCTCGTCACGACCGGGGCTGAATCCGGTCGACCAGCGGGAGCAGCCACTGGCGCCGCTTTCCCCGCCTCGGCCACTGGAGCGACTACCGCAATTGAGGCAAGCTCAGGCCGCTCGACGGAAGGCGCGGCTGGAGTCGCTGGCGGCATTCTCGTCACAACCGGAGCCGAATCCGGCTGTTCGATGGGAGCGGCTACCAGCGCCGCTGCTTTACCCGTCTCGGCTGCCGGCGCTGTCAGCGCAATCGGGGTCAAATCAGGCCGTTCGACCGAAGGCGCGGCTGAAATCGCCGGCGGCGTTCTCGTCACGACCGGGGCTGAATCCGGCTGACCGGCGGGAACCGCCACTGCTGCTGCTTTACCGGTCTCGGCCACTTCAATCGGAGTTATTACCTTAATTGAAGCCACATTAGACCAATCAACCCTAGACCGATCAACGGGCGGGATCATTGACCGCGCTGCATCCTGAGTTGCAAAACGAGCAGGCGACCCCAGTGATGGGGACGCCGCCTCGACCACCGGAACCGACTCAGGCGAATCGGCAGGCAATGGCGATGGCGCGTTCACTACCGGAGAATTCGGCAAAGTTCTCCTGTCGCCGGGCAGGGCTCCAGTGGTTAAATTCGCCAGCAATGACTTGAAATGACCACCCTCGTCAGTTACGCCAACAACAGCATCCGCGCTCGTCACCGGAGATGCTGGGGAATCCGTCAAGGCGCGCTCCACCGTATCCACTACGGCGGCTCCCGACCGAAGTGGATCCCCTGCGGCCAGAACCGGCGCAAGCGTCGGCCCTGCCCCGTTGCGGGCGCGAATCACCTCACCGGCAGCATCGGCGCCCGTCGTCATCGACTGTGCCGACGATTCAAGCTTTGTGGCATTCGCTCCCTGCAGGGCGGAGCGGGAGTCCATGAACAGAGCCAGGCCAGGCCATACCGTTTCGGTACGCTCTGCATCCAGCGCATCCGGATCGGAATCACGCTCGGTAATCGCACGCTCCCGGCTTCCTGCTTCACTTTTACCCACCGCTGGCGTCACGGTCCCGAAAGTCAAGGCCAAAGCCGCGATCTGTGGATCGGCGCCGACCTGAGTCATCATCGTCGAATCGACCGCCGCATGTTCGGCGGTCGGCAATCGGACCTTTCCAGCCTTCCACAAACCTGCGCCATCATCCACAGCCTGGCCCGCAATGAGAGCAACGGCATCCGCACCGGTCTCTGCCCTCTCGGCGACGCCCCCCTGCAACAACTGGCTAAAGGACGGCAACTGCGCTGCGGCCTGTCCATCGGTTTCGACCACAACGCCCAGCGTGGTGGCAACTCCGGCGGTGTTCCCGGCGGTATTCGCAGCCGCTGCAAAAAGAGGGGGCAATTCCAGGTAGCTCATGGCATTCTTCCCAGTCGGTGGTTATGCCCAGTCGTGACGCTGAGTGGGTCTATCCCTTTAAGCGCATTACGCATCATCCACATCCGTCAGCCCCAGCCGGGCTGACGGCTGGCGAAGATTGCGCTCGTCGCTATCCTTCTGTTCGCGATAATCTTCACGCCGCAACTGCTCCTTGCGGCCACGCTCGATCACTTCCTCAAGCGCCTTGGTTTTGGCATGTGTCTGGCGCCAGGCCTGCTGCTGGCGCCAGAGTTCCTGCTGCAATCGCTCCAGCTGGCGCTGCGACTGAGTGATGCCCTGATCCAGATTGTTCAGAAACACGGCGTAATCCTGAAACCGGCGCGCCGAAATACCGGTGCGGCCTTCCGTCTGAAACAAATCCATGTAGGTGCTGCGAAACGTCAGCAGCTGCTGTAAGCGATTCTGTTGCTCCACAAAACGCTGTTGCGATTCGGCCAGCGCCTTGGCCGCCTTATGCTCGTGGGACTGCGCAACCCGCATGGCCGCCTGCAGCGGATGAGCATGGGCGATCATTCAAGGTTAGCCCTTCGCCCTGGGCTGAAGCACTGCTTCGAGCGCCCGCAGGCTATCGGCCAGCGTAACCTGTTCATCAATCCCCTGGGTCAAAAACTGCTTGAGGCGTGGCTGGTATTCGCGGGCCTCGTCCACTGCCGGATCGCTGCCGGCGACATACGCGCCCACATTGATCAAATCCCGGTGCTGCTCGTAGGTCGAGTAGAGATGCTTGAAGCGCCGCGCCAGTTGCTGGTGGCGCGGGCCGCTGATCCGGGGCATCACCCGGCTGATTGAAGCTTCAACGTCAATCGCCGGATAGTGTCCGGCTTCAGCCAGCCGCCGCGACAGCACCACATGCCCGTCGAGAATGGCGCGGGCCGCATCGGCGATGGGATCATTCTGGTCATCGCCCTCGACCAACACGGTATAAAAAGCGGTGATGGAACCGCCGACGGTATCGTTCCCAGCCCGCTCCACCAGTTGCGGAATCTTGGCGAACACCGACGGCGGATAGCCTTTGGTCGCCGGCGGCTCGCCGATAGCCAACGCGATCTCGCGTTGCGCCTGGGCGTAGCGGGTCAGCGAATCCATCAGCAGCAGCACCTGCCGACCGCTGTCGCGGAAGTATTCGGCAATGCGAGTCGCCAGCGCCGCGCCCTGCAACCGCCGCAGCGGCGGATCGTCCGCTGGCGCGGCCACCACCACGGCTCGCGCCATTCCTTCCGAGCCAAGAATTTCCTGAATGAATTCCTGCACCTCGCGTCCACGCTCGCCGATCAGCCCGACCACGACCACCTCGGCATTGGTGAAGCGGGTCATCATCCCCAGCAGCACGCTCTTACCGACGCCGGAACCGGCGAACAGGCCCATGCGCTGGCCGCGCCCCACCGACATCAGGGCATTGATGGCGCGCACTCCGACATCCAGCGGTTCGCGAATGGGCTTGCGCAGCAGGGGATTGATGGTTTTCCCGGTCAGGGACGCCCACTCGGTGCGCGGCGGCGGCGGCAGCCCATCCAGAAACCGGCCAGCGCCATCCAGCACCCGGCCGAGCAGGCTTTCACCCATCCGCATCTGGCTGGCCCCACCGGCAGGAATGACCCGCGAATTGGGCATCAGCCCATGAATATCGCCGCTCGGCATCAGGAACAGCTTGCCGCCGGCGAATCCAACCACCTCGGCCTCGACCCGGCCACCGTCCGGCCCGACCACCAGACAGCGGGAGCCAACCGGCGCCACGCAGCCCGCTGCCTCCAGGGTCAAGCCCACCATGCGCGTCAACTGGCCTTCCACCACCAAGCTTGGCGTTTCAGCCACTCGCGCCCGGCGTTGCGCCAAACGCGCCCGCCAGCGGGCAGAACGGTTCAATTCAGGCATTCCCGGATTCACGTTCGTCCCCCATCACCGTGGCGATCACTGCGCCCAGCCGCTTCTCGACCGTCGCATCAATCCGCGACAGTTCGGTGTTGACCACGCAACCGCCGCGCGTCAGGGCCTGATCCTCGATGATCTGCCAAACCGGGTCGTCTTCGCGGCCCAGCGTCAGCACCTCGCGGATCAGCCGGGCATCGTCCGGATGCAGACGAACCTGGATGCCGACGCTGGCGACCGGCAACAGACTGACCGCTTCGCGCGCCACCGCCACAATTTCACCGGGGGCAACGCGCAGTTCCCGCCGCACCAGTTGCCGGGCGATTTCAACGGCCAGGCTCGCCAGTTCCTCCTCAACCGCCTTGTCGAGATTGTCCAGCGGCTTGCTCATCAGCTCCAGAATTTGATCCAGCTTCTGAATCCGCAGCAGGGTTTCGTCGCGGCCACCGGCCAGTCCTTCGGCAAACCCCCGTTGATAGCCTTCCGCGTGGCCTTCCTGCTGGCCTTTTTTGTAGCCCTGGTCGCGCCCTTCGCGGCGGCCTTCCTGATAACCGGCAGCGAAACCCTCCTCGTGCGCTTCGCGCTGGATCGCTTCAATTTCGTCCAGAGTGGGCGGCGTGGAAGACGGGGCAAAGGCTTTCGACGGGCGTGGCATCTCGCGGATATTTTCGGTGCGGGCCGGATTCGCGACCGGCGCGGGTTCCGGTTTGGGCGGCTGCTCCACGCTGGGCAACTCCCAGCGCTGATATGCCGTCAGGTTGTCGCCTGAGATGACCTTAGACAAGTTGTTCTCCCTTGGTACCTAAGGTGATTTCTCCGGCTTCCGCCAACCGTTTGGCGGAGGCCATGATCTCCTTCTGCGCCGTCTCGACATCACTGAGTTTGACCGGCGGCATCGCTTCCAGATCGTCGCGCAGCAGCTCTGCGGCGCGCTTGGACATATTGCCCATGATCTTGTTGCGAACTGCATCTTCGGCCCCGCGCAACGCCACCAGCAGCGTCTCGGAGGAGACCTCGCGCAGCAGCGTCTGGATATCGCGGTCGCTGAGGCTCAGCAGATTTTCGAATACGACCATCAACTCTTCGATCTTGCTGCCCAGATCGGCGTCTGTTTCCTTAATCTTGTCAAGGATCTGGCTTTCGACGCTGCCATCCAGGCGGCCAAGAATTTCAGCGGCCCGCTTGGGGCCCCCGATCTTGGAGGTTGCGGCGGCGCTGATATTACGCATGACCTGTTTCTCGACCAGTTCGTTGAGTTCTTCCAGCGCGCCTGACGGGATTTCGTCCAGAGTCGCCACCCGCAGCAACGCCTCTTCGCGCAATGACGCCGGCAACAAACCAACGATTTCGGCAGCCTGCTCAGCCCGCAGCGAAGACAGCACCAATGCGACCACTTGCGGGTGTTCGTCGCGCAGACCACCGGCGATGGCGCTGGCATCCATCCACTTGAGCGAATCCACGCCGGAACCGGTTTCGCTGTCGAAAATGTGATCCAGAACGCTCTTGGCTTTTTCGCGTCCCAATGCACGGATCAGCACCCCGCGAATATAATTTTCGCTATCCAGCACCAGGGAACTCTGTTCGTTAATTTCCTTATTGAAGATATGCACAATCTCGCTGATCTGATCCCGGTTGACCCGGGTCAGGTTGGTCATGGCAACGCCGATCTTGTGGAGTTCGCGCGGATCCAGGTGCCGGAGAATTTCGGCGGCATGATCCTCGCCCAGCGCCATTAGCACCACGGCGGCCCGTTCGACGCCCTTGAGGGCAGGTGTGGTTGTGGTCAGTTCCGGCATACTCTAGGCCTCGCTGGTGAGCCAGCTCTTGATGACATGAACCGCCCGTTTCGGGTCTTCGGCTACCAGAGAGCGCGCCAGATCCATGAGTTGATCCAGTTGCTCGGCAGGGCTGGCCAGGGCCTTGGGGCTATCGTTCTCCAGCGCACCGCTGATTTCCACCCGATCTTCCAACAATCCTTCCACACCGACATTCTCAGGGGCGGGCAACGCCGCCGTCTCATGGGCGTTGATCTGGCCCTTGTTGCCGCCATGTTTGCCGTTGCCATTTTTGGCGACCGCCGCGACCGGCGCCGGCAACAGGCGGCGCAGCACCGGACGCACCACCAGCAACAGGATCGCCAGCGACAACACCGCCACCACGCCCCACTTGACCAGTTCCAGAAACCAGGACTGCTGCCACATCGGCAGCGGCGCTTCCTCAAACGGCGACGGGGCAAATGCGGCGTTCATCACATTGACGCTGTCGCCCCGGTCAGCGCTAAACCCGACTGCCTGTTTGACCAGGGCAGTGATCCGTTCCACCTCTTCAGTCGTCAGCGGCTTGCGCACCGACTGGCCGGCTTCGATGGTCGCCCGATCGTCCACCACCACGGCGGCGGAGACCCGCACAATCCGTCCCGGCGTATTGCGGGTATGGCTCACCCGTTTGTCGAGTTCGTAGTTGCGGGTCACTTCCTTGCGGCTGGTGAGCGGCGGCGCAGCCGGAGCCTGAGTGCCCGGCGCGGCGGGATTTTGCGGATTTTGGGGATTGGCCGCCGGATTCTGGGCGGTTGCAACTTCCGGCGCCGTTGCTGCGCCGGGGGGCTGATTGGACAGCGCGCCGGGAATTCCCACCGGATTCATCCGATCCTTGGTTTCCTCCAGCAACTGCTCGCTGCGCAGAGGGCGTGGCTCCTGCCGGGGTTCATAGCGCTCCGCCGTTTCTTCGCTGGCAGTGAAATCCAGATCCAGCGCCACCTGAGCGCGCACCCGTCCCATCCCCATCACTGGCGCGAGCAGCTCTTCAACGCGACGGGCGTAGCGATCTTCCAGCCGCCGCGTGTATTCGAGTTGATCCAGGTTCAGCTTGTCGCCGCCGCCTTCCCGTTCCTGACGGGTCAACAGATTGCCGGCCTGATCGATGACGGACACCTGTTCGGGACGAAGTTTGGGTACGCTGGACGCCACCAGATGAATAATAGCCGCCACTTGGCCCTCGTCCAGTGACCGGCCCGCCCGCAGTTGCACCAGTATCGACGCCGTAGGCGGTTGCTGCTGGCGGGCGAACACGGTCTCCTTGGGAAACGCCAAGTGAACCCGGGCATTTTCTATCGCGCCAATGGTCATGATCGAGCGCGCCAGTTCGCCCTCCAGCGCATGCTGGTAGCGGGCGGTTTCCATAAACTGGCTGAGACCAAAACTGTTCTGCTGCAAGGACTCCAGGCCGTTGACGGTGCTGCGCGGCAGACCCTGGGTAGCGAGTTTCAGCCGCGCCTCGTGAACCTGATGGGCGGGCACCATCAACGCGCCGCTGCGAGGATCAATTTTTACCGGGATATTGGCTTTCTGCAGGGCATCCATCATCTGGCCGGCATCCGCCTCGGCCAAACCCCGGTATAACACATCGTAATTCGCCGTATTGAGCCACAGCGCACCGACCACCAGCAGCGCCAGCAGCGCCACGACGCCGGCCAGGATGCCAATCTGGGTTGGGCCGGGGTGGCGGAACTTGGCCAGCCAACCGCTCCAGTCGAACGGCACGGGCGGATTCACCAGCGAACCGTTGTTTTCCTCAGCCACAGCGCAGCTCCCTCATCGATCGCATGATCGCCTCGACCAGCCGGTACTCAGACCGGCATGTTCATAATGTCCTGATAGGCGGAAACCAGCTTGTTGCGGACTTGCAAAGTCATCTGGAAGGCGAGCCGGGATTTCTGCTGGGCAATCATCACCCCCGCCAGATCCTGATGCTGACCTCGCTCGAAGGATGCAGCCAACTGAGTGGATTGTTGCTGGGACTGGTTGACATCGGCCAACATGCTTTTGAATACACCGGCAAAATCATCACCGGTCAGGGTTGGCGCATCCGCGCTGGGCTGTGATGAGGAGGCGCGGGCTGGATCACTCACGCCGTGCAATTCGATCATTGGCGGGTTGGTGGTGTTGATAACGCTCATCGGTTCGTACTCCCTGATTTCGGTCGAATCGCCTGAAAGGCGGTACGCTATCCGTGCTTCAGCAATAACCGTGCCCCAAGAACCCGACGTGGGGCAATCACTCCGTCTCTATCTCTCCTGACAAGGGGAGAGGGCCAGGATGAGGGGTAAGCCTCTGAATTTCGCCTCTCACCCTTGCCCTTTTGCTTGCAGGCGAGTGCGGGCGAACGAACGAAATGCCAATTTTTTGGCGTCGGGAAACGGCAATCCACCGTCATTCATCGCTATCGCCGCGCTTGATATTGTACTTGCGCATTTTCTCGACCAGTGTGGTGCGGCGCATTTTCAGCATGGAAGCCGCGTGGGCGACTACGCCGTTCGCATCTTCCAGCGCTGAATGGATCAGTGAGGATTCGAGATCGGTGATGTACTGCCGCAGATCGAGACCTTCCGGTGGCAGATTGATTGGATCGCTGGGAGTAAGTGAGGATGGAAGAGCGGCAGGCTGGGCGACGTCCGCCATCGCCGCATCGGCTGCCGCCAGTTCTTCCGGGTAATGAGCGCGGAATTTGGGTGGCAAATCGTTCAATCCCACTTGGCCGTCGGGTTGGAGAATAGCCAGACGTTCCATCAGATTAGCCAGCTCCCGCACATTGCCAGGCCACGGATAATGGCTCAGACAACGCAACGCTACCGGGCCGAGAACCACATGGACACCCCGCTCGTGGGTAGCACGCGCACTCAGATCTTCTGCCAGCAGCGGCAGATCTTCGATCCGTTCGCGCAGGGCCGGCGTCTCAATGGGGAAAACGTTCAACCGATAATAGAGATCCTCGCGGAATTGACCTGTTTTGATCAATTCATCGAGATTGCGATGCGTGGCGGCGATGATACGAACATCGGAGGTCAGGCTGCGATCACTGCCAACCCGCTCAAAAGTATGCTCCTGCAACACCCGCAGCAGCTTGACCTGCATATTCAGCGGCATATCGCCGATCTCGTCCAGAAACAGGGTGCCCCCCTGCGCCAGCTCGAAGCGGCCGCGCCGGGCGGAAATAGCACCGGTGAATGAGCCTTTTTCGTGGCCGAACAGCTCGCTTTCCAGCAGGTTATCGGGGATAGAGCCGCAGTTGATCGGGACAAATGGCCCATGGCTGCGTGCGGAAAAATAATGAACATTACGGGCCACCACTTCCTTGCCAGTGCCGGATTCGCCCAGGATCAACACCGTGGCCTCGGAAGGAGCGACCCGCTGGATCAATTCTCGAACCTGGGCGATGGCCGGGCTATTGCCGATCAGACTGCGAAACAGTTCGGCATGGCGTTGCGCCTGGACATTGCGGTGATCGCGGCTGGCGCGTTGCTGTAACAGCTTGGCCAGCACCTGGCTCAAGCGTGGATAGCGGAATGGTCGGGACAGGCGGGCGCAGCAACTGGCCTCCAAAATGGCCGACAGACGGCGCGGCTGGTCGGCTTCCTCAATCAGGACCAGAGCTGCTTGAGGAGCAGCAGCCCGAATGAGCGGGATGGCGTCGCCGGACGATTGTTCGTCAGCGCCGTAGCGGCCCAAAAAGATGGCGCGCAAATCAGGATTGTGTTCAACATGATCCTGCCAGTTCGTCGACTCCGCGCGCACGACATGACTTTCTTCCATGAACCGCAACAACAGGCACAATTCCTCGGCTCGTATTGGGTCGTCATCAATCACCAGCAGCGCGGTCTTCATTGCTTGTTCTCCTTGGGAAGGGATCAAGCCTGCGCGATGTTTGGCGGACGGCAGGAACTGATGGCGAACGGTTTCCGCACTTGGGTAAACCGACGGGTGTTTCCTCCTCCGTCGGAGGCGCGCGAGGGCTTCCAACGCATAACGTGAGGAATTGTAGTCCCATTCAGGGCAGCGTCAAATTTTTAACGCGGGCTATTGCCTCGACGCTTGGCAATAAAGCGGCGATGCTGGAGAAAAATATAGCGTTCAAGAGCTTCCTGCAGTGCGGTGCTGGGCCTGTAAAATGCAGCTCTGACTTGATAGTCGAATTCTGAAGAGACAATATCAGCTACTTGAGCATAGAGAATGAGAGGGCGCGGGTAACTAAGATTGCAGTACAGATCCAGCCGCAGCAGTGCGCCGACCAGCGGGACGGCGTCAGCCTGCCAGCTCAAATCGTGGACGGTCAGGGTCAGCGCACACTCCGGGGGAATGGCCTGTTGGCGAGCAAACAACTGGCCGACCATTTCGAGCAGCAGGCTGACTTTGAAATCCAGCCGCTTGAGCTCGGTCGCATTGGTCAGCGCGCTGGGATCTTCGCTGTAATCGCCGGCGTGAATATCCAGCGCGAACAGGGTATGCAAGACGATGAGGTTGGATTGTTCGATATTGCGCAGTTCAGCATCGTCCGGCAGCGCAGACATCTCGCGCCACGTCAAAGGCAGGCGACCGGCGAAGGTCAGGCTGGAAGTAGATTCGGTGAGGGTGGGCATGGTGGTATTGCTCCTGAATGCTGGAGTCAGCTCCGTTCACCTCAGCCACCGTGCGACCGGCCCCCTTCCAAAGGCGAAGAAACGCCGGTGCAGCCCGGATTCAGTGAATAGGGCCAAAAAATCAATATGTTAATTGTCATGATAGGCATGAAAGGCGCGGAGGCCCTGCTGGATCAGCTTGCGGTTATTGTCCACTTCATCCATCGTGGCACGCGCCATTTCCACCAACCGGGCATCGCTGGCCAGCGTGGCGCGAATGGCGTCCTCAAGCAGCGGGGCGATGGCGTCCGGCGCCGACTGGCGGAACAGGCCATCCAGGACTGCGCGCCGCTGCACCTCTCGATCTGTTACCGCCTCCCACTCGCCGACCTGCGCCAATTCAAACATTTCGACGCTCAACCGCTGCAACTGCTGGATGGACTGTTCCCAATCGGAAAACGAAGAATTCATGCAGGCGCATCCGGGATCGACGGTGCCGAACCGGCTGCTGGCGTTTCGCCAATGGCGTCCCAGGCCTCCTTGATCGTGCGCAACCGCTCGATCACCTCATCCACGATGCTCTCGTTGGTCTTGAGGTTGGCCTCCAGCAGCCGCCGTTGCATATAGTCGTACAAGGCATCAAGGTTGGCGGCGAGATCACCGCCAGCTTCCAGATTAAGACCCTCGCGAAGGCCGCCGATGATGCTGATGGCCCTGCCGATCTGCTCGCCTTGGGCGGCGACTTCACCGCGCTGGATATGGCCTTTGGCTTTGCTCAGGCTTTCCAGCGCGCCTTCCATTAACATCTGAATCAGGCGGTGCGGGCTGGCGAACGCTGCCGCCGATTGCGCGTCGATCTGCTGGTATTGCCGCAGGGCAGTGTTGCTATTCGGGGTAACCATGCTGAAGCCTCGGGAGTAGTTGCATTGCGTCTATCTGCTATTGAACAGTCCGTTTAACAACTGCGTCAAGCAATGGCGGGGCGTAGAATACGCAGTGAGGGCTGGTGGTCAGCCGATGGTCCCCAACGCGGTCGCACCGCCAGCTATGCCGTGACCCGCAATAATCCACCTTCAACCCGCAAGCGCCCGCTCTCCGGGTGGTTCGCGCCGCTGTCGCCAAGCGCTTCCTGGCTTTGTCGGCTTTCCAGTTCGTCGAAGGAACGCACGAACGCCAGTGCATCCTCAAGCGTCATTCGCCGCACCACAGCCTGGGTTTCTCGTTCCACGATGCGCACTGCCATCTCCTCCAGCGAATCATCCGCTTCAAAGCGCAGGGCGATGTTATGGCGGAGCAGACGCTGATTCAAAAGATCGAGGAGGTCGTTGAGCTGCTCGCGGGTTAGGGCGGCGTCCGGTGGGCGCTGTTTCGGGTTCTGGCGCTGATCGTCGGGATCGGTTTCCCGCCGCCATTCGGGGTGGCTGGCGGTGGGAGGCTGAGTAACCGCCGCCTGGGGAGTATTCAGGGGATGAGCTATCGCGTTCTGGACGGTGGCCGGATCAGGCGGCGCGGATCGGGCGGCATGGGCCGCCCGATCCAACACCGGGTTGACGCCGGTCAGAGGGTTGAGGCTGCCGATGTCGCCCATGGCGGGTTGTGTCCGCGCTGATCTAGCTGCTGCTCTTCGGGGTCAGTTGTTGCGTCAAAAAATTGCTGGTCGCCGTCAGTTGCCCAACCAGCCGGTCCATTGCGTTAAATTGATCACTGTAGCGCTTTTGCAGGTTTTGCAGACGCAGGGTAAGCGCGTTACGGTCATCGCTAATGCGATCAATCCCCTTGTTGAGGCTGTCCAGCCGGCTGTTCAGTGGCCCTGTGCTGCTCAGTACGCTACCCAGGTAATTACTGAAGCGATCCGCCAAGCCGCTGGTCGCTGCTACGCCCGCGCTGGCTTCAGTGCCGGTGAACAGTTTCATGACGCCGGGCCGATCTTTATCCAGCGCGGCCTGCAACTTGCTGCTATCGAGTTTCAGGGTGCCATCGCGCTGCACCGAGATGCCAATATCAGACAGAGACTGGCCGTTGACCGATTCGCCCAGCATCCTTCGCAACTGGGAATCCACCGATCGCACTCCGGCATCACCTTGCAAGGGGCCGGACTGCTTGGTCTTGGCGTCATAGCCGGTCAAGGATTTGATGGTTCCGGCCAGGCTGTTAAATCCATTTACAAAAGCGCTCACCGCCTTGATAGTCGCAGCGGTATCGCGGCTGATGTCCAGTTGGGCGGTATCGGTGGTTCCATCAGCGCTCTTGAGAGAGTTCACATTCAGCGTTACGCCCGCCAACCCGCCTGTGGTGAAGGTGAAGGTATTCGTCGTGCTGGTGGTCGCAGTGCTGCTGCCGTCGATCACAATGCTGGCGTCTTGCGCCGCTTGCGTCTGTTTCAGGCTGTTCTCCCCTGCTCCCGGTGCGCCTGGAGGAGCAGCAGGGTTATAGGCGAGCTGTGACAAGCCCAGCATATCGGTGTCATTGCCATCGCCAGTATCGGTTACTGCGATTTTGATGGTGTTCGCAGCGCCGGTATTGGTGGACTTCAAGCTAATCTGGCGATTGTCGCCATTGTTCAGGATGGTCGCGGTGACGCCGATGCCGGGGGCGGCGTTAATGGCCTTGGCGATCCCTTCCAGAGTGTTGTTGGAGCTGTCAATCGTGACGCTCACGCTGGCCCCGCTGCCAACGCTGATGCTTAAAGTACCCGTGCCGAGCTGAGCGGCTTTGTCAACCGGGGTGGTCAATTCCAGCGAATGCGCCTTGGCCAAGGCGCCGACTTTAATGCTGTAACTCCCCACGACCGACGAGGTGCTGTCCACGCTGGCGCTGAACAGTTTGGAGTCGCTCGCCGTCGCTTTCATCGCCGTAAAGGTGGACGACAGGGTAAGCGATGTCACTGATGAGCGAAAATCCGACAGCGCGCCCTTGAAAGTGCCGATGGATGAAAGCTCGGTCTGTAATTTGGCTTCGCGGGTATTAATTCGGTTAGTGGCAGGCGCTCCTTCAGCGGAAACCAGTTGAGTGACGAGCGTCTTAATATCAAGACCTGATCCTAGACCTGTTGATGTAATACCGGCCATTTGAGCCTCCTGAACCGCGCCTGTCTTTTAATCACTGTGCCGTGAAGCCATCGCTCCCCGAACCATTCTCACACCGGATTCTCGTTGGCGTACGAGTGGTTTTACCGGGTTGACAGGTTCTGGCTGAGATGGGAAAACAACCTCACTATGCATACCGGGTATGCGCATCAGGCTTTGGCGTGCAACAGCAAGCCTTCCAGCGCAGCGGAACCGGTCGCCAAGCCACGCGCCCCTGGCGCCGCCAACTCCACCCCGCGTGACTTCTTCGCTTCCGCTTCCTTGAAGAAAGCGACCAGCGCCAGCACTTCCTCTGGCGGAATCTGGCGGATGACCTCATCCTTTTCGACATCCATCACCTTGACCACCATTTCGCCAGATTCATCGTCCATGCTGAACTGGAGATTGGTTTGCTGCAAGCCCTTCAAGGAAGTATTCATTGTATCAACCGCAGCCGCAAGCAACTGGGAATTCGGCACGGTCGTCGCCGTTTGCGGGGCTGCGGATGCTGCAACAGCGCCGGCATCGGTTGCCGGGACGCGGACGCCGCTGCCATAGACGCTGGAGCTGCTGGGGCCAGCCGGCGTCGCATTCTCGGCATGGCTCGCTTTAGGCTGACGACTGGCGTCAATCAGGGGCGGTGATGCACTGCTCATGGCGGTGATATTCGGCGTCATGGCAACCTACTCCTTCTGGTCAAAATCGCTCGTAACCGGGAAAACCGGGGGCGCCGATTTTCCCAACCCTGAATGCGACTTGGCTCCCTCTCCCGACGGGGAGAGCAAAGTGGGGGTCTGGCGTTCGCAAATCGGTGACGAACCACCTTTTCCCTCACTCTACCCTCCCCTGCGGGGAGGGAGCCGTAGCGCCGCCGGGTATCGCGGAGCGGTGGTTCAGACTTACCGCAGCAATTGCAGCACACCCTGTTGCGACTGATTGGCCTGGGCCAGCATCGCAATGCCGGCCTGTTGCAGGATCTGGCCGCGACTCAATGCGCCGGTTTCCTTGGCAAAGTCGGCATCCTGAATCCGCGACCGCGCTTCACTGATATTCTCGGATGTGGTTTGCAGATTATTGATGGTCGATCCAAAGCGGTTCTGCACTGCGCCTAAATCCGCCCGCAGGTCGTCAATGAAGCTGAGCGCCTTATCCAGCACCGAGAGCGCGTCATTAGCGCCGGTCTGCGTGGTGACATTAACGGACCCCACATCGCTCAGCGAAGAGGTTCCGGCAGCCAGCGTGCCACTGGCGATTGACACCGAGAAGCCCTTGCCGGATTCGAGGATCACCCGGCCTCCCACGGTGGCGGTGGCGGCGCCGCTGGAGATACCCGTTGCCGCGCCGGCGAGTACGTTGCCATTCTGGTCCATGCCCTGCACCGACCACGTACCCACTGAACTTGCTGAACTCCCGCCCACGATCTTGATGTCATAGCCGTCCGTATTTTCAAGGAGGAGGCCGTTATTGGTGCTATTGATCTGGGCGGTGATTCCTGTGGTGCCGGCCTTGTCGTTGATCGCCGCCGCCAACCCCGCCAAATCCGTTGCGCCCGAAGTGGTGCCCATGCTGGCGGAAATGGTGGCTGCCGTCGTATTTTGTCCGGTTAACTGGAAGACGATCGCGCCAGTGGCTGTGATCTTCAAATCCGCCTGAGTAATCGATCGTGCGCTGACCCCGGTTTGCGAAGTCAGATTGTTGACGGTTGCAGCGATATTGCGTGCGCTCGAACCCGCCGCCGCGATGTTGGCGCTGGCGGTTCCCACCGAACCATTGATGGTCAAGGCGCCAGAACCCGTGGTGCTGTTTGTTGCGCCTGTTGACGCCACCAGAGTTGCGGAAGCCGAAAACACCCGCTGGGCGCCCAGCGACGACGCTTGCGCATTACCGGCGCTGACTGCAATCGTCTGGTTGGCATTGGCGCCGACATGAAACTTCTGGGCGGTAAAGGTGCCATCCAGCAGATTCTTGCCGTTGAACGCCGTGGTGTTGGCGATGCGGTTCAATTCTTGCTGCAACTGCCCGATTTCCTTCTGTAACGAGCTACGGTCAGTGCCGGTGTTGGTGTCGTTGGCCGACTGCACCGCCAGTTCGCGCATCCGCTGCAGAATGTTGGTGGATTCCTGCAACGCGCCTTCCGCAGTCTGGGCCAGGGAGATACCGTCATTAGCGTTGCGCACCGCCTGGTTGAGGCCGCGAATCTGGGATGACATGCGATCAGCAATAGCAATGCCCGCCACGTCATCCTTGGCCGAATTGATCCGCAGACCGGATGACAGGCGCTCCATACTGGTTGAGAGAATGCCGGCGCTGTTATTCAGTTGCCGCTGCGCGTTCAGTGCCGATTGGTTGTTGTTGATGACGAGTGCCATGACGATATCTCCTCAAATGCATCTGTATACCTTGGGCAACCGGGTTGGTTGCCCCTGAGACCTTGGCGGATCATCCCGCCTTGATCTCATCTATCGGCGGCTGGCGGCGAGGCTTTAGGGGTAACGGAGAATTTTTTTGATAGTAATGCTTCAAAAAATATACATTAACTTGGCCCAGAGGCTGCGTAAAATCTAATTAATTGTTTAATAACCATTTTTCAAGCATATCCTAATGAATTGTCGTCATTCCGGCGCCTGTCCAGAGCCTGGGTGTTCCGCGAGCGGTTGGCTGCGCTGCTTTAACGCCTGTTCCAGGTTACGGCGAGCCTCATTGAAATCGGGCTGCAACGCGACCGCTCGGCGAAAGCTGACGATGGCATCTTCCCAGCGACCCAATTCTGCATAAATCTTCCCCAAATTATTACAGGCCAGCACATGACCGGGATTTAGCTTCAGCGTTTGTTGATAGCTCGCCGCCGCGTCTTCCAGCCTTCCCAAACCTTGCAACGCCTTACCCAGGTTATTATGGTAGGTATCCGCCGATGGATTTTCCCGCAACGCCTGACGAATCAGGCGTTCGGCAGTCTGATGATCGCCGCGCTGGGAATAAATAACCCCCAGCAGATGCAAAGCATCAATATATTCCGGTCGTGCCTCAAACACCTGGCGGTACACGGCTTCCGCATCATCCAAGCGCTTGGCGCGATGCCACTCGGCGGCTTGCATTAACAACTGCTGATAAAGGCCATCTGCTTCTTTTGGTTGTCGTGTTTTGGCCCGTTGTTCCGCCAGATCAATAGCTTGCGTTAGAGTAAGTGACTGACCATCAACTTGTACCGCAAGTTGCTGATTGCCGCGCATCAGGCTTTGCAATAGCATCACGGCTGCATTACGGGACGTGGACGAAGATTTGGAACGGGTTGAATCACCGTGCGGACGTTTTTTCTGTGGCATTGCGATGTCCTCCTTTTGGACAGAGATGTTTCCTTACCGTGCTGAAGTGTTCGAATCACCGCCTGCATCAATCTCCATAAGGTTAGCTCCGGCCTTGCCCAACGTGCGATGCCAGGCTCATGAAACCAGAAATATCATGGCGCCTCTACCCCGGCAGCAATGCCCGCAGCCATTCATCCAAGTGCTGATCCAGCATCCAGTTGGATAGCACCCACTCGCGCAACCGTTCACCCTCGGCGCGGGTCGCGTCTAAATCATGAACATGGGCGCGAACCGCCTCGATCCACGCTTTCGGATTATTGGGAACGCGGGTTACTGGCGCATTCTGGTACGGCAGAATATCAGTGCAAATTACGGGATAGCCAACTGCGCCATATTCCAGCAACCGCAAATTGCTCTTGGCGGCATTAAAGCGGTTGAGTTCGAGCGGCGCAATCGCCAGATCAAGATCAAGCATTGCCATAGCCGCCGGATATTGATCAAACGGAACCGCGTTATGCACTTCGGCGACATGATAACGGAGCTTCGGCGGGCACATACCCATAAAAATCCACTCTACCTCATTGGCTGTGGCCTCAACCACCGGCAGGATAAATTCGAGATCGCCACCGTGCTGTTGTGCCCCGGCCCAGCCGATTCGTGGTTTACGCCGCTCATTCCTGGGTGGTTTTAAGTCACCCCACCGAAAACGCTCCAAATAGTTTGGCACCACATGAATATCGGCGACCATGTCACGCAACGCTTCGGCCATAATCTCATTGGTGACAATTACCCGGTGACAGAAAGAGATCGCCCGTCGCACCCGGGCTTTGGTATCCTTGCCAAAGTACTTGCGCGCTGCGCTCTTTTGCGGCACGGAAAATACTATATCGTCCTGGCCGAATACCCGAAACAGATCAGGCAATAATTCGGCATAACTTTGCAGATCATCCAAGTGGAAATCGGAAAATGCATTTTGCAGAAACAGGGTAGTAGGTTTGGCTCTGATGAGTTCGGGAATTGAAGGTAGAAACCGCTTATCACTGTTCAACGGCGGCAACAAAAAGCTGCATATCTGCCCACTATTCGTAAGTTCCTTAATTGGCCCAATAACCCGGTATTGTCCCACCCCCATTTGATCTGGTGGTTGCGCAATGATGCGTGGCAACGGTTCCAGGTCGGGATGCCATGGCACATCGAAATCACCATCAATCATCCACCCACGTTGTCGTAAACTTAGATGGCGGTTGTAAGCAGGATCATTGCCTAATCGAGAACCCCATTTTTTGATGAATGCTTTTTGCGCGGAAGAATTATTCTTATCCTGCTTATTATCATTCTCTGTATTGAAATTTTTGTTATCTTGTTGCGCCAGCGTTACAAAAGGCGTCCAGATAATCTGGTAGCCTCGATCACTGATTTTAAGGCAAAAATCAGCGTCATAGTAAAGGGTAGAAAAGTCTTTTTCATCAAAGCCACCAATCTCAAAAAACAAATCCTTACGCACTAGCATGCAAGAAGCTGCTACAGCCGAAAAATTTTGGGCCAGTTGAGCGCGCCCCATATATCCAGGCTCAGCCAATGGCAAATCCATACTGATATAATCAACAGCTCCGCCAAGCCCAATAATCATACCGGCATGCTTCACTCGCCGATCAAGCGATACCAAACGGCAGCCGACTACACCCACATCCGGGCGAATGCCAATCGCCACAAGGCGATTCAGCCAATTTTCCTGTAAAACCATAGTGCCATTATCTAATAGAAGCAGCAATTTTCCTTTAGCATGGCGAGCCGCAAAGTTACTAATAGCCGGAGNNAAGAAATGCCTGAACTGCTGGTTCAGTATTACCACTATCAATTACCAGAATCTCAAAATTCGGGTAGTCAGTTTTATGTAATAACGATTCCAAACAGGACTGGATCAGATGGAGTTGATCCACAGCCAGTATCATAATACTGACCATCGGCGGTGGTGTGATCGGTAATTTGTAGTCAACAAACAGTGTGCCGGGTAGCGGTGCATCGTATAACTCGGCGACAATGCCGCAACGTGCTAAGTGCTGCTGTACAAGAAGATTGGCAAGCGCGGTACTGACGTATTCATCAGCCAATGTTTCGGGAACATGAACCAGGATTTCGTCAAGATGATCCACAGCAGCTTGAGTTTGCTCGATTGCCAGCAATGCTGCTCCATAATTGCGCGCCAGATCCAAAGGTAAAATGGCAACGCGCGGATCAAGCATCAAGGATTTGCGGATCAGTGTCGCGGCACCAACGTAGGGGCTTGAACGAAGGAATTCACTATTGATATCAGGCTTTAGCTTCGGTTGTGAATGCTCTCCCTTTCCATTAATGACATCTTCATCCGTATATAGCAGTAGAGATTCAGGCCGTGCCTGTAAATACAGGCCGGAAAGAAGGGTAAACGCCGGCGACAAACGCAGGCCAGCCTGCGCACAGAAAAACCATTCTGCAGAGCTGGCTTTGACAACTGTGGCAATTGCATCTATTTGGTGTAACGATGTCTGAATCCATTCTAGTACCGGGCTAGATTCAAATCTTGGGTCCGGACAAGCGTGTTCGGAAACCACTGTAAGTTGCCAGTTAGCCAACGCTTGCACCATCAGATCATCGATCGTGCTATCCAATAGATTCAGTCTGCCGCTTGCCACTACTAACAAAAGATGTATCACTGGGAGGGTTTCAGGCTGCTCAACACAAGCCAGTAGTCGCCCGCAACGCTCATGTCCCCAAAAATGCGCTGCTAACCATGTGGAATAATTAGACTCTCTGTTTCTATATTCATGTTCAAAAAATTTGTAGCAAATATCGCTAATTTCG
>DEHY01000062.1 GCA_002352185.1 Competibacteraceae bacterium UBA2788
ATCTCACGCTCAATCCCGCGCTCCGCCCCTACCTGCGTAGCCGGCTGGACGCGGCGGAGTGCGAGACACTGACGACCCGCTGGGTCGAGGCCATGCGGGCGTATGTGAGGTTCCTCGTACAGCAACACGACCAGGACACCGAACTCGCGGCGACGCTGACGGGGCTGGAACTACCGAACCTGTTTGCGCTGCTCGACCGGGTGCAGCGCACGGGGGATGCCGAGGCGACGATTGATCTGACCACTTTGCTCTACAGCCTGCTGCAAGGGCTCGGCAAGCCCCGGCTGCTGGCGCGGGTGGGGCAGGCACGCGACGCCGCCGCAACGGCGCTAGGCGATGCCTGGAATCACGTGCGGTTCGAGGCGGCACGGACCCGCATCGAGCAGCAGCTTGCCGGTGGGAAGTTGCGCGAAGCGTTCGACGGCACGCAGGCGTTGCTCCAGCGCGCCCGGACGGCGGGAGCGCAAGCCTATCCCGACGCCGATTACGATCTGGCGATAGCTTGCTTCCTCTTGGCCCGCGTGCTGAAGACGGCCGGCGGTTCGGAACCGGCCTTGCCGCTGCTCGACGAGGCCCGCCAGCGCTCCGAAGCCATGCTTTGGACGAACCGGGCATGGTCGCCCTGAGCTGGCATCAGACCGGCACGGTGTATCAGGAGATGGGCCAGCCGGAAGCGGCGGAGGATGCCTACCGGCAATCGCTCGCGATCAAGGTGCGGCTCGGCAATGTCGCCGGGCAGGCGAGTACGCTGAATCAACTCGGGATCATGTATGACGACGACCTTGGCAGACCCGAAGAAGCCGTTGCTTTCCTTAATCAAGCGGCAGACAAGTATCTCGAAATTCGAGATGCTGCGAAAGAAGGGAGAGTCAGGAATAATCTTGCGATCCGCTTGCGCAAGCTCCGCCGCCTGAACGAAGCGCGGCAGGAAATCCGCCGGGCCATCGAATGTGGCGCGCAGTGTGGAAAACCTGGGCCATCCTCGCCGACATCGAGAGGGACGCCGGCAACCCCGCCGCCGCTGCGGAGGCGAGAGCCAAAGCCATCTGTGGAGATACTACGGCTGCGTCTGCGAACTGCCCCAATCCTCAAGCAGAATTTCCAGTTCCGCCAATTGAAGCTCGGTGACGCCCAGGCGCATGGCCTCCTGGGTGGCTCCCAATGCGATGCTGGATTCATGGCGCAGGCCGATGCCGAGCTTATCACATGCCTGATCCATCAAGCGCACCATGGTCAACAGCGAGTTGGCGTCATCGTAGGGTTCCTTGTGGTGATCGCGAGCCACGATGCCATATTCCTCCGGCAGGTTCCAGCGCTTCATCAGCACATAGCCCTGGGCGTTATGCATGGTGCTGTCCAATACTTCCAGCACCAGCGCTTCCGATAACCGGCTCGCGTCGAGGTCACCACCGCCGCACAGTTCGTCAGCCAGCCGTAGAATCGCCAGTTGGCCGATGTTGTGCAGCAAGCCGGCCATAAAGGCGGTGTCAACCAGCGCCTGATAACCGCAGCGCTGCGCCAGCCACTGCGCGCCCAGCCCCGATGCGAAGGCGTGTTGCCAGAGTTTCTCCATATACTGGCCGAGCCGTGGATTGCGCACCAGGTACAGGCTGCGCTGGGACACCGCCATGGTCAGCATCGCAACCTGGCGAACGCCGAGGCGAACAATCGCTTTCTGGATGGTGGTGATCTTTTGCAGGCCCTTGTAGAACGACGAGTTGGCGACCCGCAGGATCTGACTGGACAGGGCCTGATCGCCGATGATCATGGCTTCCAGATCAGCGATTCGGGTATTGCGGTCGTGCAGCGCCCTTTGCAGTTTCATCGCCACCGCAGGAAAAGCCGGCAGTTGCAGCTTGTCGGAGCTGACGGCCTTGATGAAAATATCCTGTAACGAATGCACGCTCATTCATCCACCTCTCCCGCCGGAGAATGATGTCCAGCGGTTGCAAGTTGAGCGGGATTTTCCAGATTTTCATGCGGACCGGCCAGTGCGCGCTAACGAACGCGGCGCTGCGCCAGCCAGCGATCCAGGCTGTTGGCAAAGGCTTGTTTGTCGCGGTCATGGTAGGGCGCGGGGCCGCCGGTGACACTGCCCGCCGCCCGCAACTCCTCCTTGAGATTACGCAAGGCCAGCCGTTCCTGAATGTTGTCTGCCGTATAAAGCTCGCCACGCGGATTGAGGGCGGGCACGCCTTGCGCCACCAGCCGCGCCGCCAGCAGAATATCGGCGGTGATAACGAGGTCGCTGGCGGTAGCCTGTTCCACGAGGTAATGATCCGCCTCGTCAAAGCCCTGGCTAACGCATACCGCCGTGATCAGGGGTGAAGGCGGCGTCTGTAGCCGCTGGTTAGCCACCAGGGTGACTGGAACACCAACCCGCTGGGAAGCCCGGAATACGATGGTCTTGACCGGGAGAGGACAGGCGTCCGCGTCAATCCAGATTTTCAGGATACACCTCCGTTACCGACCAAAGCGCGATGGGTTCCGTAGGCCAGCAGTCCGCAGCCCGCGATCACCGCCGTCATGGAGAGTGCGGAACCGCCCAGCAGTCCGACCAGCGCACTCGACACCGTCGCCACTCCGAATTGCAGCGTACCGATCAGGGCCGAGGCGCTGCCGGCGCGGACGCCCTGATCGGCCAGGGCTTCCGCCATTGCGTTCGGCGCAGTAAAGCCGAGGCTGGCGAGATAACCGAACAGCGGGATCAGCAACATCGGCAAACCGCCCCAGCCACCCGCCGCCACCATCAGCAACGCCAGTCCCAGCACCACCGTGGTGCGATTGGCGCGGCGCAGGATAGCGTCAGCGCTGTAGCGCAGCAGCAGCCGGCGGTTGATTTGCGAACTGGCGATCAGTCCCAGCGCGTTAAGGCCGAACAGCCAGCCATACGCCCACGCCGGCACGCCATACAACTCGATGAAGACGTGCGGCGACCCGGTGATATAGGCGAACAGGCCGGCGTGCGCAAAGCCGCCACTCAGGGTATAGCCGATAAAGCGCCGGTCGCGCAGTAATTCGCCGTAGACCCGCAACGCCGCCCCGATCCCGCTGCTGGACACGGTGTCCGCCGGTCGCGTTTCCGGCAGATAGCGCCAACTGACCAGCAGACAGACCAGCCCGAACAGCGCCAGCGTCGCAAAAATCGCGCGCCAGCCGGCAAGAACCAGAATCCAGCCGCCGATAATCGGGGCGAGAATCGGCGCCAGCCCCATCACCAGCATCAGCAGTGAATACACCCGCGCCGAAGTGTGCGCGTCGAAGCGGTCGCGGACCACGGCCCGCGCAATCACGATCCCGGCGCAACCCCCGACCGCCTGGACAAAGCGCCATGCCGTCAGCGTGGCAATGTCGGACGCCAGGGCGCAGCCGACTGAGGCGACGGTATACAGCGCCAGCCCGGCGTACAGGGGCGGTTTGCGCCCGTAACGGTCGGCGAGTGGGCCGTGCAGCGCCTGGCCGAGCGCCAGTCCGATGAAGAAACTCGCCAGTGTGAATTGCGCAGCAGCGGGGTTTTCGCCGAATTCGGCGGCGATGGTCGGCAGACTGGGCAAATACATATCAATGGACATCGGCGCAAAGGCCATTAAAGCGCCGAGGATCAGCAGCCAGGACAGGGGCGGTTGCGCCAGGAGCGGCGCTCCGGGATGGGCGGTGGCGGCGGCAGCGTCCAAATCAGGAGCGCCGACCCGGAAGCACGGTAGCCAATGCGGCGCGGATCGCTGCCGGGTCGTCAATCCGGCGCATCAGCTTGCCGATGTACTGTAATTGCCGCTTGCGCCCGCCGCGCTGCGAGATGGCCTGGGCTGCTTGCACCGCCGCCAGCAACTCCTCCGGCAACGGCACCCGGTTCAATTGCGCCCGGGTGAGTTCCACCAGTTGTTCGCCCAAATCCTGCAACGCGGTCGCCTCGCGCTTGCGCTGGCTCTTACTGGGCGGCAGCGTTTCCGGGTCATACGCATCTTCCAGGCCGTCGTTGAATCCGTGTTCTTGCATGGCGGGATTATTCCGAAGTGAGGGATTTTCCTGGCGCAAAAACTATCAGGCACCCAGATAGGCTTCCCGGACTCGATGATCGCCCAGCAATTCCCGCCCGGCGCCGGACAGAATGACCGCGCCGGTTTCCAGCACATAGGCGCGGGACGCGATCCGCAAGGCCATATTGGCGTTCTGCTCCACCAGCAGAATGGTCGTGCCGGACTTGTTGATGTCCTCGATCACCCGGAAAATCTCCTGAACCAGGCGTGGCGACAANNAGGCGCGGAAACAGCACGAACATCCGGTCGTAATCCGCCGCAATTTCGCCCTTGTCGGTTCGCTGCCAGGTCGCCAGTCGCAGATTTTCCTGCACCGTCAGATTGCCGAAGATGCCACGGCCTTCAGGGACATGGGCAACTCCCAGCTTGACAATCTGATGCGCCGCAACCCGCTGCAAATTCCGGCCTTCAAACACGATAGCGCCACGGTAAGGAATCAGACCGGAAACCGCCCGCAGGATCGAGGTCTTGCCCGCGCCATTCGCGCCGATCAGGGTGACGATTTCGCCCTTCAGCACCGTGAACGACACGCCATGCAGCGCCCGGATGCCATCGTAATGCACCTCCAGATCGCGCACTTCCAGTTGCAGTTCTTCAAGACTATCCGCTGCGTCACTCATCCGACCGGCCCCTCGCCCAGGTAGGCCTCCAGCACCTTGGGATGATTCTGGATCACTTCCGGCGGCCCCTCGACCAGAGTTTCGCCAAAATCCAGCACCGTGATCCGCTCGCAAATGCCCATCACCAGTTTCATCTGGTGTTCGATCAGCAAAATGGTCAATTTGAACTCGGTGCGAATCCACTGGATAAATTCCATCAGCAGATCAATCTCGTTGGGATTCATTCCCGCCGCCGGCTCGTCCAGCAGCAACAGTTCCGGCCCAATCGCCAGCGCCCGGGCAATCTCCAGCCGCCGCTGCAACCCGTAAGGCAGATTCTTGGCGGTTTCGCCGGCCAGATGCTCCAGCTTGAAAATCGCCAGCAGCCGTTGCGAATTTTCGATGATGCGCTGCTCCTCGCGGCGATAGCGCCCAAGATGCAGCAGCGCCTCCAGCGGACTGTAGTGGGCCTGGGCGTAGTGGGCGATGCGCACGTTGTCCAGCACCGACAGATCGCGAAACAGCCGGATATTCTGGAACGTGCGTCCGACCCGCAGCGCGGTGATCTGGTGCGGCGTCTTGCCCACCAGTTCGGTATTCCGCAGCCGGATGCTGCCCTCGCTGGCGCGATAAACCCCGGTGATCAAGTTGAAGATCGTGGTTTTGCCCGCGCCATTAGGACCGATGATGCCCATCAGATCGCCGTAATGGAGTTGCAGATTGAAGTCGGAGACCGCGCACAGCCCGCCGAAATAATGCTTGACCTTAACGGCCGTCAGCAGCGTCATGGCTTCCCCCGGATGGCTTAAGGTAGTGGTGGGCTTCCAGATCGCGCTTGGGCACAAACCAGCGGAATTCACGCAAGCCCATGATCCCGCGCGGCCAGTACAGCATCACCAAAACCAGCAACAGCGGCATGATCACCATCCGCCAGACCCCCAAATGGCGGATGACATGCTCATTCAGCGGATCGAAAATTACATCCGGCAGCCAACTGATCAGCGCCGCGAAAGTAGAAGGCCGCAGCAATTCGAGCAGCACGGTGTACACCGTCGCGCCGAGAATCGAACCGCCAATCGAAGCAATGCCGCCCAGATAGACCATGATTAACACGTCAGTAGTCTTGATGATGTCGAATACCCGGGGACTGATGAACTGCAACAGATGCGCAAATAATCCTCCAGCGATGCCGGCGAAAAAGGACGATGTCATAAACGCCAGAAACTTCACCCGGCGGGTACTCACGCTCATCAAATCGCTGGCGATTTCATCCTCGCGGATTGATAGCACTCCGCGCCCGTATTTGGAATAGACGAAATTACGCACTATCCAGACGGTGACAACCACCCAGAAAAACACCCAGGGCAGCGTGGTCAGCTTCTTGATGCCCGGAATGCCGCGTGGGCCGCCGATATAATCAATGTTCTCAATAACCGACTTGACAATCATCAGAAACGCCAGCGTGATAATCGCCAGATAATCGCCGCGCACCTTGAATGACGGGACTGCGACGATCAACCCCAGCACCGCCGCCGCCAATCCGCCGGCCAGCACCGCCACTGGAAAAAGCCACGGATACGCGGCTATCGGCAGCACCTTCTGGGTCAGTAATGCGGCGGTGTAGGCGCCCACCGCCATGAACCCGGCATGGGCCAGAGAAAATTCCCCCATATAGCCGTTCACCAGATTCAGGCTGACGGTCAGGATGATGTTGATCCCGACGTACATCATCACCAACTGCACATATTTATTCAGCAGGTTATATTCGGGAATGGCGAACGCGAGAATAAAGCCGATGATTAGAAATACCGCCATCAACCAGCGCTGCGCGATAAACCACTCCCAACCGCTTCGCAACAGGGCGCTCATACCTTTTGCGTCCTTGGCTGGCCGAGAATGCCGTAGGGCCGGATCATGATCAGCAGCATCAACAGACTGAAGGCGACAAAATCCCGATACGTGGACGGGAAAAAAGCCGCCACCATGATCTCCACTCCGCCCAGGATAAAGGCGCCGATCATCGCGCCGCGAATATTGCCGATGCCGCCGACCACGGCGGAAATAAACGCCTTCCAGCCCACCATNNCCAATGGCGAAAGTAACCGAGATGATCAAATCCACCGGCACACCCATCAGCGGCACGAAGGTTTTATCCCAGGAAATGGCCCGCATCGCCATCCCGACTGGAGTGCGGTGAACGACGTAATCCAGCAGAAACATCAGCCCCAGCGACAGGCAGATGATGATGACCTGCAAGGACGACAGTGAGACGCCGCCCAAATTCCAAGTGACATTGTCCAGCAGCGGGGGAATGTGCTTGGGATAGGGCGCCAGCGCCAGAGTAAAATTTTCCAGAAACAGGCCCAGCCCCAGCGCGGTGATAATGGCCGATACCCGGGGCGCATTACGCAGCGGCTTGTAGGCCAGCCGTTCCAGCACTACGCCCAGCAGGGCCGCGCCCGCCATCGTCAGCAGCAGCGTCGGCAAGAAGGGCAGTCCCAGATACACGGCGGCGATAAAACAGAAAAAAGCCCCCACCATGAACACATCGCCGTGGGCGAAATTGATCATGGTCAGAATGCCGTAGACCATGGTGTAGCCCAAGGCGATAAGGGCGTAGATGCTGCCCAGTTGCAGGGCGTTCAAGGTCTGTTGCAACCAGTAGACGATGCTTTCGCTCAAGATCGTGACCCGTGATGCTGCCGGTTAATGAAGAAGGGCGACCCACCGGGCCGCCCTCGTGTGGCACGGGCCTCTTGCCCGTGTTCAGTTCACGGGCAAGAGGCCCGTCCTGCGATTCAAGGGTTAGCGTTGGTGAAGTAGGTGAACTTGCCGTCCTTGATTTGCAGGATCACCGCGCTCTTGATCGGATC
>DEHY01000043.1 GCA_002352185.1 Competibacteraceae bacterium UBA2788
ATCGCCGTCGGCAGGATCACGTCAAACGCCGACAGCCGGTCGCTCGCCACCATCAGCAGATGTCGGTCATCCACTGCGTACAGATCGCGGACCTTGCCGCGATACACCAGTGGCAAACTCTGAATATCGGGTGGGGCGACAGTGGACACGGCCATAAACGGACAACTCCCTAGTTGAAGAAATGCTGGATGTTGAGGATTTTAACCCAAGACTTGCGCCCGGCCACGTTCCTTGGCTATTCCGGCGCGAGCGGAATCACGGAATGCGCAAGCGCAGTAACCATCCGCATTGGCGCGAGGAGAGCGCTGGCCGTTCGCACTGATTTTCCGCACTATTCCCTTGCCACCGATCCGGTATGCTTGCGCCATGCACATCAACGACTCTTTGCTTCCCAGCGATTTGCTGTTGTTCGCCGATTTCATCTGGCTGCTGACGCTGGCGCAGGCGGTGCGGGCCGCGCCGTGGCGCGCTTTGCTGGCCCGTTCCACCCGCCAGCATGTGTTCGCGGGCGCTTCGCTGGGGCTGTTTCTGATGTGGATCTTCGCCGTTGGAGTCCGCCCGGGGCTGGGTTTCCACCTGCTGGGTGTGACCGCATATACCCTGATGTTCGGCTGGGCGCTGGGCGTCATCGGCGTCAGCCTGGTGATGGTCGCAGCAACATTCACGACCGGCGACTGGTCGGCGCTGGCATTGAACGCCTTGTTAATCGGCGTGCTGCCGGTCTCCGTCAGTTATGGCGTTTATGCCCTGGTTCACCGCTATCTGCCGCACCACTTGTTCATTTATATTTTCCTGTGCGCCTTCTTCAACGCCATGCTGGCGGCAGGCGCGGCGGTGCTGGCGCTGGTGGTTCTGCTCGTCGCCACCGAAACCTACAGCTTCAACCGCATCAGTAGCGACTATCTGCCGTTCGTGCCGCTGTACCTGTTCCCGGAAGGGCTGATCAATGGCATGACCATCACCGCCCTCATCGGAGTGCGGCCCGACTGGCTGAAAACCTATGACGACGAAGTCTATCTAAAAGGTTAACCCGCCCGACTTCGGTTGCTGGAGTCGGGCATTGGATCCAGCGAGGCATCAAGACCATCGTGTTTGGAAAACTGTTTGGCGGCGCGTTCGGGTTTATGGTCGGCGGGCCACTGGGGGCGCTGATCGGGGTGGCGGTCGGCCATAATCTCGATCAGAGCGGCCAGAAAAAAGTGGAAGCGCCGACCGCTGCCGAGGGCAGCGATCAGGCCCGGAACACCTTTATCATCACCACATTCCAGGTGATGGGGCACCTCGCCAAGGCGGATGGCCGGGTGTCGGAGCAGGAAATCGCCGCCGCCCGCGCCATCATGGATCAAATGCGATTGGACGCCGGGCAGCGACACACCGCGATTGACTGTTTTACCGAGGGCAAACAGCCGGATTTCGCCCTGGATGCCGCACTCGAAGCCTTCCAGCGTGTTTATCGTAGCCGTCCTGCGATGGCGCAGCCGTGGCTGGAGGCGTTGCTGAACATCGCCTATGCCGACGGGAATCTGCATCCGCAGACGCATGCCCGACTGTTGCATATCGCCGAGCGACTGGGCATCGCCCGTCTGCAATTTGAAGCCTTGCACACCCTGTTTCGCGCCCAGCGCTGGACCCGGCAACACCATTCAGGCGGGCGCGGCGGCGACGATCAAGCGCACCGGCAGCGAACCCACGACCGGCGCCCGACCACCGCCGTCAACTCCATGGCTCAGGCCTACAGTGTGTTGGGATTGCAACGCGACGCCAGCCCCGACGAAATCAAACTGGCCTACCGCCGCCTGCTCAAGCAGCACCACCCCGACAAACTGGCGGCCAGCGGCGTTTCGGCGACGACGCTGGCCCGCGCTACCGAAAAAACCCGCCAGATCACCGCAGCTTACGATTACATCCGCGAAGCGCACGGGCTTTAAGCAGCGCGAAGGGCTGAGAACGTCCGGCGGGCATCCGGCCCATTCCCCGCCGTCACCCGGTGCAATGCTGCTAAAATAGCCGCCGCAACCCGTTTCGGGCGCGGCTCCGCGCCCCCATTCCCCGCCTGCGAGAGTACGCCATGACCATCATTCGCCAAGACGATTTCATCCAGAGCATCGCCGACGCCTTCCAGTACATCAGCTACTACCACCCGGTTGACTATATCAAGGCGCTGGCGCAAGCCTACGAGCGCGAGGAAAGCGCAGCGGCCAAGGACGCCATCGCCCAAATTTTGATCAACTCGCGGATGTGCGCCGAAGGCCATCGCCCGATCTGTCAGGACACCGGCATCGCNNGACCCCGATAACAAGCTGCGCGCCTCGGTGTTGCTTGATCCCGCCGGCAAGCGCGCCAACAGCAAGGACAACACCCCGGCGGTCGTGCATTACGAGATCGTTCCCGGCCACCATCTGGAAGTGATCTGCGCAGCGAAAGGGGGCGGTTCGGAAGCGAAATCCAAGTTTGCGATGCTGAATCCGTCCGACAATCTGGTGGAATGGGTGCTGAAGACCGTGCCGACCATGGGCGCGGGCTGGTGTCCGCCCGGCATCCTCGGCATCGGCATCGGCGGCACGCCGGAAAAGGCGCTGCTGCTGGCGAAAGAATCGCTGATGGCGCCGGTGGACATTCAGGAATTGATCGCCCGTGGCCCCTCCAGCCGCGCCGAGGAACTGCGGATTGAACTGTACGAGAAAGTCAACGCGCTCGGCATCGGCGCCCAGGGTTTGGGCGGCCTGACCACGGTGCTGGATGTCAAGGTGCTGGATTATCCGACCCACGCCGCCAATCTGCCCATCGCGATGGTGCCCAATTGCGCCGCGACCCGCCATGTGCATTTCCACCTCGACGGCGCCGGCCCCGCCAAACTGGAGCCGCCGAGTCTGGCGGACTGGCCGAAGCTGACCTATGCGCCGACCAATGCCCGCCGGGTCGATCTCGCTGCCGTCACCCGCGCCGAGGTGGCGAGCTGGAAGCCGGGCGAAGTGTTGCTGCTGAACGGCAAATTGCTGACCGGGCGGGACGCCGCTCACAAGCGGATGACCGACATGCTGAATCAGGGACAGCAGTTGCCGGTGGATTTCACTGACCGCTTCATTTACTACGTCGGCCCGGTCGATCCGGTGCGCGATGAAGTGGTCGGTCCCGCCGGTCCCACTACGGCGACCCGCATGGACAAATTCACCCGGCAAATGCTGGAACAGACCGGCCTGCTGGGTATGGTGGGCAAGTCCGAGCGCGGCCAGATCGCGATTGACGCGATCAAGGACAACAAGGCGGTTTATTTGATGGCGGTGGGCGGCGCGGCGTATCTGGTGTCCAAGGCGATTAAAGCCTCCAAGGTTCTAGCTTTCGCCGATCTCGGCATGGAGGCGATTTACGAGTTCGAGGTTAAGGATATGCCGGTCACGGTTGCCGTGGACGCGCAGGGTTCCAGCGTGCATAAGACCGGGCCGAAGGAATGGCAGATCAGGATCGGCAAGATTCCGGTGGTGGAAGCCTAAGTCAGGATTGCCGCCAAGGCCCGCTTCGTCACCACGGTCTTCCGCCTGGTGTTGATCCCGCGCTACTGGGCTGCGGCATGACCCGCGACCCAGCGGCGCATCAGCTCCACGCTGTAGCGGCAGGTGCCGTTCTGGCAATTGACCACGTCATGACGTTCCAGCGCATCCAGGGCGGCCTCGAACGCGGCGGGATCGAGGCTGCTCTTGTCCCACCAGGCGTTCTGATCCAACCCGTCGCCGCAGTCGGCCAGAATCTTCAGCAATGCCCGTTGTCCCGGCGGCGCTTCGCCCGCCTGCGCCCAGATGCCGTTGAAATAAACATGGCCGTTGAG
>DEHY01000222.1 GCA_002352185.1 Competibacteraceae bacterium UBA2788
TGAGCCATCGCGGCAAGGAGTTCGTCTCCATCGCCGAACAGGCCGAAGCCGACCTGCGCGAACTGATGAACGTCCCCGCCAACTATAAAGTCCTGTTCCTGCAAGGCGGCGCGTCCAGCCAGTTCGCTGCGGTTCCAATGAACCTGCTGCGCGGCAAGACCAGGGCGGATTATCTCAACACCGGCATGTGGTCGAAAAAAGCCATTTCCGAAGCCAAAAAATACGCTCAGGTCAATGTGGTCGCCAGTTCCGAAGCGGGCAACTTTACCACCGTTCCGGCCCGCGATACCTGGAAATGCGACCCCGAAGCCGCCTATCTGCACTACACGCCGAATGAGACGATCAACGGCGTCGAGATGCACACGGTTCCCGAGGTGAGCGTGCCGCTGGCGGCGGATCTGTCGTCCACCTTGCTGTCACGTCCGCTGGACGTGAGCAAATTCGGCGTCATCTACGCCGGCGCGCAGAAGAACATCGGCCCCGCCGGCCTGACCATTGTGATGGTCCGCGAGGATTTGATCGGCCAGACCATCGCCGGCACGCCCACCCTGTTCGACTATGCGGTCATGGCCAAGGAAGGGTCGATGTACAACACCCCGCCGACCTATGCCTGGTACATCGCCGGTCTGGTGTTTCAGTGGCTGAAGGCGCAGGGCGGACTGGCGGCCATGGGAGAACGCAACCGCGCCAAGGCCGAACTGCTGTACCGGGCGATTGACGAATCCGGTTTCTACAAAAATCCGGTCGATCCTGCCTGCCGCTCGTGGATGAACGTGCCGTTCACTCTGCCCGATGAGGCGCTGGACAAGCCGTTCCTGGCCGAGGCCAAGACCGCCGGACTGATCACATTAGCCGGCCACCGCTCGGTTGGCGGAATGCGCGCCAGCATCTACAACGCGGTGCCGCTGGCTGGGGTCAAGGCGCTGGTGGATTTCATGGCTGATTTCCAGAAGCGGCGCGGCTGAAGGCTTTTCCTCGCAAATCCCGCCCCGGACATCTGCGTCCGGGGTGTTTCTTTTTTCAGGCCAGTGGTTAATCCGTCATGTACAAAATCCTCACCCTCAACAACATCAGCGTTTCCGGGCTGGAACGCCTGCCCCGCGACGGCTATGAGATCGCTTCCGAAATCCAGCATCCCGACGCCGTGCTGCTGCGTTCCTACAGTATGCACGACTGGCCGGTTCCCGCCAGCCTCAAGGCGGTGGGCCGCGCTGGCGCCGGCGTCAACAACATCCCGGTGGCGGCGATGACCGCCAAAGGCATTTGCGTGTTCAACGCGCCCGGCGCCAACGCCAATGCGGTCAAGGAACTGGTGGTCGCCGGCATGTTGCTGGCGGCCCGGAATATCTGCCCGGCCTGGGATTACACCCGCAAATTGCAGGGCACTGACGCTGAACTGTCCAAGCAGGTCGAGTCCGGCAAGAAGCAGTTTGTCGGCATCGAACTGCCCAATCGCATCCTGGGCGTGATTGGGCTGGGCGCCATTGGCGTCAAGGTCGCCAACGCCGCCCGTGCGCTGGGGATGCGGGTGATCGGCTATGACCCGCACATCACCGTCAGCAACGCCTGGCAGCTGTCCTCGCAGGTCGAGCAGGTGCTAAGCGTCAACGAAATGGCCGCGCAGGCCGATTTCATCACCCTGCATGTTCCGCTGAACGACGCCACCCGCCGGTTGATCAATGCCCAGTTGCTGAACCACAGCAAGGCCGGTTTAACCCTGCTGAATTTCTCGCGCGAGGGCGTGGTGGACGAAGAGGCGCTGTTCGGGGCGTTGCAGGCGGGCAAGATCAGGACCTACGTCTGTGATTTCCCCACCAACCGGCTGAAGGATCACCCACGGGTCATCATGCTGCCGCATCTGGGCGCTTCCACCGGCGAGGCTGAAGACAATTGCGCGATCATGGTGGCCGACCAGGTGCGCGACTATCTGGAGAACGGCACGGTTCACAATTCCGTCAACTTCCCGGAAGTGGCGATGCCGCGCAACGGCGGGCCGCGTCTGGTCATCGTGAACGCCAACGTCCCGCACATGATCGAGCGGATTTCCAAGGCGATTTCCACCGCAGGCATCAACATTCTGGATCTGCTGAATAAGTCGCGCGGCGAGATCGCCTGTACTCTGGTGGACACCGCCGCGCCGGTGCCCGCTGAGGTAGTGGCGCAAATCGCCGATGTGCAGGGCGTATTGAGCGTGCGGGTGTTATAAGCGGTGTTCCGGTAGTTCACCTTCCCCATGGCGGGGCCGGGAACTGCCGGGTTCTCAGACTCTGGGCGAGATGCTCAGGCGGTGGTTTGCGCGGTAGCGATGTCGAGATACGCCAGCCAGTAGCGGGATAAATCGCTCACACACTCCACCCGGGTCATCAGCGCAACCATGTCCGTTTTGAGCCGCTCGATTTCTGGCAGCAGCGCAGTAAGCTCGAAGACCAGCTCACTCAGTTGTTTGCTGTAATTGGCGGCGGTAATGGCGACCCGGGTCGTTAGCAGGCGAATGCGCAGATAGAGCAGATCGCCCGGCGCGGTTGTATGGCGCTTATAATGCATCTCGTAGGCTTCTGGGGTTACATCCTTCTTGCCGAGCAAATACGCTTCCAGCCCCTCCACCCGTGACAGCATCATGCCCAGATGATTTTGGGTAGAAGTTCGGTGCGCCAACGGCTCCAGCATGGCCAACCGCTCTTCCAGCCCGCGTCGCCGCTCTTGAAGATCCGCCCGCAGCCGATCAATCTCGCAATCAGCTTCCACCAAGCCCTGGCTCAGACCGTGAATTTCGGTCTCGACCTCGTCGAGAAACTCACGAAGCTGCTCAGACAGAATCCGCTCCAGCGTCAGCGTGACGAACCGCTCCCAAAGGGTGTCGGCCTGGGCGCGCAACTGTTCGAGGTGTCGGCGCAAACTACCGATGCGCTCCCCGGTTTCCCGCGATCTGTACTCATGCCTGGCGCGATCCTGGGCGCTCCAGATTTGCGCCAATTGCTCTTCTTCCTTTAGCACATACGATATGCCGATGAGCGCACCATCTTCGCCTTCAGGGGTCTGGGTCTCCACGCCGTGAATCTCCGGGGGCCGACTGGTGCATTTAGTCCAGATAGGTCCAACCATCGGGGCAGTCATGGTTCAACTCGTGGATGTCATACACGCACAAATCCTCATTCGGCCGATTGGGAAATAATTGCTGGGCCTTGCTTTCGGCCTGGTGTTCATTTTCAGCTTGAATCAGGGCGACGTTAAGCAGTGTGTCGGAGCCGGGATCTTCCACGATGACGAGATAGGGTTTCATAAACGCGCCTCCAGGTTCTTGAATGATGGATTGACCTTGTTTCCACAACTATATCATGCCCAAACCGACGGTCGCGGCCCGTTGCGCATCAGTAGCGATGAACCCGGAATTGGTGATCCGGCTCACGGATGATATCGCCGGTATGCAGGCTGAATGCGCCGCTCCGGCTCTCGGCAAAGTACTGGCGCAAGGTTTCCCGAACGACGGTGAAAGCCAGTTCATCCCAGGGAATTTCGTCCTCGGCGAACAGCCGCACGTCCAGGCTTTCCTCGCCGGGACTGGCGGCGCCCTCCTTGAGCTGGCCGCGAAACATCAGATAAACCTGGCTGACATGAGTCAGCGAATAAAGGCCGTACAGCGTCGGGTTTTCGACGACGGCGTTGGCTTCTTCCAGCGCTTCGCGCAGCGCCGCTGCAACGGCTGATTCTCCATTTTCCATGAACCCGGCGGGCAGAGTCCACAGACCGTAGCGCGGTTCAATAGCCCGTCGGCACAGCAGGATCTGGCCCTGCCATTCGGGGATGCAGCCAGCGACGATCTTCGGATTCTGATAGTGAATCGTGCCGCAGGCTTCGCAGACATGCCGGGGCCGATTGTCGCCTGAAGGAACGCGCAAATGGACCGGGGCGCCGCATTGGCTACAGAATTTCATGAAGCGGGATCCTTCAAGATGGGGCTTGGTGTTGGAATTGTAGACGCCCATCCAGTAAAAAAGGCCGGTGGTTAAGCCGGCCCTGGTTTTTTGCCGCTGGCTGCTTCAGCGTCCCCAGCACTCTTGCGTCAAAGGATCGGTGGCGGGTCTGCCATCCGCAGTGCGTGCGTTTGTTTCGTTCAGGGTCAATATTGCGCACCTGTCATGCACTTGAGCATTTTGCGGCGTCGCCGTTATCGTGAATCCGATGCCACGCGCTGGCACGCCTCCCATCCTGATTGCCCAGGTAATTGCGTAATAGCGATTGGCGGCAACCGCTTCATTGCGCGGAACGGTGAAAACATTACCTGGCAATGCGCCGGGCAACGCCGGCAGATTGCCGGATCCGCATGGGGGGGCGTCGTAACAGCTATTGGTCGTGTAAAGCCGCTCCATAAGCTGCGCTGTTTCCAGCATGACGGCCTTAGCGTCCGCCCGCCGCGATTTGCGCATACTGTCCTGATAACTGGGATAAGCGATTGCCGCCAGAATCGCGACGACGGCGGCTGCAATCATGACCTCGATCAAAGTAAAACCGGATGAGTTCGTTTTCATAACCTGTTTCGTCCAAGTTGCCGTTGATTCCGCTGCGGCCAACGCCGCGAGCGCCACTACATTGGGACGCTCTCGGCATGGCCTGTGGCTGGATTCCGTCGCCTATTGCTGTTGCAACTGTCGCCAGAATCGCCGGCCAATGGTTTGCTGAGCGGGATCAACTTCGATTGAAGACGGCTGACCGGAACTGCCCAGGGACACGATGAACGGCTGATCGCCCCCACCACCGCTAGCGCCTAGCGCGGTGACAGGCGCTGGCGAAGACAGAATACCCACGGTTGAACCCTGGCTGCTAATCGGCACGGTTTCGGGTGTGCCATCGCCGTTGAAGTCGCCTGTAACGTTGGAACTACCCTTGAAGGGCGAGACGCTCAAGCGCGAGCCGCTGACCGCATCCAGAATGATCGTATTACTGGTGCCGCCCGCTTCACATACATCCACCGAGGGTATGATGGTGTTGAAAATGATCTTCTTGTCCAGCAGCAAGCCATTAGTAACCTGCTTTTCACCCTGGTTGTCGCCGGCCACGATCAGATCGACGTACCAGCCCAAGTAGTCGGCAGGCGGTGTGCCCGAAGGGTTGGTGGGGCTTGTCAGGTTGGCATCTTCATGCCAGACAATCGGGGTGTCGCTGGTGACATAGGATCCGGACACGTTGGCCAGGATCGTTTGCTGGAGCAGGTGCGCGCGGGTTTGAGGCAGCAGGGAGCTGATGTTGGGGTTATCCCGATCCCACACGGCATAGAGGGTTTGAGTCGGCTGCCCCGTATTCTGGTTGTCGGTGGTCTCGATGTATTTGCCGGTGCCGAAATAGACCAGATAACCGTTCAGCGATGGATGCACATCCACCTCGGGGCGGGTGGTGATGGGCTGGGTCGGATTACCGGCGCTGGGACTGGTGGCGGTGAACAGCGGCTTGCAGGGATTGGCGGAAGAGCAAGTCGTGTTATAGGCCACGCTCGCACTGGCGCCGCCAGTGCTGAGATCGAATTTCCACAAGTTACCCCGCAGGTCGCCGGCGTAAGCGTACAGCACCTTGGCAGAATCGGCGGGATCGAAGATGACCGCCGGCGTCGCCAGACCGTTGGGAGAGGCCGTCGATCCCGCAAAGGTATTGAGCTTTTTGACCAGCGCGCCGGTTTCCAGGTCCAGGAGGTATAGCACGGCAGTGCCCGCGCCAACATTGCCATCCGCTTCGGTGTTGTTGTAACCGTTGCCGATGACGACCACCCAACTGCCATCCGCCAGCTTGGTGAGGGTGGGCTTGCTGAAAGTATAGCCAAGGTCGTTGTCATAAGGATGGCCGAGGCTTTTGCCGCTGAACTGCCACAGCACTTTGCTTTGATCAAAGCTGGCCGGATCGGTGACGTCCAGGGCAAAGATGCTCTGGCCGCCGCCCCGCAGCGTGCCGACCAGAATCGTGCGAGCGTTGGCGCCGACATTTTTCTTGACCACCGGCCCCCCGTCCACATAGTAGCGGTGCGCATAGCCAACGTCCGGCAGCGCATTCAGCTTCGGGATGACCGCGTCCGGAATGAAGGCGAATACTTCCTGGCCGTTGTCGGCGTTGAAAGCGTGCAACATGCCGTCGTTTGCGCCCACGTAGATCATCGCCGGGCCGCTATCGTAGCTCACGAAGAAGGGATCGGAGTTGACGATATCGCCCAGCATGCTGGTGCGATTGCGGAAACTATTCGTTGTCAACCAGGCAGAGTCTGTCGTTGCAACTCCCCTGCCCCGCAGGAAATCCAGCCGCGCCTGTCCCTTGGCGTCCGGCAGGTTGTTGATGGGGTTGGTATTGAGATACGCCTGTTGCGCAGTGCTGAGATTGGCCCAAAGGAACGGGCCGGAGGACGTAAAAATCCTGCGGGCATCGGGCGGCTGTGTGGAGGGTGTGAAGGTTACGCTCGTATCCCACACTGGCGCTCCAGTCGCGAAAGTGCCGTTGGTGTTGATCGTGACGGCCAGTAATGCCCCCGTCCAGTCGGCGCTATTGAAACGGGCAATATAGGATATTGCCGACCGGGTATCAGTAACAAAACCGGAATTCATCGACAAAGCCGTAGCGGAGCCGGTGCGCGCCGAAACGATGTTCAGCGACGTGCTGAGGCCATCGAGGAGCTGCTGGGGATTTTTGGCGGAGAAGAACGCGCCGCGACTGTTATAAGCAGCGTGCCACATGTCATCCACCTTGGCGGGCGTGGTGGTACTCACTGTAGGATCGCCCCATTGCGTGCTGCTTTCGGTCAACGGGTTGACCTCTGCCGGCCAGCCGCTGGCGGTCGGGTAATTCAACAAACCCTCGACCCCGAACGCCACGGTGAAATTCACCATGTGCTGCCAGTTGGCTTGATCAAACGGCGTAGTCAACACCTTGTCCACCAAGTCGGTGCGAAGGTCATTCTGGTAGTAGTAGTACGTCACGTCGGCCAGCGTATCGCTGCGGGTGTCGCCGTCCTTGTCGCCCATTGCGGTGTAGGTTGCGTTCCAAAAACCGTCGGTCAGGAGCAGCGAGAAATTCTGCTGGCACTTGCCGCCCTGCGCCGCTGAGAGAATAGGACTCGTGGTGTGGCCAGACAGGATGCCCTTGTAGTATTGCCCGGCCCGATCCAGCGCGATTTGCAAAGGCGTGCCAAAGGCTCCCCAAGTGAAGCCATAGGTTTTAGTCAGAAGATTGGCGTTCTCGGTGGTATACGGCGGATTGGCGGCCGTAGGCATCTCGACAAACAGTTTTGTGGGCCAAGTGCCGCTCCACTGATTCAGCACACTGATGCCATAGCGGAAATTGGGGAATTTGGTGATCACCTTGCCAATGGAACCCTTGGCAACCAGGGAACGCCGACGGTAATACTGATACCAGTTGGCGATGTTTTGTTTGAGTTCGGCGATAGTCTTTCCGCCCAGCAGCGGTTGAGCGGCGCTGCCCGACAGGGTTGTAGTCGAGCCGACCTGGCTGACGATCAGGCGCCCGGCCTGGTAGCGGTAATAATATGTGCCGGTGCTGCCGCAGGTACTAGCGGTAGTACTCGCAGTTTGACAGTAATACCAGCACCGTGGGTTGTTCTGATCCGGGCTGGTGCCGGTTAAACCCGTAAGGGAGGCCCTGTTCAACGGTTGCGTGCTCTCCGTTTTGCAGGTATCGGTCTGAAAACTTTCTACCGTGACCGTCGCCCCTCCCGCCTTCACCGTATACAGCGTGTAATTATCCCACAAATCCGGAATGCCGTTCGGCGTGGACGTCATGTGACCATTGGTGGTTGAAGTGGAGTCGGCAGCGGCGTTGCTGCCCCGCCCGGGAGCGGTTCCAGCAAACCCTTTGTTGTCAGCCCACACCGTGTAGTAGAAATCGGTCGCGCTCAAATCGCGGGTCACGCTGTAGCCGGTCGTACCGGACATCGGGTTGCTGCGGGCGGCGGTATAGCTGGCGTTGGTCCCGATGCTGTCCCAAGGATCGTATTGGAGAGTCGGGTTGTAATACAGAGTGCTGACATCGGACGAAAACAGCCGCCAGTCCCAGAGAAAATGAGGCTGGCTGGCGTTATAAGCAGGACAGCCGGAAACATTGCGTTCCATGGGAGTAGAAGTAGAACACCCCCGGTCGGGCCGCCATAAAGTGTAGGTTGAATTACAGCTAAAAACGACGCCATTATTTGCGCCAGTGCCCACTTCACAGCCGGTGGTGGGCGTATAGAGGTTATCGCTGTTCGGGTAATAATAGGAAAGATAGTTGGAAATGCTGCCGGTGGAATAGGCGGTTTCCGTGCTGTTGGTGACGAAACCCGTCCATCGCTGCTGGGAGTCCGGCACATAATCGGTGGTGGGCGCAGTGCTGGCGGGATTTCTGAATGATCCGGAAGTCAGCCCTGTAGCAGTCGTGTTGGGGACATCGAAGTCGTAAAAATTAGCCGCCCAATACCGGATCGTGCTGAACTCCCAGTCCATTGAGCCGGAGTCGTCCAGGGTAATGAACACATTCGGCGGCACCCCAACCGAACCGATAAAGAGCGGCACATTGGCGAAATCAAGCAGGGCGGCGGATGCCGGTGCATAATAGACCAACCCGCCACTAAGCAGCGCCGCAGCGGCCGTTATTCTGAAACTTCGAGTCTTGATCGTCTTCATGGCATCCTCCAGATCGAACTTCTGCAATTTCTTCACACGTTCCGTTTATTCGGATTCGGAACGTATGCATTGGCGGACGGTAGTGACCAGCTACGGCTGGGGAGCGTAGTAATTCATAGAGACGCCGGTTTGCAGCATGGCAACCGCATTTTCACTGCCGCCCACACCCCGCGCGGTATTGCGGAAATAGTGTTTTTCGCGGAGAAAGTCCCTGTCGTTCTTTTTCACCACACCATCCGCCGGAGTTGACCGTGCGAAAGCCACAGCCTCGGTGCTGGGGTCGCCAATGGCGTAAACATAGCCTTCAAGAATGCAACGCGGCGGAACGAGCAACCCATCCAGCGTATTGGCGGCCGGAAGCGGCCAGCTACGGCTGAGGGCGCCCTCCCACCAGGTGCGATTACGAGCCGCATCCGCCCACCAAGGACGGTTGCCAACAGCAGCAGGGGTGGGGTCCAGACGGTTGCCGGCGTTGCCTGGGAAATTTCCGCCTACCTGTCCATTGTCCAGACTCCAAATCCATATCTGCACTGCCGGAACGAAAGCCAAACCGGTGGCTGGGTCCCTGAGTGGAATCAGCTGATCCATGGGCGGCACCTGCGGTGGAATGCCCGTGGCATTAAAAGCAGTCACCTGAGCCTGATAGTCTATTTGCATCAGGGTCTCGCAAGCGCGCAGCGCCGCCTCGGCAGCCTGAAAGGACAGATTGCTGTCCCGCAGGTTGCCGGCCATTTTTTCCTGCAAGGTCGTACTCCGCATGGCCGTCACGCCGACCAGCGTAATCACCACCAGCAGAACCAGGCCGACAACCAGCGCGGCGCCCTGCTGTCGCGCCGGCAATAACCCACAGGCACGATTATTTTTCGTCATGACAATTCTCCCGTAATGCGTCAAGGCGCCTGGTTGCGAATGTTGGCCGTAGTTCCCATCACGTACCGAAGACGGCGATCAGTGAGCGGAGGATTGGTTATCACGCCATTAAACGTGTACGACTGTGGCTGACTCGCCAGGTTATTCTGATCGGAGCGCACCAGCAGCGAAATCTGAATGCTAATCACTCGATTCCAGAGACCGCTGGCGGTCACTTGAGCCGCAGTCAAATAGGCGGTCGCTCCGGCCAGCCGTCCGACAGCATCCACGCCTGGAACACCTCCTTGATCCTGGCTGACGCCATACCAGATTTGCATATCCTGCAAACCAGCCACCAGAGGCTGGGTAGTATTGGTATTGTTATCGGTGCATTGCAGGGATCGTCCATCAACCGGATCGTCTACCGTCAGGCTCAGTGTGATATCTGCAGATTCGTTGACCGCCACGGCGCGGCCCAGGCAAGTCGTAATTGAACCATCGCCTGGAATCACCGGAGCGCCGGGGGGAACCGCAGGATTAGCTGGATTGCCGCCGGAACCTTGATAACGGAGCCGGATGCTGTCCACGCCGTTGATGTCATTTTCGCCGCCGCTCACCACCTGCCCCTGAGCAAAGGGATTGCTGGTAAAAGGAGGATTGAAATTATTCACCCTGGCCGCAAATCCACGCTCACCACCGATTGGATTCCAAGCCGTATCACCTCTATCCCAAGGATTGGTCACATAGCCGGCCAGCCGAATGTAGCGATTCATCAGATCGATGACGAGTCGCCCATCTTCCTGCATCCGCGAGGCGGCCTGCTGAATCCGGCCTGATTGTTGCGTACTCAGAAAAACCTGGATAACGGCGTTGACCACCAGCAACCCCAAAACCAGAGCCACCATGATTTCAACCAGGGTAAAGCCCCGCTGCCGCGTTTCGCGCTGCCGGATCGGCGCCGCCGCCTTACCCCACCTGTTTGCATACATGTTCTTCACTCCTGGTTTCATCGGTGCGGAGCCGCTATCACAGCGTGACCACGAAACGCTGACCCGGTGTGCCATCGCGGTTGTCATCCCACCAAATCTTGATGGCGTAGGTATTGCCGCCGCCACAGGATGGCGCAGCGGGCGTGCTGGCCGCTTCAATGGGCACGGCATCAAGGCAAACGACACCCTGACCACCGGGCAATAATCTGGCCAGCGTCTGCTGCCATTCGGCAATGTCATTCTGGGCAATCTGTGCGCGCGTACACCCCGCTGCGGTTCGGCACGCCGCCACTGTGGCTAACGCCAGGTTTGTGGTGTTGTAATTATTCGCATTGGCTCCGGTGCGATTCGGGTTCGCCCGCATCCGGTCGGCCAGTTCGTAGGCCAGCAGGGTGGCCTGGGTTCGCATGTAGGCGCTGTGGTTGAACCGCAAGCCGCTGACCTGCAAACCCGCCATCCCGAGCAGCCCGATGGAGAGCACCGCCACCGCCACCAGAACCTCCAGCAGCGTGAATCCGCTCGCCTTGCCGCGACGCCGGTTGATCGCATTCATCATGTTCGTCACCCCTCCACTCAACCGCATGACTGCCGCGCCTTACGGGCAACCGGCTGCCGGTTCTACTTTAACGATCCGCATCCGCCCGCCGCTGCCCAGCACCAACTGGCGTGCCGAAGTCGTATAGCCGCTCTTGCACAAGGTCAGCGTACCGGCCTGAAAGGCGCCATTGTTCATCTGGCTGACGCCGGCTGCCACATACGAAACGTAATTCTGTACGTTCACGTTTCCAATCAACGTCAGACCTCCCGACAGCGCCTCGCTGACCTGAATGATCGGCTCGCCGGCATCGACGGCGCCGTTAGAGTTGGGATCGGCAAACACGATCCAGCCTTGCTCATAATTGCCGGCGACGGCGCAAGTAGCCCCATCGGCGCTACTGCACAGCGTAACCCGCATACTGCGCTTGATCGCCTCCGAGCGGGCCAGGTTAAGCGCGGCGACAAACGCATTGGCGTTGGACGTCAGGCTGTTGTTGCTGATCACCTCCCGAAAGCTGGGCACTCCGATCATCATCACGATAGCCGCCACCGCCACGGTCACGATCAATTCAATCAAGGTAAAGCCTGCATTATTTTTCATAGCCGGTTGCCTGTTTGGCTCCGATGATTTCATTACTGGACGCCATGTTCCGCCACCCCATTGACCTGGATTGCATTTAACCAAAACCGCAGCGCAGCGCCTTATAAAAACCGATGAATGGCCTATCTCACCAGACAAACGGTAGTATCTAAAAATAGACAATTCAGGTCAAATTCAAAACTGAAGCGCGTCACTCACGGCAAAGCGACGGCAGGGGTGGGCTTTCATACCGCGCCACGCTTCCACACCTCAAATCAGGATGGCGTCAGGGCGTCCAACTTCATAAATCAAGAGAATTTCTGCTATGTCACTTTCTGCCAAGGGGCTGGCCGCAGTGTCGAAACCCGCCGCGCTCAGCAGTTTTCTGCCCGATTTTTGCCGTCCGCGCGCCGTATTCCTGTTAATGCTGAACACCGAACTGCTGGCCCTGGTGCTGGCGTTCGCACCCGGCCAGCCTCTGGCTGATTTCTGGGTCAACTTAACCATCACCTCATTCGTGACCCAGTGGATCGCGCTCGTCAGCGCAGCAGGGCTTTGTTATCTCAGTCCACGGCTGGCGCGGCTGCCCCCTCCTCTCATCGCCCTCACGGTTTACGGCCTAACCCAGATCACCACGCTGATCATCACGCTGATCACGGTGTGGCCTGTCGTCGGCAGGGCAATGGATCGTTTTGGCGTCGCGGAATATGCGATTTATCTGGGCCGCAACCTGGCCATCAGCAGCATCGTCACGCTGCTGGCGCTGCGTTACTTCTACGTCCAGCATCAATGGCAACAGAATGTCCAAGCCGAGGCTCGCGCCCGTTTGCGTGCGTTACAGGCGCGGATTCACCCGCATTTTCTGTTCAACACCCTCAACACCATCGCCNNCTGCTGCGTTCGGCACTGGCCCATCGCGAATCCATCACCCTGTATGAAGAACTGGAGCTGACCCGCCGCTACCTCGCCATCGAACGCTTGCGCCTGGGCGACCGACTGCGGGTGGACTGGCGGCTGGACCCCGATCTGCCGCTGGATTTGCCGATCCCTGCCCTGTTGCTGCAACCGCTGGTCGAAAATGCGATCCGGCATGGCATTCAGCACTTGCCGGAAGGGGGGACGCTGACCATCCAGATCGAAAAACGCGCCGCCGCCTTACGGATCACCGTCGTCAATCCNNGACTCCCGTTCCGCTGGCAATCACCGAGGCGTCGGATCGCTATCAGGTGAGCTTCATCCTCCCGCTCACCGCGCCGGACTGACCGCCGGCGGGCGTGGAGGAATTTCCCTGTCAACGATGCTGGCACGAGCGGCGAGGGCCAGTTACAATTCCAGCTTGCTGGAGAGGTGGCAGAGTGGTCGATTGCGACGGTCTTGAAAACCGTTGATCCGCAAGGATCCGTGGGTTCGAATCCCACCCTCTCCGCCACTTATTATTGCAATAGACCACCTTTGAACCGCTCAACGGAGTTCCTGAACAGCATGGCGGTTTTCAGGCAACAGCCAATAACGCTATAATTAAAAAGCATGATTGTGCCCAAACCGCAACAGCAAGATAAAAAAACCAAACCCCAACAAACCCAAACCTTCCCACCCGCAGCACCACAGCGAAGACTCACGCCTAACGGACGGGCGAAGGATCGGGTCGGATCCGTCGCAACGGATCGGGGATGCGCCGGTTGAGAATGCGTTCAGTGAGGTAAGAGTGTGAATCTGCAAACCGATAAATCCGTCGTTACCACATCCGTCGCCCTGCTCTCAGGACTGGCGCTGCTGGCAGCCGTGCTGTTCATGGTCGCCGCCCTGATGAGCGTCTTCAGCCATATTGCCCCCGATGATAACTTGCGCAAGCAGGCTTTCACCCTGGAACGCATCAAGCCGGTCGCACGGGTTTCCTTTGAGCAGCCCAAGCCGGCAGTCGCCGTCAAGATGTCCGGGCAGGAGGTCTATAACAAGGCCTGTGCGGCCTGCCACGCCGCCGGCGTGATGGGTGCGCCCAAGGTCGGCGCCAAGGATCAGTGGGAGCCTCGCGTTGCCCAAGGTCTGGACACGCTGACGACCCATGCCGTCAACGGCATCCGCGCCATGCCCGCCAAGGGTGGCAATCCCGCCCTGACCGAAGCCAACATCCGGGAATCCATCGTCTATATGCTGGGCGAGACCGGCATCAAGACCGACGCTGCTCCGGTTGCCGCCGACGCGCCAAAATAGCCCGCTGTCCCTTCGGCGCGGTCCCATTGCCAGGGCCATCCTCCGGGGTGGCCTTTCGTTTTTCCAGCGAAACCTACGCTCATGCGCCCTGATCTCCGCTACGCCGAATCTCCCCGGCGGCAACGCCGCGACCGGGCCAATCTGCGTGCCCTGTTGCCCTATCTCTGGGAGTATCGCGGCCGGGTTTTGCTCGCGCTCGGCTGTCTGGTGCTGGCCAAGGTGGCCAATATCGGCGTCCCGCTGGTACTCAAGCAGATCGTGGACCGTCTGGGCGCTTACCCGCAGGTCGTCGTCGCGTCGCCGGTCCTGCTATTGCTGGCTTATGGCGCGCTGAAACTGGGCAATGCCCTGTTCGGCGAGTTGCGCGATGTGCTGTTCGCACGGGTGCGCTACCGCGCCATGCGCCGGCTGACCTTGCGCACTCTGGCCCACCTGCACGACTTGTCGCTGCGCTTTCATCTGGAGCGCAAAACCGGCGCGATCAGCCGCGACCTGGAGCGGGGGGCGCGCAGCCTGAGCACCCTGTTGAACTATCTGGCGTTCAGCATTCTGCCGGTCGCGGTGGAATTCCTGCTGGCGGCGGCGGTGCTGCTGGACCGCTATCCGCCGATTTTCACCCTGATCGTGTTCGGCAGCGCCGCCGCTTATGTCGCATTCACTCTGGCGATTACGAACTGGCGGATGGAACATCGCCACTTGATGAACCGCCTGGAATCGCAGGCCGGCAATGAAGCGCTCGACAGCCTGATCAACTACGAAACGGTCAAGTATTTCGGCAACGAGGACTGGGAACAGCGGCGCTGCGACGCCACCCTGGCCGCCTGGGAGAACAGCGCGGTGCTGAGCCAAACTTCGATGTCGGCGCTCAACTTCGGCCAGGGCGCCATCATTGCGGTCGGCGCGACGTTGATCATGGTCGCCGCCGCCGATCAGGTGGCCGCCGGTTCGTTGACGCTGGGTGATCTGGTGCTGGTCAACGCCTTGCTGCTGCAACTGTTCATCCCGCTGAATTTTCTCGGTATTGTCTACCGGCAAATCAAATACGCGCTGGCCGACATGGACGATCTGGTGCGCCTGTTCGAGCAGACTCCGGAAATTTGCGACGCGCCCACGGCGGCAGAATTGGAGGTGACGCAGGGCGAACTGCGTTTCGAGGCGGTGAATTTCGGTTATCAGCCCGACCGGCAAATCCTGTTCGATGTGAGTTTCACCGTGCCGCCGGGGCGCAAGCTGGCGGTGGTCGGCGCCAGCGGAGCCGGAAAATCCACCCTGGCGCGGCTGCTGTTCCGCTTCTACGACGTGAACGGCGGGCGTATTCTGATTGACGGTCAGGACTTGCGGGCGGTGACTCAGCACAGTCTGCGCGCCGCCATTGGCATCGTTCCGCAGGATACGGTGCTGTTCAACGACACGCTTTATTACAATCTGGCCTATGCCCGGATTGATGCCAGCCGCGAGGAGATCGCCGCCGCCGCCCGCATGGCGCAATTGCACGAGTTTATTGCGGCGCTGCCGTCCGGTTACGATACGATGGTCGGCGAGCGGGGCTTGAAGCTGTCCGGCGGCGAGAAGCAGCGCGTCGCCATCGCCCGCGCCATTCTCAAGCGCCCGCGCATCCTGATTTTCGACGAGGCCACCTCGGCGCTGGACAGCAAATCCGAGCAGGCGATTTTGCAAGCCTTGCGCGCAGTAGCCGCCGATCACACCACTCTGGTGATCGCCCACCGGCTGTCCACCATTGTCGATGCCGATCAGATTCTGGTGCTGGATCAGGGCCGGGTGCGGGAACAGGGCCATCACCGGGAGCTGCTGCAACAGGATGGGCTGTATGCTCAGATGTGGGCCTTGCAACAGCGGGAGCAGGCCGCGCTGGCCGAGGAGCGGGCGCTGCTGGGGACGAATGGCGCGTAGAGTGGCTATATAGCGCTCCTAAATGAGTT
>DEHY01000112.1 GCA_002352185.1 Competibacteraceae bacterium UBA2788
ATTTTCAACTGCGTAACTCCTAAGCAGTAATAATTAACCCCATGATTTTTCTATGCTCTCTTTCGTTGATTGAATCAACCCGCCAATGACTCAAGCGTTCCGTTGCAGCACAACCGGGGCTAAATCAGAGGATAAGAACACTTCATTGAGAGCATTCGCCACCCGTGTCAACCACGAGGACTGTAATTATGATCCCACCCGATTTAGCCGAAAGAGTGGTCTGTCGAGCCGACGAAATCGCCCATGCAGGTGGAACCGACGTCACCGTGGCGATCCACAACTGGACCGCCGATACCAAGATCGTGGTTATGGAATGGCTGAATGGCGACGATCCCCAGCGGGAGATCCTCGGCAGCTTTCTACAGACAGCTTCTCTGCAAACCACACCACCGACGATTCAACTGGGTTCTTTTAGGGTGGCGGGCACCCATCGCCTGAGTACTGCCTTTAAGGCCCTCCAACAGGCGCGGGCCGACAGCCGTTCAGGCTCCTGGCGCGGAACGGTGGACGGTCAATCGGTGATCGTACACCACCGCCCGGACGTGGGCACCGAGGAGTCGCCGCTCTGACCACCCGCGCCACTGCTCCCGATTCCATCCGGTCGAGGTTTGCGCAAACCTGACGCAAAGCCATCGCATAATGGCGAACTGCCTCATAGCGCTTTAGCCCTGGTTCGTTAGCGCCTGACCACCAGATAGACGCCCCCCACCGCCAGCGCCATACCGGCCAGAGAAATCAGGGGAAGCGTCTCGCCAAAAACGGCCCAGGCGATGAGAGCGGTACTCAAAGGCACCAGATAAAACAGACTGGCGACATTTACCGCGCTGCCACTGTGAATGAGCAGGTTCAACAAGCTGATCGCACCGATGGAAAGCACAAATACCAGCCAACCGAGCGCGAACACGAACTGACCGGTCCAGGTGATCTGGAATTCCGTAAACAGCGCAATCGCGGCGGCAGTAACGACGGCGCTCGGAATAAATTGAATGACCGAGCCGGTGCGCAGATCGAATCCGGCGCAGAACCGCTTCTGATACAGTGTCCCGACGGTTATCCCCACCAACGCCACCAGGGCCGGAACCAGCATCGGACCCAGCTCGGCGGCGATTCCAAACTTGCCCGACACCACCAGCGCCACACCCATGAAACCCAGCGCCAGCCCAAGCCATTGACGCACGCTCACCCGTTCGCCGAGCGCCCACCCGGCNNGCCGGCAAGCCGTGCTTGATCGATACAAATACGCCCCCCAGATAAATAGCGTGGATCAGCACCCCGGACAGGCTGATATGCCACCACTGGCGCGGGTCTTGCGGCCATGGAGCGCGGCTTAGCACGGCAACCGCCGTCATCAGGACGATGACGCAAAGATAACGTATCAGCAGGAACGACAATGGCTCGGAGAACGGCAGGCCAAATCGGGCGCCGATAAAGCCGGTACTCCACAAAAACACGAATAAAAGCGGGTAGATGCGTTTCATGAACGAGTTTGGCTTCGGCGGCGACAAATAAGTTAGCGTGAGTTCCGGGTAAGGGAACCGATTTTAGCAACAGGACTTTCGCTTGGGCCGGTCGATAGGCTGGAACCTGGGGTTGGCGTAGCTCATTGCGCAGGTAACGACTCCATAGGTTATGCTGCACTTTATAGAGCGCTGTTCCCAATTTTTTAGCCACCACTTTTAACGAAAGCCACGCCGACTGATCGGGAAAAGCGCTATAAGCGTTCCAGCGCCTGATTGAGGTCAGCCCCAGTAAAATTTTCAGGGGCGCTCTGCAAATCCAGCCACTGGAGCCGCTCCAGCATCCCGGTCTGATGGAGAAAACGCATCACCGAGCGGACCGTCACGATGTGATATTCACCTTTTAATCGATCCGCCAAGGGATGATCGGTAAAGGTCAGGTTGGCTTTGAACAAGCCGCCACCCAGTCGGGTCAGCCGGTCAATCGCCATCACATCCGGCTGGTATTGCTGCATCAATGGATGGCGCTGAGCCTCGCTGCGACTGTTGACAGCGCCTTTCGCCATGGCCGCCACCACCAGTTCCAACAACCATTGGTTGCTGTTTTGGAAGTCCAATGATTGCGGATGGGCAATCGTGTTGTAGTGCGCCTGGTGCAAGCGCCAGACAGTCCCGCTCCGCAAGACCTTGGCCAAGGCGCGCTGCATTTCTGGCTTTGGTACTGCGATGATGGCGTCGTAAGCAAACGGATCATCCAGAAAGAAGTTGATCAAGCCTTCATCGTAGAGTGAAGAAGAATCCGTCCCGCAGCGATTAAGCAAATGGATCACCGTCCATTGGCCTTTTGGATTATTGCGTAGCGCAAAGCCTGAATGACTAAAGCGCAAGCCGTATTTGGACAAATCCGCGCCCACTCTGCCGATAATGACGACTTCGGCGTTACTCGGATTCAGCGCCTCGAACAGCTTTACTCCCAGCCGGGATGCTTTAGCCAGCCCATCCGGCGTGAGCGGTTTCTGTGTGCAAGCGGTTCCCGCCAGCGCGGTCGTCGTCAATAACGCCAGCGCACAAGCGCCGATCAGCGTGAGAATGCCTGAATATGCCCGTCGCCCGCGCCGGTTCATTGCGGATGCTGCGAGTGGTGCAATAGACTTTTACTGAGTTCATTCGGAATAAAAGCAATCATTTTCCCCGCATGCATCAACGCATAGCCGGCGGACTCAGTGACAACCTCCACGGTGGAGCCAACGGCTTTCGACAATCCGGCGGCGATTTCGGCAGTGACCGCGACGGATACGGTAGCGGCCTCGGATGCGCCTGCCAGGACGATCACGGCGCCTTCCGCCGATGCTTGAACGGCTTTCACGGTCAGGGTGGCGGAACCCGCGATCACCTCGACGCTCCCGGCGACGATGGTGGATGCGCCTTCCGCTGAGAGCGAGGAACCTTGAGACACCCGGCTGCCTTCCGCCGCATATGTCAGACCGGTGCCGGCCAGCCACACTGCTGCGACTGCCAATTTGATGAAAGTCATCGTTCAGGAACCCGATTTTTCAGCGAGAGCTTGGGACGTCCCAGCGACGGGAGCGGAAGGTCCTGTGGCGGGGTTGGCGCGGCGGATGTGGGCGAAGCGGGCGTGGCTGGCGGCGCTCCGGCATCGGGTTTGGGTTTCTTCTCAAAAACCTGCAGCGCCGGATTTTCCAGTCTGAACCCGCCATCCGGCAGCGACGCGCCCAGTTGACCCGTGATCGCCGCCACCCACTGCGGATAGCGTCCTGCGGCTTCCTTAAGCGTGTTCCATGCCTTGTTCTTCAGCTCCACCACGATCATCCGGTTGCTCGCCTGCACAGCAAACAGCACGGTTTGCGGCGACGCAGGCTTGCTCTGGGGCAGCTGGTTGATCTTGATCGTCACATCCATTTTGGCGGAAATCGCCATTGCCATCACCTCTTGCAGTAGGGCGGTCATGTCAACCGCTGCGGACTCAGTGGTTGCGGGCGTTTTTTTCGGTCGGGGCGCTTTGGCGAATTCCTGCTGATCCGGCGTCACCTCGCCGGCTGGCTGTCCATCCAGCCCATAGCGGACGCCGCCGCGCGCCACCGCTTTCCGGTAGGCGTTAGCGCCGGTGTAGAACGCCAGCGCTTGCCGGGTTTGCTTGCGGCTAACGTCCATCAGCGCCGGATGCACGCCGACCAGCGCCAACAGTTCCGCACCGATGCCGATTTTGAGCGGCTTGGGAGTTAACCGGCTAAAACAGTCGGGGAAACTCTCGACCAGCCGGTTGATTAGGGAAGGGATATTGTTGTCGGACATTGCCACATCTCTAGTCGTTGCATGGGTGCAGAATGCTTTATTCAGGATAGGACTAAATCTAGCGCTTTGGAAACCCGTATTTTAACAGGTGGCAAACCCTGATTCCGGTCATCACGCCGCACCGGACGCTTTACGATCCACCAACCCCGATATTCCGCAGGCTGGAACAGGGCCGGTTTCACCGTATCTGGAACCGTCAGATCCGGCGTTTATGTTCCATTGCCCACCGGACCCCATGCCCGCCGCTGCCGCTACTGCCGCCATCCCGGACTCTATCGTCGCCTGGCGCCGCCGCCCGCCCTGGTAATACCGCATTTTTTCAGCGCCGATCTGATCGAGACAGGTGATCGCCAGCCGAGGATGAACCGTCAGCGCTGGAGACCGGGCGGCGTCAGCCCGATCAGCAGCAATAGCTTGTTGTAGCAAATCCAGATCCAGCCAGGCGAAGCGCAACGATCCCTGGTAGGGGTTCGGGCGATTGGTGGGATCATCGACGCCGGGATACGGTTTACCCGGCAGTTCGTGCGGCAGCGGCCCCGCGCCGTGGCGGGTGAGATAGGCCCGCGTCACATACGTGACCTCAAGCCGTTTCAGGCCCCACTCATCCGCCAGGAAGAGGACGTTACGCAGGCCGGTATGGGAGCGTGTGACATGCGGGAAGCATCCGCGCTCCTGATCCAGCAATAGCCCCTGAGCGCCCTCGAACAGGAGACACCGGCCCGGTATCGCCACCTTTGCGCCCATCACCGTCACCCTGTCCAGAAAGCGGCGCGCATCGGCGATGAAATGCTCCAGAATGGCGTCTGACTGCAACAGCGTCCGGTTTTGAGCATAAGCCGCCCCGAACCCCAGTTGCGCCAGCCGCCCCGGCGCGTAGCAGCGGCGAATCGCCTCCAGCCGCAGGGTCAGCGTCGCCGTGTCGGCCAAATCCCCAACGGTCAGGGCGCAGGCGGGCGTCAGGTTGCGTTCGAGCGTCTCCCCGAAGCCAACGCCGCAACTGCCATGCCGACGGGCGCCCCGCGCCTGTTCGACGATCTGGTTGATCATCATGTCGTAAGGAGTCGTCACCGGGCTGTCCGGATCGACGTAGACCGTGGGCCGGACGCCCTGAGTCGCCAACGCTTCCCATTCCTTGAGGAACAGCAGCGGGTTGGACACGAAAAACCGCGACAGGAAGGTAGCGGCGCCGGCGAAAGTTCCACTGCCGACATGGCTGAAAACGTGACGCCGACCTTCCGGGGTGACTACGGTGTGACCGGCCTGCGCCCCGCCGTTGAACCGCACCACAATTCCGTCGCTGCCGACCGCTGCGGCGTAGGCGGCGGTCATCCGGCCCTTGCCCTCATCGCCGAACTGGGCGCCGATGACCACTTGGGCGGTCAGGTTCTGACCCATGATCGCGCTCCTTGCGGCCTCAGAACCGCACCACGCCCGTGTTCCGGGGAGGAGCCGGTTGCAGCGTTCCCACCGCCCGGCGCACCACCGCAGCGGTTTTCCCCGACCAGCTTTTGACCACCCGATCCCGGTCGCGGCCCTCGTTAACCTCCATCGCGGATACGATCACTTCGGCCAGTTTGCGGTGATCGGACAGGCCGATGACTCGTTGCCCCAGCAGATCGGTCCAACGGCTGCGCACTCCATGCGGGTCATGGCGGGCGTGCGAACCTTCCTCAACGATGACGTGAAAGACGTGGTACTGGCGACTGACCAGGGTCAGCAACTCGCGGGAATCGAAATCCCGCTCCACCCGGTCACCGAGAAAGCGGGCGATGGCCGCCGCTGGCAAATCGGCGGGCGGCTCCTCGTCGCCCACGGTGAACAGGTAGCCCTTCTTGCCGCGCTTCTCGAAACAGTCTATCGAGGTGTGCAGCGCCGCGAAGTACCACGGCAGGGTGTAGGACTCACAGGCATTGCCGCCGCCGCCCTTTTCCAGCCACAGCTTTTCCAGTTGCCGGGCGATGCGGATATCGGCCTCAAACTGCGTCACCTGGAGCGGCGCCTGGTCGTACAGCACGTCGCCGATGCCCGCAATCAGGATATGCGGATCGGACACCGGCTGGCGGGCCAGGATTTCTTCCACCATCGTGCCAAGCCCCTGGCGGGCCAGCGTATCGGCGATCATCCCCATTGATCCGGTCACATCCAGCCCGACGATGATCGCGGTCGATGCCGGATTGAGCTCCGAATCGCGGGATTCCCGCAAGGCGACCCCCAACGGATTCAGTTCGGGATCGATGGCGCGGGCGGCAAACATCGCGTCAGTGGTTTTGTGCGTAGTCGAAGCGGCGTAAGCGCTCCAGTCGGTCGCGTCCCAACGGGCTGTACCCATGGCGTTCTCCTTCTTGCTTGATTAGTAAAGATCATCTGCGGAGAGATCCAGCTTCACGAACCGGCGTTCGCCGAAGCTGGCGGTTAACACCCGGCGCTGCCAGGTGTGGTAATCATCCAGAGCGGATCGAGGAGCCGGGAACCGCAGCCAATCCAGCATCGGCGGCGGGGCGGCTTTCTCCCGCGCCAGCCGCGCCCCGGTCCCATCGCCCAGCAACTCCCGGCCCAGCGCCCGGATTAACTCCAGGTCGGTGCGGATATCGCCGCATTTGCGGGCAATGACCTCGCAGGGCGCATACTGGAGCGTGGCGGCCGGTGCAGCCCGCATCCGCTCCCCCTGCCGCACTGTGTACCACCAGCCGCCGAGCAGCGCGCTGCGGTGCTGGGGTGGCGAAATAAACCCGGTATCGGCCCCGATGGCGTTATGCGCCAGCCGGGCGTAATCGAGGTAACACGCCAGATGAAGCAGCGAGCTGATGATCCAGGCTGCATGGCGAGCGTCCAGCCGACCGCTGAAATGGTCGAGAACATCGCGCAGCAACACCAAATCCGGCGTCTTCCGCACCACCAGCACCCGGCTGTCTGCGGTCTCGATCTGACGAACGACCTCCGGCAGCGCAGGCTGAACTTCCGCCGCCATGCGCGGGTTGGCGCAGGGCAAGCGGTTGATGACCTGAAGCGCGTTCTGGAACAGGTCGGCATGGGCCTTGTCCACCACGTAGGCGACAATCCGGTCGCCCAGGAACATCCGCCCCAGCTCGAATTCCCGCGCCTTGCGGTAGTGAATGTGATAGGCAGCGCCATCGGCGGCGCGCACGCTCAACCGACCGGGGAGAATCCAGATGCCGCCGCGCAGTTTCCGCGCCGCTGCCTCATACAGCCGACTGAGGTGCTGAAACACCTCGGAGGCTCCAGCGTCAGGACGGCGATCCGGATGCCAGATCGCGGCCAGCGCCCGAAATTCCTGTTTCGCCTGCTGCGCGTCGCCGGTGAACAGCCGTTCCGGCTCCATCAGCGGGATGGCGAGCAGCGCTTCGGCGGATAATGTTGTGATGGGATTCATAGCCACCTCCATGGGCTGAAAGCATATCCTAGTTAATTGTAAATTTCAAATAACATTTAATAAATTTTTTCATGTACTTTACGATGTGTTTAAGCAACAATAATTCTTGTTATTTTTTAGTAACATCAAACAATCGTGGAGAAATCGGCATGGAACGGACGATTCGGCAACCCCTGGTGATGGTGGATACGGCGCTGTTCACCATCCGCAATGAGCGCCTCTGCCTGATTCTGGCGCGGCGTCAGGAGCCGCCGTTTGAAGGGGTTCTCGCCCTGCCGGGCGGATTTGTGCATGTGGAAGAAGATGCGGACACCGCAATGGCGGCGCGGCGGGTGATCCGCCGCAAGATCGGTTTTGACGCCCCGTACCTGGAGCAGCTATTCACCTTTTCCGGCGCTGCCCGCGATCCGCGCGGCTGGTCGGTGAGTATCACCTACTACGCGCTGATTCCCTCGGCGCTGCTGGATCAGAGCCAGGTTGCGGAAGCGTTGCCGGCGGAGGCGTTGCCGCCGCTTCCGTTTGATCATCCGCAAATCGTTGCCCGTGCAATCGAGCGGCTGCGCAGCAAGGCGACGTATTCATCGCTGCCGGCCTTCCTGTTGCCGGCAGCGTTCACCATGAATGAGCTGCATCGCATTTACGAACAAACCATCGGCGCCCGCCTGGACAAGGCGTCGTTCCGGCATAAAATCCTGGAACAGGGCATCATCGAGCCGCTTTCGGAGCAATTCCGGGTCGGCGCGCACCGCCCGGCGCAGCTTTATCGCTTGACGAGTAAAGCGCTCACCCCGTTCGAGCGGAAAATCTAGGCCAGCCGCCGTAGCCGGTACTGACCCACGTCAGAGATGCTCCGGGCCTTGGGTAGCTACTTTTTCAGCAGGCGCCGAACAGCCTCCAGATGTTCGGGTTCGTGGTGACACATGCCCTGAAAGCTGGCGCACAGGTCGAGGAAATCCTTCAGCTCCATGCGTTGCGCCATCTGCATGAGCCGCTTGGTCAGGCGCAACGCTTTCCGGGGCTGGCGGGCAAAGCGCCCGGCCAGCTCTTGGGCGCGCGCCAGCAGATGATCCGGCTGCACCACCTCCAGCACAATTCCCAGCGCCTTGGCCTCGTCCGCATTGATGATCCGGCCGCTCAGGGTCAATTCAAAAGCGGACTGATAGCCAATCAGCCGCTGTAAAAACCAGGCGCCGCCATCCCCCGGAACGAGACCCAGATTGAGGAAAGTCTCCCCGAACTTCGCCCGGCTGGACGCCAGGCGGATATCCGCCATGTTCGCCAAGTCGAAGCCGGCGCCGATGGCCGGTCCATTCACCGCAGCGATGATGGGCACTTCGACCTGCCGCAACGCCAGCGGAATCCGTTGGATGCCGCGACGATACCGGGTAGCCACCTCGGCTGCGTCGCCGGCGAAATCGCCGCTGCGTTCGGCCATGTCCTTAACGTTGCCGCCGGAAGAAAAAGCCGAACCGGCGGCGGTAATGATCAGCACTGACACCTCGTCGCAACGATTCACCCATTCGGCGACGGCGATAATGTCATCGATCAGGTGTGTGCCGGTGAGCGCGTTGCGCACGTCGTGCCGGTTCAAGGTCAGCGTGGCGACGCGCTTGTCGATTTGGAGCAAGGCGTCGGTCAATTTCGGCGGATTCATCAGGCGGTCGTCCTGTAAAAAGTAGGGTTGACAACTGCTGAAATTTTCATTGACTTTCATGCTGTTTTGATTAAATTTATCCATGTTCTCAGGAACCTACCGCCAGTTGGGCGGGAAGTAACGCTTGTGGAGAGGGCGTGAGACCTGGGGGAGCATGCGGTCGCCTCATCGGCGTAAAGCTCCCCACCCGTGGGGAGTTGAGTGGCGAAAACCAAGCCGTACCCTTGGGCAACCTCGATGAAGCAAGAAATCACTCATGGAATAAAAAGCCATGGTTGATGCAACGGATGGGTTACTACGGAATCCCCCCAACCCCCCTTTGCCAAAGGGGTGCGCGAACGCAGTGAGCGGGGGGATTTGGCTCAACCAGCACGTCTTCACTCGACGACTACCCGCACCGGCCGCGACCGCTCCTCCCGATAAGGCAAGCGCGCCTGAAAATGGTGAGCGCCCTTCCGCAACGGCCAATACAGCGCTTGATCGACGTGTGCAACCCCAAACGGCTCATCGTCCACATACCAGACGATTTGTGCAACAGGCCCTTTAGCTACCGCCTTCAATGCGATACGGTCGAGCGCGGGCGGCGCTTCGGGATTGCGCCAGAAACGGGCATTGTGTTCCGGGGTGGTGATGGCAATTTCGACCGGCGCTTCCTGGGGCAAGGCCGGCATGGACGCTTCGCCCTCAGCCGGCTCGGCAAGCGCGGGGCGCTTGACCGGCTTTCCGGCGCTCAGCATCCCCGGCGGTAGCCATTCGCGCAGGGTTTGCGCGCACCGATCCGGTCGTCCGCCGGGATCAAGGCAAACTTCGACCGGCAGATAGCTCTCTGGCGATGGAAATTCCATCTCGTGAAGAGCGCCCGGTTCGCCCTGGCGCAGGCGCAGCAGGATGGCGCGGGCCAGCGCCGCCGGGGCGCGGCCACCGGTGAGTCCCCGCATCGGGTTGACATCGCCGCGACCCAGCCAGACTCCAACCAGATCATCGGACGAATACGCCACGATCCAGGCGTCCCGATACCCTTGCGATGTGCCGGTCTTGAGCGCGACCGTGAAGGGATAATTGGTCGGACCGTAGCGCGGGAAACCGGGCAGACGCGCCAGAGGGTCCGCCAGAAATAAAGTGATTTGCCGCGCCACGGTGGCTGACAGCAGCGGGCGATCCGGCGGCAGGGGTTGCCCCTCATACCACCGGAGAGCGGGCAGGCGGCCATCGTTGGCCAGCGTTCCATACGCCCGCACCAACTGCTCCAGCGTCGTCGGCAGACCACCGAGCGCCAGCGTCAGCCCGAAATGGTCAGGATCGCGGTAATGGGATCCGGGCATTAGCTCCAGTTCGTCCAGAAAGGTGAAAAACGGTTGCAACCCGACCCGGCGCAACAGATGAATGGCGGGCACGTTGCGGGAATTGGCCAGGGCTTGACGCGGCAGCAGAGGTCCCAGGAAGCGCCCATCAGCATTGCCAATACCCGCCGCGCCCTCCGGCTGATCGAACAACCAGGTCACAGGCGTCAACAGATTCCGCTCCAGAGCCAGCGCATAGAGAAAGGGTTTCAGGGCGCTGCCCGGCGAACGCGGCGTGTGAATAAAATCCAGCGCTCCGGCGGGCGACTGGAAGTAGTCGAGCGATCCGATAGCGGCGCGCACCGCAAAGCCGGCGCGATCCACCACCAGCACCGCTGCCTGCTCAGCGCCGAGTTCTTGCCATTCAGGCCAGGCGGCAGTAACCAGAGCAGCGATTTCCCGTTGCAGCGCCAGGTCGAGCGTGGCGCGCAGAATCGGCTCCCGGCCCGGTGGCGAACCCTTCCGATCCAGCAGGCGTTCAAGATGCAGGATGGCGTGCAGATACGGTGGACGCTGGCGGTGCGGCTGGGGATGCAGCGTTTGCAGTTGCGTCTCCGCCAGCCGCCGTTCCTCGACAGTGAGGACGCCGCGCTCGGCCAGCAGTCCCGGCAGGCGCATACCGCGCCGAATGATGGCGTCGCGCCCCGCAGGCCGGTAGGGATTCATCCGGCCCGGCGCCTGGGGAATGGCGGTCAGAAACGCGATTTCGGCCCAACTCAGGTCTGTCGCCGGCTTGTCGAAATACCAGCGGGCGGCGTGCGCGATGCCGTGGCTGCCGTTGCCGTAGGGCGCAATTTGCAAGTAGTGACGCAGCAGAGCATCCCGCTCATAGCGCTGAGTCAGCACGATGGCCGCCCCCGCCTCGACAGCCTTGTTCCACAGCGTGCGCGGCGCGGGATGCTGCATCCGCACTATCTGCATGGCGAGGGTGGACGCCCCCGAACGCACGCGACCGCTGCGGGCCGCCTGCCAGCCGGCGCGCAGAATCGCCAGCGCATCCACGCCGGGGTGACTCCAAAAGCGCCGATCTTCCAGCGCCACGGTCGCCGTCGCCACCCGCTCCGGCAGCGTCTCCAGCGGCCAGTAGCCATATTCGGTCCGGCGGACGCCATCCGCGCCGGTAATCGTCGCGCCAAACTGGGCCAGAAAATAACCGTGACGGTCCAGCAGGATCGGCGTGGGCGGCGGCGCTTCCAGATGCGCCCGTTGCGCGACGGCAACGCCATACAGCACCAATGCCGCGAGCAGGAATGCGCCGGTTACGCCTCGCAGCCACCGGGAGCAGCAGGGATAACGCGCTGCGAAACCCATGAGCATCCTCATTCAGCGGCTGATTATGATCCGCGCCCCGGCGCTGCTGCCGTTGACCGCACGCCGGTACATCATCTCAGCCGTGCTGGGCGGCTGGGTGAACCTCCCCGGAATCGTCGCCCGGCTGCGCGTAAAGAAACGATAATTCCCCGCCGGCAATTCGTCGAACACGTAGACCCTGCGGTCATCCAGCCGGGCCTGGTAGCTGGCCGCTGCGGTATCGGGCTGGCTCGGGCTGGCTTCGGTGGCAGCGTTGGCGAGCCGGGAATTGAGCGGTTCCATGCCCGCCGCCAGAGGCGCTTCAATGATGACGTGGTGGCGGAGTTCCGGGTTGACCACTTCGATGCGATCCTCAACCACTTGGCCCACCTTCAATTCGATGGTTTGCCCCTCGCCCGCTGGCGCGAGCCGTTCCAACGGCAGGTCCGGCTGGGCCGGCACGCGGAAACTATCGCGGTTGACGACAAATCCCGCCGTTTCCGCCTTGGCCGCGCTGCCCGCCGCCGCCGGCAAGTAACTCACGTTCTCGTTCACCACCAACGGCGCTGAAGCCGGATCCGCAACGATCAGCCAGGGCGTCGCCGCATCGTGGCTGCGGCGGATAAACCGCTCCACGGCAACGACTTCCGGCTTCCCGTCCGGGCCGGCGCGCAAGGTGAAACGCCCGGCTGCGGGAGCAGGATTCGTCTGGTACGCAAACAAGGCCCGGATCGCCTGCTGATCCGCCTGAGTGGAACCCCAGCCGTCCTGTTGGCCCAGGCGGATCAGCGCGTCGGTGAGCAGATTGAGACGCGGCTCGTGGGGATCGGTCAAGGCGACGGCGTGCAGGATCGTGGCCAGGGTTCGCGTTTCCGAAGGCAGAATCAGCGGACTGCCCCCATTCCCGTCCCGCAATCCGGCATACACATCGCGGCCCTGGAAACGGCGCGTCTCCACCGCTTCCCACAACTGGGCGACCAGCCGGGTCAAGGCGGGCCGGTCGGACGATGGCGATTGCGCCAGGGCGACGGCCACCCGCGCCGCCGCTTCCGGGGTGAGAAATGCGGCCTGGCGCAGCAGTTCGGTCAGATACGCTTCGTCGGCTGCGCCCGCGCTGGCCAGCGCTTCCAGAGCGGTGGTCCGCTCCAGATACTCCGAACCGCTCAACAGGCGGGGATAGTCGGAACGCAGCGCCTGCCGCAGCACTCGCGTCAACCGTTCCAGCAGCTTGTCGTCCACCGGCTCGCCCTGCTTTTTGGCTTCCGCCAGAAATGCCAGCGACCACGCGGTCAGAGCGACATAACCCCGGCTCTTGGGCCAGAACGCCACCAAACCCTGATCGTCAATGGATTCCGCGATGATTTGGGCGACCGCCTGCACTGCCGCGCTGGCCCGTTTCGCCACGCTGTCACCGTCGGGCAGCAACCCGCTCCAATTGCGCAAGGCCAGCAGCACCCACGCCTGGCTCAAGCGCTGCTCGGTGCAGCCGTAGGGAAAGGCCAGCAGGGTATCCAGACCGGCGATGAGTCGCGCCAGTCCGGGATCGGTGCTGACCGTCAATACGCGGCGGAACGTGCCGGGCCGGATCGGTTCCGGCGGCAACGGCAATTCCAGCGTCGCCCCCGGCGCGACTTCCTTGAGTTGCGCGCGCCGGATAGGCCGGCGATCCGGCTGCATCGGTAAACCCACCTCCACCGCATCGCGGGACTGATCGGCCAGCCGTTCCAGCGTGAACAGCACTCGCACCCGCTCGCGCTGCAAGCCGCCGTCCATGCGCAGGCCAGGGTCGGGGACGGTGAGGGTGAAATCGAGGTTTTGCGGCTTCTTGTCGGCCCAGGCAAAGCGCTGCTCGCTCGCGCCCTCCAGGCGCAGGCCATCGAGTTTCACCGCCGCTTTGCCCTCCCCGCCCGGCCCTTCCACCACCCGACCGATCAGACCGGCGCTGAACTGGTCGCCGGGCCGGACAAAGCGCGGCAAAACCGGTTGCGCCAGCACCGGCTGGCGTACCTGAATCTCGCCCGTGGCGTAGCCGAAACGGTCGGGGCCGCTGATCGCCTTGGCGCGCAGTTTGAACACGGTCAGCGAGTCGGGCAGCTTGACCTTGATCCGGGCGAGACCGTCCGCTCCTACGCTGACTTTGGGCAGGAACACCGGCGCCGGGGTGAAGTTCTTGCGCACCGACATGTTGTCCAGCCCCCAATCATCCCCATTCTCTTTCTCCCCATCGCCGCCCGGCGTTTCCTTGAGGGGAAGGATGCCAAAGGCCAGGCTGCGGCTATCGTGCGCGACCAGCCGGCTGCGGCGCGCCGCGATGAAGTGCGGCAGGGGATCCAGCGGCTGTTCCCTGGCCAGCGCAAAGAGGGCCTGATCCACCATCCAGAAGGTCGCTTCGCCCGCGACCGGCTGGCCCTCGTCGTCGGCCAGCTTCAGTGTCACTTCGATGTCATCGCCGGGGCGGGCCTTGGCCGGCGCGTCCAGCTTGACCGCCAGCGTGTTCTTGACCGGATTGACCGTAATCCAGCGGGTTGCCGCCAGCGTCACCGGCTTGCCCAGATCGAAGGGCGCGGTCGGGGCCAGCACCGCATCGGGCAACCGGCCACGCATCAGCAGGAAATGCACCGGCACTTTGGGCAGGTGCTGCTTGCGCACCGCCAGCGGGAACCGGCCATAACCATTGGCGATGTCCACCCATTGGTAACGGAACGGGCCTTCCGGCTCTTCCACCACCGCCAGGGCGCGCGCCGTCTGGAATGGGCTTTGCACCATCAGGATCGCCGTTTCGCCGGGGTTGTAGGCATCCTTGTCCGCCGTCACCGTAACGATCTGAGCCGGCGGCTGCGACCAAGTGACCGGCGTTTTGCCTTCCACGAAGAAATCAACGCTCACTTTTTGGGCGCGTCCCAGCCGGTCGGCGGCCTCAAGCTGCAGCAGATACACGCCCGCATCGCGCAGCGGCAGATGGAGTTTCTGTACCTCATCGGCGCTGGTCAGCACCGTTTCGCTGAGCGTCTCGTCAATGACTTCGGTGACGTATTTGGCCGCGCCCTGCGCAAAATCACTGGCTTGCAGGATCGAATTCCAGTTGCGCTTGATCAGCCGCACCGTCACCGCCCGGCCCGGCAGCGGCTTGCCCTCCGGGTCAGCGACCAGAATTTCAGGTTCCACGGCGTCGGCGTCGGTGAAATAGCGGGGCACTTTCACGCCCAGCGCAAACGGCGGCAGCGCTACGACCGGTAGGGTCGCACGCGCCTGCATCTCATCGGGGCCGGTGACGGTCGCTTCGATCAGGTAACGGCGCGGCTGGGCGGTCGGTTCAGCGGTCGGATCCAGCGTCAGGGTCGCGCCGCCTTCCCCGTCGGTTTGGCCTGGCCGCTGCAAGGTCGGCGTCGCCCGCCAGTCCTTGTCGGACGAGAAGCGGGCGTCGCTGGAAAAGAAAAAACCCTCGCGCCGGGGCGGAGTCCAGGCATAGGGGAATTGCGCGACCCGCCACTGCACAGGCCGGTCGGCGACCAGACCGCCGGCAAAGTAGCGCGCCGTCAACTGCACGCTAAATTCACGTTCCAGGCTGACCCGTTGCGGCACGTTCAGCAGGACCTCGAAGGTCGGCAGGCGATAGGCTTCCTTCTTGAAGGTTACTTCACCGCAAGAGGTGTTATTGATCGCCTCGTCGCTCGCTTCCTCATCGGCGTCAGCGCTCGCTTCCGCGTCGGCGGTGGTTTCTTCGGCACTATCGGACTCTTCTTCCGGGTGGGCGACGGCTGGAGGGGTAGCGGCGCCCGAACCCGTTCCGATCTCAAAATGAATGCGGTAATCGCCCGTAGCCGGGGTTTCCTCGCCAAAGCGGTGATAGAAACCGCCATACTCGTCCAGCTTGACCGGGTAGCGCCATTCCTGATCGTTAGGCCCGCGCACCACCAGCGTGCCGCCGCCCCGGCCAAAGCGCAGTTGCCCTCTCCAGTAATCCCGGACCATGCCCTTGATCTGCACGGGATCCTCTGGGCGGTAGATCGGGCGTTCGGTGAACAGATGACACAGCAGCCGTGGCGACTCCCGCCGTTCGTTCAAATCCGCCGTCGTCCAGTTCAGCCAGTGGCCGTCTTCCTTGCCGCCCGGCACGCTCCACCGTTCCCTGGCATAGCGCGGCAGGGGCCGGTTCGGATCAAGGATCAGCACGTCCTCGCCCTTCTGGACGCTCACCCGCCGCAGGCTGCACCGGAAAGGGCCCGGCGCCTGCCAATCGAAGTGGCCCTGCGCGTCGGTGACGCCGCGTTGGGTTTTGCACCAGCGCCCTTCAATGTCAACGCCGTCAAGCTGAATTTCCGCGCCGGGCACCGGCTGGGTCGTAGCCAGCGAGGTGACGAAAAAGTGAACGTGTTCCCGCTCTTCCACGGCAGTCAGCGCCAGGTCAGTGACCTGGATGCGCATCCAGGCGCGCTGGCTGGAACTGTCCAGCGGGCGCAGACCGGCCATGTAGGCGCCGGGCCGCTCCGAACCGGCGATGCGAGTCAGCGGAGGCTTCAAATCCAGGCCGAATTTAGCCAGAGCGCCGCCTTTCAGCAGTGGCAACGGTATCACTTCTGAAAAGGCGGGCGAACCTAGCGTTTTCAGGCGCTTGGCAATCTCCTCCACGGCGATGTCCCTGCCCTGCTGGTGCGGTTGCGGTTCGACGCCGGGCAAGGGGGGTTCCTGATCGTCGTCCACCCTCACCGGCTGGTCGGGGAACGGCCAGAAATCGCGGCTGAATGGATCGATGGCGTGAATGCGCAGATCGACGCGGGAAAAGCCCCGTCCGCGCAACGGCGCCATTTGTGGCCCCAGCCGCTCGACGACGCCTTGCGCAGCGTCCCATTGCAGGGAAGGCGGTTCCGGGGCCAGCGCCAGACGAAAGGTTTCATCGCCTTTCAGCACCAACGGATTGTCGTGGCGGTCGCGCAAGTCAGCGGGCGCAAGGCGCAGGGTGTAAATCCGGTCGCTGGCGAAGCGCCCGCTGATGATCAGGTAGGAACCGGATACGGTCGCCTTGAGCGCTTCCACCGCCGGCGTGAAATGCAGCAGGTTGCGGACCACCAAAGGCGATAGCGCGCGGTCTGCGCCATCCGGTTTCGCCAAGTCGTGATTGAACCCCAGCACCAGGGCCGGCGCGGCGTTTTGGGCGTGTTCGTAGCCTGAGCCGCGCTTGCAGTAGATAAAATCCTTGACCTGCTTGTCGGTGACATAAATATCGCGGTGCATATAATCCGGCTCGCCCACCTGTCCACATTGGAGATTCTTCAGGCGGAACGGCTCGGCGGTGCGAAACGACAGGGTTTTCAGCTCGTCGTTCAGGCTGGGTTCGTCCGACAGGCGCAGCTTGAGATCGATCTGGTGATTGCCGGGAACCGGATCGCGGAGTACGACGACATAATTCGCCTCCGCCGAGCGATCAGCGCGCTCGCCCACCTTGATCTCGAAATCCCTGGCGTTCAGCACCCGCAGTCCTTCCGATCCCACCGCCGGCAGGGGACGCACCTCCAGAGTCAGCAGTCGAGCCAGCGCCGCCGGGTCCACCGGCGTTGGAAACGTGAGCGTTACCCGGTCGAATTGCGGCAGATTCTCCGTAGCGTGCGCGGGCGCGCTGCGCACCGGCGCCGGCAACAGCGCCAGCAGTTGTTTGCGCTGGCCGTTGATGTCCACTGTGACTCGCGCCAGCGGCGGCCAAGGCTCGGCAGGTCGAAATTGCAGGGTGCGTCCATTCAGCCAGCGCCACTCGCCGGCCCAGGCCGGTTCCATGCGCGCCACCCGTTGCGGTTCGTCCTCCACGCCGCCCGCCGCCGGTCCCTGATCCTGATCGAAGAACAGGGTCACTGCGTCCCAGGGCCGCAGGAACCGTTCCGGCGCCATGATCGCGCCCGCTGGCCGCTCCAGCCGGTCGAACTGAGGCGGAGCCGCCCATGCGGTCACAGGGTTAGCCAAGGACCCCAGGCAGACCAGCAGCAGGCTTAGGGCGAGGCGGAGCGTCAGATCGGTTTTCTGTGTCGATAGCTTCATATTCCTAACACCTTGCTGTATGCCCGGATCACGCGGCGTGGCGTGCGCTACCGTTTCCTGAGCGGCAGATTCCGCGCATTCATCCAGGCACGGAACTGTTCACGAATTTCCGGCGGCGGTCCCGCAGGGGGCGGCGTGACGCCCAGCAAGGCGGGACGGATTTGCACCGGCGATCCCGTGGCTGGCGCCGTCGCCTCCAGCACATAGTTTCCCGCCGCCAGACGCGGCATCTGCACCACGCCTTCTCCGATCACCTGCCCTTGCTCATTCAGCAACCGGCTGGTCACTACATCCGGCGCAGCCTGAACTCCGACACCGACCGGGCCGGGTTGCGTGACGTGGAAACCGAACAGCCGCGTCCCGCCGGGGGCCAGCAGGATCGGTTCTCCCAACCCTTCCTCAATCATTTGCACATCGCTGGTCTGCAATTCCAGCGTGCCGGCCAATTCCCCTTCCTGTGGCGGCAGCAACAGCAATTCGCTATGACCGGGCGGCAGGTAGTGCGCGAACTGCGCGCCCTGTGGATAGAGCATCGGCGACGCCGGCTGACCGTCGCGGCGCATGCCGGCCAGCAGCGGCGCCGAACTGCGCCCGTACAGCATGACCGGGTGGCTGAATTCGAGGTGCAGCGCCTGCGCCGGACCGTGCAACGCCAGCACCGACGGCGCTCGCGCCGGCTCGGAGGGAACGTGCGGCCACGGGTCGGAACCCTCCCCCGCCAGCCATGCCGCCAGCAGCCCCGGACCATGCTGCAACAACACCTGTGCCGAACCCTCCAGCGGAATCCGGTTGCCGCGCTGCACCGACCCGGCGGCGCTCAATGCCGTCGCGGAGACCTCTTGGCCTTGGGTGATCAGATGAAGTCCGGTTTGCCCTTCGGCCTGAAGCATCCGTACCCCTGCGGTCGGTTCAAAGCGCCGGAACAGTGCGCCCGGCGTCAGGCGCAATGCCTGCTCTGGGGCCAATGCAGCCAGGCTCCAGGAAACGGGCGTGGGATTTTCGCCGAGGTTGGCCAGCAACAGCGTGACCGCTTCCAGGTCGAGGCTATAGCTCAGCGCCTGGTCGCCCGTCCACAAGGTTTGTGGCGCGGGATCGTCCCAGCCCAGGATCGCTGCGGTCCGGGCTGGCAGATTGAGATGCAGCCGTTTGAGGCCGGTGGGCAACCGGAATCGGCGGGTTTCTCCCGGCGCCAGCCGTGTGCCGCTCATGCCGAGTTCCGCTGTTTCCACCAGCGTCATGCGCAAATCGTGGCGATACAGAACAACCGGCAGTGATGCATCCCGGTCGCCGGCGTTCCAGAGCTTGGCTTCTCCGGCCAGACCCGCTGCCACTGCGCTGTTAGCGGCTATGCCCATACCCGCGCCGGCGTCGATGCCCGGTTGTCCCAAGCGAGACTCGACGCGCCAGAACATCAGCGCCTCTTTCCCGGATGGAGCGGCGGGCAGGCGGGCGTTGCGGCCCGCCGGTATCGTCAGTTGCATGGGCGCGCTTTCGGTCAACGCTACCGGTGCGAGGCTGAGCGACTCGTCGGGCGTTACCGGCTTGAGCAACCACAACTGGCGACTTTGCGGAATCAGGGTATCGTCGGGTGCAGCTTGCATTATGTCGCCGGGCTGAGATGCGCTGCGCAGCGTCGGATCGGCGACCGGCAAGCGCACTGCATGCGCCGCCGGCAGCTCGACCAGCGCCATGCCCAGCGGCGGATCAATGCCAGCGATCCGTTCCCAGGCGACTCTTGGGCCGAGCGGTTGCGGCTTGGCGTTCAGAGCGCGGCTCTGCAACTGGATCGGCGCTTTGCCGCCGTCGTTGCCCCAAACGCGCAGGCGCCGCGCTGCCGCCTGTTTTGTCGGCAGCATCGCCAGCCACGCCGAGCGCCCGGAAGTGGCATCCAGCGTTCGCCAGCCGCCGCCGGGTTCCTGCTCTTCCAGGGCCAGCGTCAATTCACCATCCGAATGGGCGGCGAACAGTCGGCAATCCGCCGCATCAGTATGGGTCAGAGGAAAGATGCGGACGTCGCCATTCGCCAGTGTGCTATCGCCATTCAGCGCTAGCGCCGGCGTCGGCGCTTCACTGGGCAGGCGGAGAGTAGTCCAGACCGCTTGATTGTCGATCCAGCCGTTGCGGTCGCCGCGTCGAACGGTTGCCGATGCGGATGGATCGTCTGCCGCTGTTTCCTCCGGGGATTCTTCGGTGCTGGATGCTTCGGTTTCTTCCGCCGGTTCATCGGCTTTGGATTGGTCCTCCTGCAAATTTACTTCCTCGACCGTCAATGTATAGTGGCCCGCCTTAAGTTGTTGCGAGATAAGGAAATCCCAGCTATCCGCACGGTCGTCGCTACGGGCGAGGATGCGTCCCGCCGCATCCAGGAGCGTTGCCCGCACATCCCGGCGACCTAACGAGGTGATTTCCACCACTTGATCGTGCCCCAAAGACAAGGGGATTCGGGTTGGCAGAGAGTTGATAAGACGGGGTTGATCAGGTAATAACTGTTTAGTGCTTGAGATGATGGTATAATAAAGCTGGTTATTACGGCCCAGCGCTTCGGTCAGCAGCCGGTATTGCCCCGGCGGCACCCGCCCCTGATAAGCCGTGCGGTCGGACAAGCGCGCCACACCCTGCCATTGCTCCAGGCCATCGCGTCGTTGCAGTTCTCCACGCATCCCTTCGCTGATTTCCAGGCGCAGATCCGTTTCACCGATCAGCGCAAACTCCCATTGATCGGGAATGCGGGTTTCCCCATTGTTGGCCGGTTCCAGCCAGCGATATTCCTGCCGTCCGTTCAGGACCAGCCGATGCGGCCCGTGGCCTTGCGCGGTTGCGGGTTCCGCCGCCGGCGCTACCGCATTCACCACAACCCGGCCTGCAACATGGGTTGGCAGGATGACCAGACGATAATCGCCGGCGGGCAGATCGGTCGAGAGCGAACCCGCCTGGCCGGGCGGCAGGACAGGCCAACCGTCCGCATCTTCAAGGCGGAGCGGGTAGTTTTGCATCAAGCCGATGACTTGCAACGAGTAAGTTCCACCCGGCGGCGGCACAGTCAGCCGATAGACCCTGCCTTCGCCCGCCGCCAATGCGGCGTGCGTCGGCGTCTCGAAGCTCAATCGCCCACCCTCGCGCAGCGGTGCGCGCCGTAACCACAGTTGGGCATGGCCGGTGGAGCCTTGGCGGCTTCCCGCGCCGAGCAGGTAATGTCCTGGCCGCAGATAGTTCTGAATCAGGAAGTTGTGGCCTACGCCGTTTGCTTCCGCTTCGGCAATCCGTGGCTCCAGCCGGGTTCGCAACCGTCCCTGGGTCCATAACCGGCCAGCCGTTTCCAGACGGAACAGGCCCGGCTCCCGCACCTCGATGCCGACGGCTTGATCCCGTTCGGCGGTCAATTCCAGCGCCAAAGGTTTTTGTTCGGCCAAAATCGCTAATGGTTGCTGATCGATCCGGCCCAGATTCGTCGGCAGCGGCGCGGGCAAAACCGGGTCGGGCTGCCATTGCAAGGACCAGGCAACCGGGTTCTCGGCGGGAGCATTCAGGCGCACCTGATGCATACCGGCTTCCACGCGGATCGAGGTTGCCGCCGGGCCGTCATCAACCGCCAGAGGTTGTAGCTGCCCCTGCTCATCCCAGGCGTTGAGAACCCCCTTGCCGGGAACGGTAACGGCCAGCTTCAGGCTCTCAGCCGCCGCCAGCGGCACAAACAGCGGCTCATGCAGGGAAAGCGGCAGGTCGCGCCGGAACAGGCCAACCGGAACCTGGGGCCGCTGGTTGAGAAACAGGCGGGTGGAACCGGGCGTCTGGAGCGACGGAAATCGCGCCATGGCTATCGTCACCGGGCGACCGGCGCCGGCGGGCAACCCCGCCGACTGGAACTGCACCTCGACGATGCCGCGCTGGCCCTGATCCGGCCTCAGTTCCAGGCGATAGAAACCGGCGTCCAGGGTCCAGCGCGGGCCGCTGCGGGATGTAACGCTTGCAGAGTCCGATGCGAGCAGCGGCCTGAGCGCGGCTGTCAGCGGAACCCCCTGCGTCTGGATTTCAAACTCTCCGGCGGCGACGATTTCGATGAACAGTTCAGTTGGCCCCAACAGATTAAATCGCCCGCGCCACGTAGAATCGTTGCCGAAACGCGGTGCGTTGGAAACCAGGATTTGCCAGCTCGGAGGGTCGGAACGGTTAGGGTTCCGCCGCCAGGCCAGCACCGCCGTCAATGGAGGATAATCGCGTTCGTCGCCGGCGGAAATCAGGTTGATCCAATGCTCGCCGCCTGGTTGCGGCAGGTCTCCCGCCACCCGTTTGAAGTTTTGCCAGACGTAGCCCTGGCCTTGGGGACCAAGGACGGTGATGAGCCGATCCGCATCGGAGCCGAAGGCCGTTTCCCAAACCGGCCAGCGGGTTTTTTTGGTAAAGGCGAACGCCGCGCCCTGCGCATGTTTAACGCCCCCGCGTTCGATCATCGCGGTTTCGCCCTGAACGGCGGCGGCGGCCGGCAGTTCGAGGCGCCCGTAATCGGACGCGGGCGTCGTCACGATGAAACGGTCCATGCCCAGCGGGCCGATGGCGCGCCATTGTCGCGTCGCCGACTCGATTCTGGGTACGCCCAAGCGCAGATACAGCGGCTTGTCCTCACTGTGCTGGGTCCACGGGGTCTGCTCCCGGCCACCGTAGAGCGTCACCCGATAAAATCCGGGATCAAGCACCGTATCCAGCGTCAGCGCGGTCAGCGGTCGGCCCGGCTGCGGCTGCAAAGCCCGCCGCTCAACCGGCAGATCCAGCAGCGTCAAACCGTCCCGCCACAGATGAAGCGCATTCAGCCAGCGCCCGCCGGCCTCCAGAAAAACCGGCCCCCGCTNNGTGTCTTGCGCCTGGGGCGCTCCGCGCAAGATCAGTTTGTAGCGCCCCTGATCGAGAAACCGATCCAGACGGCCATCCTGCCGACCGGGGACGCCATCGCTGGCGACCGGCCCGTTCATATAGTCGATCAACTCCAGCGCAACGCCGGTTTTGCTCTGGGCGCTGATCGCGTAGCGACCGGCGGTCGGCGCCTCGAAATAAGCCGTTTGTCGCCCCTGGAACGGTGGTTCCGCCCCGTTGACGGCAACCGTCTGTTGAGCCAGGGCGGGAGTCATCGGCTGGGCAAGCGCCAGTCCGGCGAACATCATCCAGCACCAAACGATCAGGATTCGCATGGCATCCTCTGCCGATTTTGCATTGGGGATATTATTAAGAATAGTCAAGATGTTGCCATATGGCGCTCACAATTTCGAATCCAGAATANNCCCCATGCTGGATTTCATCCGGGCTATAATTGCTAAACTCTTGATTCACGCCAACCAGAACAGTCCGAAGCATTGATCAAATGTGCATGATGAGGAACAAAAAAGCTTTTTCCGGCATTGGTGTTAAATTGGAACAGGCATCGCCTGCTGATCGCCAAGACCCGCTTGTGCTTCACCGCAATCCGCCGACTGAAAGCAGGTTCATGCACCTCAAAATTCGCCATGCATAGCCCTCAGTGTTTCCCATTCACCCCAAGCGCGAACCGTTCAACCCACGCACCGACCTGGGCGTTGGGGCTGGCCCTGGGATTAGGGACCATCGTTGATTCGGCTTGCGCCGAGCGCGTCGCGGCGGACCTCACGAGCTTCAGCCTCGAAGACCTGATGCAAATGGAAGTGTATTCGGCTTCCAAGTTCGGGCAGAAAGCCAGCGAAGCACCCTCGGCGGTAACGGTCATCACGGCTGAAGAGATTAAAACCTACGGCTACCGAACCCTGGCCGACATTCTGCGCAGTTTTCCCGGCGTTTATGTGAGTTACGACCGCAACTACAGCAGCGTGGGCGTGCGCGGGTTCAGCCGCCCCGGCGATTACAACGATCATTTGCTGTTTCTGGTGGACGGCTACCGGATCAACGACAACATTTACGATACCGCGCTGGTGGGCGCCGACTTCATTCTGGACGTGGATTTGATCGAACGGGTCGAATTCCTGCCGGCCGGCCCGGCAACGGCGCTTTACGGCAACAATGCGTTCTTCGGCGTGGTGAGCATCACCACCAGGCGGGGACGGGATATCGGCGGTATGGAACTCGCCGGCGCGGTCGCCGGCGCCGAGACTTATCAAGGTCGGGCGACCTTCGGTCGCACGCTGGACAACGGCTTGGAGGTGTTGTTGTCCGCCACCGCCTACGACAGTCAGGGGAAGAATCTCTATTTTCCCGAATACGACGACCCGCCCATCCGCAACGGCATCGCGGTCGGTCTCGACTACGAGACGGCCCATCAATTCTTTGGAAAGCTGTCTTTCGAGAACGTGAACCTGGAGTTGGCCCACTCCGACCGCGAGAAAGGCATCCCCACCGCATCTTTCGGCCAGGATTTCAACGATCCCCGCAGCCGCACCCGAGATCAGCAAACCTTCGCAGATCTCAGTTATCGTGCGCCGTGGAACGCTCATCTGGATGTACTGGGCCGGTTGTTTTACGGCGCTTACGATTACCGGGGACACAACATCTACGAGGGCGTCGATCTTCCCGATCAGGCGGAGGGCCGGTGGTGGGGAGCCGAACTTCAGTTCACCAGCACCGTCTTCGACCGGCACAAGCTGGCGTTCGGGGCCGAATACCAGCGCGATTCGCGGCGCGACCAAACCACATTCGGCGGCACCGGATTGGTTGATTTTGACAGTCGCGCCAGCGGGGATCGCTGGGGGTTTTATGCTCTGGACGAGTTCGCGCTGGGCGACCAAACCAGCCTCGGCTTCGGCATTCGTTACGACCGCGCCGCCAACGGAGACGGAAGCATCAACCCCCGCATCGGTCTCGTCCATCAATGGGACGCGCAAACCACCTTCAAATTTTTGTACGGCACGGCGTTCCGGGCACCCAACGCTTACGAACTTTATTACGCTCCTTCTGGATATTTGCTGAATCCCACTCTTCAGTCCGAGACGATAGCGACATATGAACTCATTTTGGAGAAGCGTCTGGACGAACGCACCCGTATCAATGCGTCCGTTTATCACTACAACATTACCAATCTGATCGACCTAACCACGGATCCCGACTCGGGGCTATTGACCTTCCGCAATCTGAGCCACGCCCGAGCCGACGGTTTGACTCTGGAGGCCATGCGGGACTGGACCAATGGCGTGCGGCTGCGGGCCAGTTATAGCTGGCAACTGGCTGAGGACGAAGCCGGGAAGTGGCTGGACAACTCGCCCCGCCATCTCGCCAAGCTGAATTGGAGCCAGCCGTTTTTCGGCGACACCTGGCGCACGGGGACGGAATTGCACTACATCGGTAAGCGCCGCACGACCCAGGGCAACGAAGTGGCCGGCGCGCTGGTCGCCAATCTCAACCTGCTTGGTCAGCCTTTCGGCAAAAATCTGGATGTTGCCCTGGGCGTTTACAATCTGTTCAATCAGGACTACGCCGACCCTGGATCGGACGAGCATCTCCAGGCGGAAATTCCCCAGGATGGTCGCACCTGGCGTCTAAAACTCGATTACCGGTTTTGAGCGCGCCATGATCGGCTTCCCGGCGCATCCCGTTTGACGATGCCTTGGGCGCGCCAACATACAGCCTCTAAGGCTGTTTATCGCACGAATCGCCACCCGCCTTTCGTAACTTCTACCCCTGGCAAAACACATCATAACGAGGAATGCCCATGCCAACCCCAAGCATTGATCAGAAGCGACGCCAACTGCTGGCTGGATCGCTGCTGCTGGCTCTGCCCCGTGCGTGGGCCGCGCCAAGCCGTCCGGTGGTCGAAGTGTGGAAAAGCCCGGCTTGCGGCTGCTGCAAGGACTGGATTGCGCATTTGGAGCAAAGCGGCTTCGAGGCGCGCGTGCATGACACGGGCAACGCCGATGCGCGCCAGCGCCTTGGCATCCCCATTGAGTACGGCTCCTGCCATACTGCGATGGTGGACGGCTATGCGCTGGAGGGTCATGTTCCTGTACGCGAGATTCTGCGCCTGCTGGACGAACGGCCAAACGCCATAGGTCTGGCCGTGCCCGCGATGCCCATCGGATCGCCCGGCATGGACGGCCCTGAATATGCCCATCGTCGCGATCCCTACGATGTGTTGCTATTGGCGCGAGACGGCGCGGCCCGGATTTTTCAATCCTATCGCTAGGCAATGATCGTCCGCCGGGCCGCGTCAGGCGAATTCTGAACACCCCAGGAGGAATATTCATGCGCGGTTTGCGGAAAACCGGGTGTATGCTGGCGTTTCTGGCCCTGCCGCTGATCGCTCACGCGGCGAAACCGGCAACCGATTTACCCGGCGCAACCTTGCCCGAACTGCTGGTCTGGGCGGAACGGCACAATCCAGAACTCGCGGCGATGCAGCACGACATCAATGCCGCCGATGCGCGAGTCCAGCCGGCGGGCGCCTTGCCTGACCCGACTTTCAGCGTCGAATGGCGGGACATTCCCAACGACAGCGACTTTACCCTGGCCCCGTCGCGAGTCGGCTCCATGAAGTACACCGTGGCGCAGACTTTGCCGCTGGGAGGGAAACTGGAGTCCAGGCAGCGGGTAGCGGAAGCGGAAGTGGAGAAGGCGCGCCGACAGCGGCTGGCCTTGTCCGCGACGCTGCGGGCCAAGCTCGCCACTGCATTTATCCAGCGCTATCAGGCGCAGCAGAACGAGATTCTGCTTAAGGAAGAGCTGATGTTTCTGCGTGAAGTCGAGGGGATTGCGCAAATCCGCCACGCCAATGGCCTCACGCCCCAGCAGGACGCGCTTAAAGCGCAGATCGAACAAACCACGCTCAAAGCTGATTTGGTCACAGCGGCGACTGAGCAGCGCCAGGCGCGTGCCAGACTCAATGCATTATTGGGCCGGCCAGCGAGCGCGCCGCTGGCCGAGCCGAAAGCGCTGCCGCCCTTGCCCACGTCGGCGGCGCTGGCGGATTTGGAAAGCCGAATGCTCAGCGCCAACCCGGAGTTGCTCGCTCAGTCGGCTGCCATCGCCGCCGCCCAGCATAACCAGGATCTGGCGCGGGCCAACCGCTATCCGGATCTGACCGTCGGAGTTTCACCGATCCAGGTTGGCAACCGGCTGGCGGACTGGGAAATCATGCTGTCGGTCAACATCCCGCTGCAACAGACCAGCCGCCGTTCCCAGGAGCGGGAGGCCGCCGAAATGGTGAGCGCCGCGCAAATCCGGCAAGACGTAATCGCCAACCAGACGCTGAGTGACTTACAGGAGCAACTGGCGGCGCTGGACGCCGCCCGGCAACAGGAGGCGCTGATCCGCACCAGCCTGCTGCCGCAGGCGGACTTGACGTTTCAGGCGGCGCTTGCCAGTTACCAAACCGGTCGGGTGGATTTCACCACCTTGCTGGATGCGCAGCGGCAAATGCGGCGGGCGCGCTTCGGCCAGTTGAAAGCCCTGCTTGAACAATACCTCCGCCTGGCCGAGATTGAGCGACTTGTGGGAGAACCACTGTGAGCAAGCGTACTTTCATCGTTTTCATCCTGGCCGGAACCGCCATCGGGCTGGGCTACGCGGGATACCGGAGCAACGGATTTCTGCCGCCCGCCAACGCTACCGAACAAGGCAAGATTCTTTATTACCGCAATCCGATGGGGTTGCCGGACACCTCGCCGACGCCCAAGAAAGATTCGATGGGGATGGACTATATCCCCGTCTACGCAGGCGAGGATGCCGGCGGCGATCAAGTCCGCATCAGCCCGGAGAAAGTGCAAAAACTGGGAGTGCGAACCGAGGCGGCGCAGCGGCGCGTCCTCAGCCGCCCGGTGCGCGCCGTCGGCCTGATTGCCCCCGATGAACGCCGTTTATTCACTGTGGCGCCCCGCTTTGAAGGCTGGATTGAACGTCTGCTGGTCAACAGCACCGGCCAGACCGTGCAACGCGGCGAACCTTTGATGGCCGTGTACAGCCCGGAACTGGTCTCCGCTCAACGTGAATATCTCCTGGCCAGCGGCGGGCTGCGTTCCCTGCGCGAAAGCAGCCCCGACACCCGCGAAGGCATGAGCCAGTTGGCGGAAACGGCGCTGGCGCGGCTGCGCAACTGGGAAATTTCCGCCGATCAACTGGAGCGCCTGCGCAAGGAGGGCAAGCCGCAACAGCAATTGCTGTTGAAAGCGCCGGCGAACGGTGTGGTGCTGGAAAAAACCGCGATCCAGGGCATGCGCTTCATGCCGGGCGAAGCGCTCTATCGCATCGCCGATTTATCGTCGCTGTGGCTGGTGGCGGATGTCTTTGAACAGGACCTGAACCTGGTGCGTCCCGGTCAGGAAGCGCGCATCACCGTCAACGCCTTTCCCGGCGAGATGTTCCTGGGCAAGGTCGCGTTCATTTACCCGACCCTCAATCCGCAGACGCGCACCGCGCAAGTGCGGATTGAATTGCCAAATCCCAAAGGGCGTCTCCGCCCGGCCATGTACGCCAGCATTGAACTGGCCGCCGGTCATGACAAGACGGCGGTTTTGACCATCCCCGCCTCGGCGGTGCTGAGCAGCGGCGCCCGGCAGGCGGTGCTGGTCGAGCTGGGGGAAGGCCGCTATCAGCCGCGTGAAGTGAAGCTGGGCCTGCGGGGCGATGATTATGTGCAGGTGCTGGAGGGCCTTACCGATGACGAGCGGGTCGTAGTGTCCGCCAATTTCCTGATCGACGCCGAAAGCAATTTGAAAGCGGCGCTGGGCAGCTTCGGCGGGCATGGCGGACAGGGCGCGACAGTGCCGGAAACACCGCCCGCGCCGGCAACGCCAACCGCCCCGGCCAGCGCGCACCAGGGCCACTGATATGCTCGGCCGCATCATCGAGGTTTGCGCCCGCAATCTGTTTCTGGTGGTGTTGTTGACCGCATTCGTCGTCGCTGGCGGGGTCTACGCGGTTCTCCACACGCCGCTCGACGCGCTGCCCGATCTCTCGGATACTCAGGTCATCATTTACACCGACTATCCCGGGCAATCGCCGCAGGTAGTCGAAGATCAGGTCACCTACCCACTCACCACCGCCATGCTGGGCGTACCCCGCTCCAAGGTGGTGCGCGGGTTCTCGTTCTTCGGCGCGTCGTTCGTCTACGTGATCTTCGAGGACGGCGTGGACCTCTATTGGGCGCGGTCGCGGGTGCTGGAATACCTCAATTTTGCCGCCGGGCGGCTGCCGCGCGGGGTGACGCCCAGCCTGGGGCCGGACGCGACCGGCGTCGGCTGGGTGTACCAGTACGTCGTACTCGGCGCGCAACGCACGCTGGCGGAACTGCGGACATTGCAGGACTGGTTTGTCCGCTACCAGCTCACCAAGGCGCAAGGCGTCGCCGAAATCGCCAGCGTGGGCGGCTTCGTGCAGCAATATCAGGTCGTGGTGGATCCGCGTAAGCTGCAAGCCTATGGCATCTCGCTGATGCGGGTGAGCGAAGTGATCCGCGCCAGCAACACCGACGTGGGCGGCCGGGTGGTGGAATTGGCCGAAACCGAATATATGGTGCGCGGCAAGGGCTACTTGCGCGGGGCCAGCGATTTGGAGCAACTGGTACTCAAGGCCGAGGGCGGGGTGCCGGTGTTGCTGCGCGACGTGGCGCGGGTGGAGATGGGGCCAGACGAGCGGCGGGGACTGACCGAACTCAACGGGGATGGCGAGGTGGTCAGCGGCATCGCGGTGGCTCGTTTCGGCACCAACACGCTGGACGTGATCCACAACCTGAAGGCCAAGCTGGGCGAAATCGCCAGCGGCCTGCCGCCAGGCGTGACCATCGCGCCGGTTTACGACCGCTCCGATCTGATTCACCGGGCCATCGAGACGCTGAAAAATACCCTCATCGAGGAAAGCGTCATCGTCGCGCTGGTCTGCATCGTGTTCCTGTTCCACGTCCGCAGCGCGCTGGTCGCGATCCTGATGCTGCCGGTGGGAATCCTCATCGCCTTCATCGTGATGCGGTGGCTGGGAATGAACTCCAACATCATGAGCCTGGGCGGCATCGCGATCGCCATCGGCGCGATGGTGGACGCTGCCATCGTGATGATCGAAAACGCCCACAAGCATCTGGAACGGGCCGCGCCCGACGCATCGCGGATTCAGACCCTGATCGACGCGGCCAAGGAAGTCGGGCCGGCGCTGTTTTTCAGCCTGCTGATCATCACCGTCTCGTTCCTGCCGGTATTCACCCTGGAAGCCCAGGAAGGGCGCCTGTTCCAACCGCTGGCGTATACCAAGACGTTTGCCATGGCCGGCGCGGCATTGCTCTCGATCACCTTGGTGCCGGCGTTGATGGTGCTGTTCGTTCGCGGCCGGATTCTGCCCGAACACCGCAACCCCATCAATCGCTTCCTGATCTGGGCGTACCGTCCGCTGATCGCCGGAGTCATGCGCTGGAAAAAGCTGACGGTCCTGCTGGCGCTGGCGGTGCTGGCGGCGACCTGGTATCCGGCCAGTCGCTTGGGCAGCGAATTCATGCCGATGCTCAACGAGGGAACCCTGCTGTACATGCCCGCCACCCTGCCGGGCCTGTCGGTCACCAAGGCCGCCGAGATCATGCAGACCCAGAACCGCCTCATCAAAACCTTCCCGGAAGTGGCTTCGGTGTACGGCAAGGCCGGCCGGGCGGCGACCGCGACCGATCCCGCGCCGCTGGAAATGTTCGAGACGGTGATCAACCTGAAACCGGAGGGCGAATGGCGGCCTGGCCTGACCGTGGACGGACTGATCGCCGAACTGGACCAGGCGCTGCAAATTCCCGGCATCAGCAACGCTTGGACCATGCCGATCAAGGCGCGGACCGACATGCTCTCGACCGGCATCCGCACGCCCATCGGCATCAAGGTGTTCGGCAACGACCTCGCGGAACTGGAGCGGCTGGCCAAGGCCATCGAAGCCGCAGTCAAAACCGTGCCCGGCACCACCAGCGCCTACGCGGAGCGCATCACCGGCGGCTATTACCTGAACATCGAGCCGGATCGGGCGGCGCTGGCCCGTTACGGTCTGGGCGTCGGCGACATGCAGGACGTGATTGCGACCGCGCTGGGCGGGGAGATGGTCACGACTATGGTGGAAGGGCGGGAGCGATTCGGGGTCAACGTCCGCTATCCCCGCGATTTGCGCGCCGATCCGCAGACGATTGCCCAAGTGCTGATTCCCGTGCCGGGCGGGACAATGATTCCGTTGGGACAGGTGGCGAGTATCGGTCTCGGCAAGGGCGCGCCCAGTATCCGCACCGAAAACGCCCTGCTGTCAGCGTATATCTTTGTGGATATTCGTGGCCGCGATATTGGCGGTTACGTTGCCGACGCCCAGCAGGCGGTGCGCCAGCAAGTGCAATTCAAGCCGGGGTATTACATCGCCTGGAGCGGGCAGTTCGAGTATATGGAACGCGCCAAGGCCCGGCTGCTTATCGTGGTGCCGTTTACCCTGCTGATTATCTTTGTCCTGCTCTATCTCAATTTCCGCCGGCTGACCGAGACGCTGATTGTCATGCTGGCTCTGCCCTTCGCGCTGGTCGGCGGCGTCTGGCTGATGGATGGGTTGGGCTATAACCTGAGCGTGGCGGTCGCGGTCGGGTTTATAGCACTGGCCGGGGTGGCGGCGGAAACCGGGGTGATCATGCTGATTTATCTGGATCATGCGCTCACCGCCCTGCGCCGTCAGCGCGAGGCGGAAGGCCAGCCGCTGACCGTGAGCGATATCTATGCGGCGGTCATGGAAGGGGCGGTGGAACGGGTTCGCCCCAAGATGATGACGGTGGTGGCGATCATGGCCGGTTTGTTGCCCATTCTCTGGAGCAGCGGCGCGGGGTCGGAAGTGATGCGCCGCATCGCCGCGCCGATGGTGGGCGGCATGNNCGCATCGCCGCGCCGATGGTCGGAGGCATGATCTCGTCAACGGCGTTGACGCTGATCGTGATTCCAGCGCTGTACGCGCTGGTCAAGGAAGCGGGCCTGCGCCATGCGGCGCGATCCCATTTCGGGCCATGAATCCGCGCATGGCGCGCTCGTTCCGTCCCCGATGGACTCAGAAGCCTTCAAGGACAATCTTGCCGCGCGACTTGCCGCTTTCCAGCAGCGCATGAGCGCGCTTCAGGTTGGCAGCGTTGATGGTCCCGAAGTGTTCGCCAACGGTCGTTCGGATCAGTCCGGCGTCAACCAACCCGGCCAGCTCGGTCAGCAGGCGGCCTTGACCGATCAGGTCGGCGGTGCTGAACAGGGAACGGGTGAACATGAATTCCCAGTGCAGCGAAACGCTTTTGCGCTTCAGCAGCAAAATATTGATGGGCTTGGGGTCGTCGATCAGGCCAAACTTGCCTTGCGGGGCAATGGCCTCGGCGATCCCGGCAAAGTGCTGATCCGTCTGAGTCAGGCTGACAATGTACTCTGCCTGTGGAATCCCGATCCGCTCCAATTCCGCCGGAATGGGCTGGCTGTGATCGATGACGTGGTGCGCGCCAAGCGCTGTTACCCAGGCCTGAGTCTCCGGTCGCGAAGCGGTGCCGATCACCGTCAGCCCGGTCAGGCGGCGGGCCAGTTGGATCATGATTGAGCCGACTCCGCCCGCCGCGCCGATGATGAGCAGCGAAGCCTGGCTGGGTTGCTGGCCCGGCGCAATGGCGAGGCGGTCGAAGAGCATCTCCCAGGCGGTAATGCCGGTCAGCGGCAGAGCGGCGGCCTGGGCGAAGTCGAGGCTGGCTGGCATCTGCCCGACGATGCGCTCGTCAACCAGGTGGAGTTCGCTGTTGGCGCCCTGACGGGTAATGGCTCCAGCGTACCAGACCCGGTCGCCCGGCTTGAAGCGGGTTACATCCGGCCCCACGGCGCGGATGACGCCTGCCGCGTCCCAGCCCAGCACTTTCCATTGGCCCGGCGCGGGTACTGCGCCCTGGCGCACCTTGGCATCCACCGGGTTGACGGAAATCGCCTTGATCTCCACCAGCAGGTCATGGCCGGCGGCCACAGGATCGGGCAGGGCAACATCCTGCAAGGATTCGGCATGTTCAATCGGCAACGACTGCTGGTAGGCAATGGCTCTCATTGATCTTTTCTCCGTCGGTGTTGAGGGGCGTCCAGTATTCGTTAACGGAGATTGCAGATAAACTGGATGTATAGCGAATTACTTTCAAGCCTATGTTGAAAATAAAGAACCTCCACGACCTTGAAATTTTCGTCCTGACGGCCCACAGCGGCAGCCTCTCGGCGGCAGCGCGCGCACTCGATCTCTCTCCGGCTGTCGCCAGCGCCGGCCTGAAGCGCCTCGAAGCTGAACTGGGCGTCGTGCTGCTGCTGCGCTCGACGCGCAGCCTGCGCCTGACTGCGGAGGGCGAGCGGTTCCTGCCGGCGGCCCGCCTGGCGCTGGCCGGGCTGAAGGATGCAGTCGAGGAAATCTCGACCGGACGTCAAGTAGTCCGCGATCACCTGCAAATCTCGATGCCTTCCGATCTTGGCCGCAACCAGATGCTGCGGTGGCTTGACGAGTTCCAGGCGCGCTACCCGGAGGTTACGCTGCGAATCCAACTCTCGGACCGGATCGCCGATATCTATCGCCAGCCGGTGGATCTGGCGATCCGCTATGGTGCTCCAGCCGATTCGGCGCTGGTGGCCGTGCCTCTGCTGCCCGACAACCGCCGTGTCCTGTGCGCCGCGCTGTCCTATGTAGCGCGCCATGGGAGTCCTGCCGCGCCGACGGAGTTGAGCGCTCATAATTGCCTGCGTTTCCGCTTGGGCGACGAAGTCCACGAACACTGGCGATTCCATCGGGACGGGCAGGAAACGAGCGTTGCAGTCAGCGGCAACCGGGTGTCGGACGATGGCGATGCCGTCCGTCGCTGGGCGGTCGCCGGGTGCGGCATTGCCTACAAAGCGATGCTCGATGTCGCACCAGACCTGATGGCTGGACGCCTCGTCCGCCTCTGCCCTGACTGGGATGGCGAAACCGCGCCGCTTGCGCTGATGTGCGCGGACCGCCGCCAGCTCTCTCCGACCGTCATATTGTTGCGCGATCACTTCCGCCAGCGCTGCAAGGAAACGATTGCAAGGTTGGGATGATCCGCCTTGCGCGGACCGGGAGCATCAACCTCATCTCCCGGTTCCGACACTTGGCCTACTCCCCCCATCCGGTCGGATCGGTCGCGTTGTAGCCGCAAATTTCCTTGCGGTCTCCTTTCAACTGATAGTAATCGTCCTCGTACAGCGCGAATGAACACAAGTCGATTGGAGTGACTTCTGATGCATTGATGCTTTTGATGGCGCCCGCCACTTCAAGAGCAGCGGCAACCAGTTCAGAGCAGAAGAAACGCGAAAAATCCTCCCGATTGTGAGTGGCGCGCCCCACTGCCGGTACGCGATCCAGCGTGTCCAAAGCGGACTTGATCGCCTGGGGCATGTCATATTCTTTGCGTTCTTGATGAATCAGGAAGTCGTAAAATTTCTTCTTATCCATTTTTTCATGCATCTCTTTCCTGATCGGAAGCCACCAGATTTCTCCATCATAGGTATCCAGTCGGTCACTCAACCTGCTAATCGTTACGCCGGAAAACCCGTTCAATGTCGTTGACTCAATGATTTGATTGAACATCCCCTCCTGGACCTGATTGTCAATAAGTAATTGGGACTGGAGAATAACGCCGACGTGGGAAACATTGGATCGGGTGGCCCACTTAATGATCTCCGAGAAGTCCCCTTTTCCCGAAAATGCGATAACGTCACCCGCCTTCATCCGTATGCGGGCATCTTGATACAGGATTGGTTTTATAGNNTCGGTTCCGTTCATTTCAATTGGAACTTTCGTCAGATCCCAGTTAGCAGCCGCAATTTGCTCCTTGAAAGCGCTGGTTCGATAAATACTCTTGCGAACGGCAGGCCGATGGTGACTCGCTAACCAGTCATGTCGTACACGAACGTACTCGCTGATCCAGGTTTCTTCGTTGCCTCCCATCACAGGCGGTTTCTCGGAAAATCGTTGGCGAAGGAGCCAAAGGATTTGACCGCTGTGAATGTAAGAATCGTAGATAACGAGGGCTGACAGCGCCTTGGTAAATCCGTTTTCATCTGCCCAGCGCATTGCAGGCAAGAAATAAACCTGCTCAAAAAACTGATCCTGAATCCGTCTCATTACTGGATCGATCTGCCCAGCTTCCTTGATAAGCTTCTTGAACTGAGCATTGCTTGTTAAAGGCTCGCTCCCAACCCTGTCCGCATATGGCGCAAGGGCTGCGCTGTAAACTCCGCCTGCGGCAACATACATCTGAACCAGCTTTCGCAGATTGCCATATTCAGTCGTTTGAGCTCTACCGTAGGTAATTTGCTTGATGTCATTTGGGCCATCCGCATAAATGGAGATAGCTCCATAATTCCCATCAGGTCGCCCGGTTTCTATGGTGTTGATTAATCGTTCAATCAAATTTCGCTGAATCGCCGTCAAGTACATTCTCTATCCTCCAAACTAACGAATATTGAAGTTGATGGTAACGCCAGGTTTTCAGGCGCTGCTGAAAGCTACAGGTTGGTTTATGGTATGGCGGAGACACGGGACTATCCTGCTTACACCGCCAGAAAAAATTAATTTTTTAATTTTATCCATATTTTCATTGAGATGGATAGGTATGACTTAGGCCGGTTTGAGTGATTTGGTGACAGTTCGTATAAAAAAACGAATCGCATCGAACATTACATTCCCATTCCTTCAGGTGAAAGCATTTCGGCCATGCAAACCACGATGGGACTGTAGTCGATAACTGCGCTGGTTTTTCTGTGCTTGCCGACATAGGTTTCCGCAGCGATCTTCATTAAACACCTTGATGGATCATCCTCATTATCAGGTTCACAGCGCGCTTTTCTTAAAAAATGATACATCATCGTCGCGGCCAACTTCAGTGATTTACACTCGTCAAAAAGTATTTGCTTCAAATCGGCGTCAGACGTGTTCGACAACATCGCATAGGGACCACTGGTCTGCTCAACTTCGGCAGCTATCTTCCGGACACTTGAGACGCGGATCTGCGCCGGGCCGAGTGATACATCGGGAAGCCTTCCGAAGGACAGAGCCGAAAAGGCTTGCGCGTAGGCCCACTCCATCCGTCGGTGCAGCACATTCCTGTGGAACTTTTCAACAGCAACCGCAGAAATCGCCAACCGGGTCGCCATGTTGTGCAATGATGCAGGTTTGATGTCATCACTTTCTTCGGCCTCCTCTCTGGTATTATTTTCACTCGCTGCAACCTCGATATATGCGCAACTGACTGGAGCATCTTCCAGGACAACTTTATATTGCATGTGTGGTGGTGGATTTTCCGTAACCAAGGTAACAAAGCTTGCACTTTGCAGATAGCCGGAGCGGATAAATATATTCGTGCCAACACGTTGCTGCATCAGCCATATCCGCCGATTATCGTCCGCATCGGGTATTTTTCCAGCTATCTCCATGCCTAGGACCCTGACAGCAATCTTTCTCTTTTCTTCAGTTCTCTTTTCTTCAGCAGGGTTCGAGCTTTCTTCTTGAGCCGGAGTTACCTTAATTTCAGGCTGACTCTTTGTGAAAAGCGGCTCGAAATTATTGTATTTTGGTGGAGAAATAACAAATAGGGCAAATAATACAAAGCATCCAGCGCACAATGGCAATATCAGGCGGTTTGGCAGATAAATGCCTGCCATCCTGAAATTGTGGAGGCATCGCGCAAGCCTGGAGTTGTGCAACCTGTCCATATTCATTTTGTAATCACTTCCATAGCAGTAGCCGCGAGACCGGAGTTCAGTAGCCATAGTATGCCCACACGCGACAACTCGGCCATGGACACTAGCTTGGTGGAATCCTGATTTATCTCAAGATGCTCCTTGATGAAAATAGCTCCCAGAAAACCAAACAGCGTAATATAACCGTACCCGAGCATATACAATGAATAAAGGATAAGAAATATTGGTTCTAAATGTCCAACCTCTGGATTTGACAGCAAGTCCCAATACACGATGATCGGCCACGCAGAAAGAAACGCGGCGAAAAATCCACTGAGAAACATCGTGGGTGACCACTGTATTTTGAGGCGTCTGGCGAAACCGGAAAATGCGCTGGCAGGGCTGACTGCTGAGAGCGCATGTCCATAGATAAACCAACCTAAAGCGAAACCGGAAGCAAACGGCGCAGTCATCTTTCCGAAAATTGCCAGAATCAAATTCTGGGGCGTGCGGTCCGAAAACAAAGACTGGAATGTAAAGTAAAATTCAGAGGGGATAATCAATGAGAGTACACGACCGACCGACAGAGTACAAAAAACTGTTGCTACAAAAAGAAGAGCATCGACTAATAAACGGGGTCGTCCTAATTGCATTCTCCGTCTCCAATTTTATGCGCATCATCCTGTTATAACGGTGTGTTGATGTCGCAATCGTTGAGTTGTAAGGCGCCACATCAGGTCGGGCGAAGATCCGGGGCTTCCGCTTCAGGCGAGAGCATCCAAGTTGAACATAGGCAAATAGTAAGCCAACTTTGAAAGCAAGCACTTCTCCTCCCCATCACGGGTAAACTAATTTATAACATATTAAATATTAAGGTAAAAAGCACGGAGTATGAAGATGGCGGGGGATGCAAGAACGAGTGAAATGCGTCAGGCCATGCAATTTTGAAACAGCGTTATCGCAGCGCATTTCATTTTGGCGCAATGTGGATTCCAGGCTGTTGAGAGTTACGCTGGGTCGAAGGTGTGCGCTGCCCGCACTGTGGCGCGGCAAAAATATCGTTGTGAAAATTTCGTCATCGCTGTTTTGACGATCTGACGGGCGCGGTGTTGGCTTTGTTGTCCATCATTTTATATTAATGCATTACTGTTTTTAATACAGTATCAAACAAGGTGTATAAAAAATTATAGATCTTCTATCATGTACTTTTATTATTTAAACGGCTTTAATGTTTTATTATTGAGACGCTCACTCCTTCATTGAACGACCACAAGCGTTTGCTGGAGGCTAGGAGTGTAAATCCAATGATTGCATCCGTAGACATTAACAAAAGCGGACGTTCAGTCGCCGACATCCAGCATTCCCTGGTCGCCCTAATCAAGCAGGCCGACCGAGCCGGGGCCGACGCCCTGCTGGATGACTGGGCGGCGCGACACAGCTACGAGGAAGTGTTCAAGGTGATCCTGGAACCCGCGCTGAGCATCATCGGCGAGGCCATCACCACTGAATCATTTACATTAGAAGAAAAGATCTGTCCATGAGCGATCAAGACCCTCTTCCCGGCACCTCGCAAGCGCACCTCGAACGGCTCGACGTGGCCGCGCCGGACTTGCCCCATCGCGGCGCGGCGCTCGCGGCCAGTGTTCTCATCGCGCTGGCCGCCGGCTGGTTCGCGTCCGAGGCGTATCGCGTGATCAACGAGTTTGCTTTCCGCAACACGATGGCCAGCGCCGCCCAGCGCGAGGCGGCCAGCTTCCACAGCCGCACCGTGGTCGGCCGCGGCATGGGCATGGTGGCGCTGGCCGGGCAGAGCGACCCCACCATCCGCGAGGCGGCCCGGGAGACCGACATCGAACGCGCCAAGACGCAACTGACCCACCATGCGGTCTTGCACACGCTGGCGGTCAGCGCGGGCGCGGAGCATGCCTTCGTGACCAACCGGGCCGGCCGCATCACGGCCGACTGGGACTACAAGGGCGTTTCGCCGATCGGCCAAGACGTGTCCTTTCGCACCTACTTCAAGACGGCGATGCAAGGGACGGAGAACATCTATGGTGCCAAGAGCCTGAGCACCGGGCGGCGCACGTATTACGTCGCGGCTCCAGTGCGCGCCAGCAATGATCCCGATAGCGAAATCATCGGCGTCGTTGCCGCACGCTATCCGGCGTCGGAACTCGACGCGTTTCTGACCCAGGGCCAGGACAAGATCGGCCTGGTCGTCTCGCCGAGCAACGTGGTGTTCGCCGCGAGTCGCGACGACTGGATCATGCGCGCCACGCTCGAAAGCAGCGACGAACAAATACGCACAGTCACTGCCTCCAAGCAATTCCAGGTGCTTACCGGCAAGGAGGGAGAATTTCTGCGCCTTCCCTTCCGCCTGGACGCGGACACGGTGGAAGTGGATGGCCACCGCCATGCGTTGTTGCGTTATCCGGTCGACTGGCGGGATCCGACCGGCGACTGGACCTTGGTGATGCTCGTCGACCTGGAAAGCGCCGCGCCGTCGGGGCGCCGCGCCATGATCGGCGGCATCGCGACGCTGACGACCGCCGTTGTGCTGCTGCTGCTCTTGTTCGCCCGGCAGGAGCGCGCACGTCAGCGCGCGGCGGAACTCAAGGTGCGGGAAAGCGAACAGCAACTGCAATCGATGGTGGGCAACATTCCCGGCGTGGTTTTCCGCTGCCTGCCGCGCCCGCCATGGCAGTTGCTGTTCGTCAGCGACGAGATCGAGAAGCTCTCGGGCCGACCGGCCGGGGATTATCTGCGTCTGGATGGGCGTCCCTTGGGCGACATCGTCCATCCCGACGATGTCGCCCGGGTGTCCGCCGCGATGGAAACGGCGGTGGCGGAACAACGCCAGTTCGTCGGCGAGTATCGCGTGGCGGACTCCACCGGCCGGGTGCGTTGGGTCCATGCCAAATCCAAGGCGGTGCTTGGCGCGGACGGCAAGCCGCAATTTCTCGACGGCGCTATTTTCGATATCAGCGAACGCAAGCTGGCGGAGCAGGAGATGCAGGAAGCAAAGGATCGTGCCGAAGCTGCCAACCGGGCCAAGAGCGCCTTTCTGGCCAACATGAGCCATGAGTTGCGCACGCCGCTCAACGCGATTTTGGGGTTCTCGGCGCTAATGCAGCGAGAAGCCGGCATGGCGGGCCGCGACCGGGAGCATCTGGACATTATCAACCGCAGCGGCGAACACCT
>DEHY01000036.1 GCA_002352185.1 Competibacteraceae bacterium UBA2788
TTGCGCTGGCTGCGGGTCAATGGTCTGCCCTATCGCGACGAGCTGGGCCGTTTTGCCGGCTATCGCGGCGCCGCTACCGATGTTACGCCCCAGTATCAGGCGGAGCGGCTGCTGGCCGACTATACCCAGGTCCTGCAACGGGAGGTCAGCGCCAAAACCACCGAGTTGCAACGGAGCAATCGCGATCTGGCGTTCAGCGAGCAGCGTTATCGAACCATGCTGGCTGCGGCACCGGTGGGCGTAGCCGAGGTGGACGCCGCAGGCTGCTGCCAGTATGTCAATTCTCCCTGGTGCGTCCTGACCGGCCAGGCGGAAACCGCCGTGCTGGGGCAATCCTGGCTGGAGGGCATCCACCCCAGCCAGCGTTCCGACGCGGAGCTGTTGATGGGAACCGGGAACAATCTGCACGCCGGCGACGGTGAATTCCAGGGTTTGGCCGGTCAGTGGCTGAGCGTGCGTTGGTCCACGCTGTACGATGACGATAACGCAGTCACCGGCGCCATTGTGATCCTGAACGACATTACCGACCGCCGGTTGCGGGAACAGGAAAACTGGGAATTGGCCCATTTTGACGCGCTGACCCAACTGCCCAACCGCATTCTGTTCTGGGATCGGCTGGAGTACGCGCTGCGGCTGGCGGGCCGCAACCGGCAAANNTGGGCCACGCCGCCGGCGATGAACTGCTGCGCCAGGTGAGCCAGCGCCTGCAAGCCAGTCTGCGCGAGAGCGATACGGCGGCCCGCATGGGCGGCGACGAATTTACCGTAGTCCTCGCAACCGTGGCTTATCCCGAAGACGCCATCGGCGTGGCGAAAAAAATCATCGATCAAATTCATCAGCCCTTCGCGCTTCCGCACGGATTGGCGCAGGTCTCGACCAGCATTGGCGTCGCCCTGTATCCCGACCACGCCAGTACGGCCAAGGATCTGGTTCGCTGCGCCGATCTGGCCATGTACGCCGCCAAAAATGCCGGCAAGAACGGCTGGCGGCTGTGGGACGGCGACGCGGAAGCAGATCGTGCGGAGCCGTGCAGCCACGGCGCTTAACCGGCGCTCCGGCTATTTTCTTCCCGCCGCCCCCCTTGAAAATTCCCCCTCTGCTCCCCACTTCACTGCCAGCCCCTTGACAGGGTGGTTTCGCCGGCTATGATTGGCACTCACTACAGGCGAGTGCTAACAAGGCAAGCGTCAACCTCAAGTCACCTATTTTTTAACCCCTGATGGAGACGTTACCGATGAATATTCGTCCATTGCATGATCGAGTGCTGATCAAACGTGTTGAGGAAGAAACCAGGAGTCCGGGCGGCATCGTGTTGCCGGGCGCCGCTGCCGAGAAACCGTCGCGCGGCACCGTCATCGCCGTCGGTCGCGGCAAGCTGCTCGACAACGGCGATGTGCGGCCTTTGGATGTCAAGGCCGGCGATCACATTCTGTTCGGCAAGTATTCGGGCAGCGAAGTCAAGGTGGACGGCGAAGAGCTGATCATCATGCGTGAAGACGAGATCATGGCGGTTATCGAGAAGTAGGCCCCTCCTTCATCCGGCTTTTCATTCCCCGCAGTTTTCAATAAAGAGTTAGAGGAATTCCCCAAATGGCAGCAAAAGACGTCAAGTTCGGTGATGATGCCCGTTCGCGCATGGTGCGCGGCATCAATGTCCTGGCCAACGCCGTTAAGGTGACTTTGGGTCCGCGTGGCCGTAATGTCCTGCTGGACAAGGCCTTCGGCGCTCCCACCGTCACCAAGGACGGCGTGTCGGTCGCCAAGGAAATCGAACTGGAGGACAAGTTCGAGAACATGGGCGCGCAGATGGTCAAGGAAGTCGCGTCCAAAACCTCCGACGTGGCCGGCGACGGCACCACCACCGCCACCGTGCTGGCTCAGGCCATCGTCCGCGAAGGGATGAAGGCCATCGCCGCCGGCATGAACCCCATGGACCTGAAGCGCGGCATTGATAAGGCCGTGACCGCCACCGTCGAGCAACTGCGCACCCTGTCCAAGCCTTGCACCGACGACAAGGCCATTGCTCAGGTTGGCACCATTTCCGCCAATGCGGATGAAGCCATCGGCGAAATCATCGCCAATGCGATGAAGAAAGTCGGCAAGGAAGGCGTGATTACGGTCGAGGAAGGCAAGGGCCTGGATAATGAACTGGATGTGGTCGAAGGCATGCAGTTTGATCGCGGCTACATCTCGCCCTACTTCCTCAACAACCAGCAGAACATGACGGCGGAGCTGGAAAACCCGCTGATCCTGCTGTACGATAAGAAGATCTCCGGTATCCGCGATCTGCTGCCGGTGCTGGAAAGCGTGGCCAAGGCCAGCAAGCCGTTGCTGATCGTCGCCGAGGATGTCGAAGGCGAGGCGCTGGCGACTTTGGTGGTCAACACCATTCGCGGCATCGTCAAAGTGGCCGCCGTCAAGGCGCCGGGCTTCGGCGACCGCCGCAAGGCCATGTTGCAGGACATCGCCATTCTGACCGGCGGCCAGGTGATTTCCGAGGAAGTCGGCCTGAGCCTGGAGAAAACCACTCTGGCTGATCTGGGCACCGCCCGCAAGGTCGTGGTCGGCAAGGAAAACACCACCCTCATTGACGGCGCCGGCAAGGCTGACGAGATCAAGGGTCGGGTCGATCAGATTCGCCGCCAGATCGAGGAAGCCACTTCCGACTACGACAAGGAGAAGTTGCAGGAGCGCGTCGCCAAGCTGGCCGGCGGCGTGGCGGTGATCAAGGTGGGCGCCGCGACCGAGATTGAGATGAAGGAAAAGAAGGCCCGCGTCGAAGATGCGCTGCATGCCACCCGCGCCGCAGTTGAAGAAGGCGTGGTCGCCGGCGGCGGCGTGGCGCTGATCCGCGCCCTGCAAGCGATCAAGGATCTGAAGGGCAGCAACAGCGATCAGGATGTCGGCATTTCCATCGCGTTGCGCGCCATGGAAGAGCCGATGCGCCAGATCGTCGCCAATGCGGGCGAAGAGCCTTCGGTGATCCTGAACAAGATTCTGGAGAACAGCGGCAATTATGGTTACAACGCCGCTACCGGCGAATATGGCGACATGGTCGCGATGGGGATCCTGGACCCGACCAAGGTGACCCGTTACGCCTTGCAGAATGCTGCCTCCGTGGCCGCGCTGCTGATCACCACCGAGTGCATGGTCGCCGAACTGCCCAAGAAGGAAGCCGGCGGCGGCATGGGTGGCGGCATGGGTGGCGGCATGGGCGGCATGGGCGGCATGGATGGCATGATGTAAGCCTCGCCTGTCGGAAAGAAAAAGCCCCGCTTCGGCGGGGCTTTTTTGTGGGCGGTTTATGAAATAATGCTGCGATTGGCACAATGAGGGAAAACAGATGAAAAAACTGGCTGGAGTGGTGGTGATTCTGGCGCTGGCCGCAGCGGGTTTTACAGGCGTGGCGTACTGGTCGGGGATGCAGGCGGAGCGCTGGTATCAGGATGCGCTCGCCGAAGGCTCGAAAAATCCCAACATCAAATTCACCACAGTTAGTTACGAGCGCGGGCTGCTCTCGTCCCGCTCCGTGACCCGTGTCCAGTTCGCGCTGCCGGAAGGCAGTGCGTCCAAGGAGACTGATCCCTCGTTCTCCATCCGGCAGAATATTTACCACGGCCCGCTGCCGCTGGCCGGTTGGAATGCGCCAGAGGTGCCGATGAACTGGGGCGGGGCGGTGGTGCGCGCCACGCTGGATCCGGACAGCAGCGCCTGGACCCGCGAACTGGCGAAGCTGTACGGTGGACAGGAACCGATAGTGGCAATCTCGCAAGTCAGCTTCGATGGCGCCAGCGATACGCTGATCAAAATGCCGCCGCTGACTTTGAGCAATGTCAGCGATCTGCAAAGCCTGAATTTCGCCGGTCTGCAAGGCCAGTTTCAGGTTGCGCCACGCGGTGCGGCGGTGCGGGGCAGGATGACGGTCGCCAATCTGGACCTGACCGGCAAACCCACCGCCGGCGAAGGGCAGCCGGCCAGCGGCGGCGATACGGTCAAGCTCAGCAACCTGAGCCTGGACGTGAACCAGCGCAAGGGCATCTTTAACCTGATGTTTGGCGAAACCAGTTTCAGAATCGGCGAGCTGCGCGTCCAGGCACAGGCGACCGACACCCCAGTCGTCGCCACCAACCTGACCATCGCTACCACAGAAAGCCCGCAAGGCGCCCAACAGATAGCCGCTGACTTGGTCATCAAGGCTGACCAAGTCAGCGCAGAGAACCGGAGTGGCAGCGGCAGTCTGCGGCTGGCGCTGCGCAATCTGGATGGCGCTACCGTGCTGCAATTGCAGCAGTGGCAACAAAAGCTGGCCGGCAAGCCCGACGATCCGCAAGCGATGGATGATCTGCTGAAACTGATTAAAGCCTTGCTGATCGGCAAACCGGAATTCACGCTCGACACCCAAGCCAAGCTGAGCGAGGGCGCATGGCAGGGCAAGCTGGTATTGAACTTCCAGGATTTCGACATGATGAATTCGATGCGAAATCCAATGGGACTGCTGGCTATGCTGGAAAAAGGACTGGCTGATTTCACGGTGTCCAGGGCGCTGCTTGAAACGGAATTGAACCACTTGACCGAGGGGCAGGCCGCGCAGCAGATCGAAGGCGTTACGGCTGCCGGTTTCCTGCGGCTGGAAGGCGATCAGTACAAGTCCACGGCGCGCTTTGAAGGCGGCAAGCTCTTCGTGAACGACAAGGAAATCCCGCTGCCGGCGGCGGGCGAGAGCGCCAGCCCGGAGGAAGAAGCGCCGCTGGCGCCGGAGGGCGGCGCTGAAGAACCGGCGCAACAGTAAGTGCCGTCATCGCCGGGGCGTACCGGGAATGACTGAGTTTGAAACAGGTCTGAACCGGCTGCCGGAGCCGCTGCGCCGGGAGCTTTCCCAATACCGGGAAAGCTTTGACGCAGCAGCGTCGGCAGCGGGCGTTACGTTGCCCACCGGCCCGATGCTGGCGCAACTCATCACCGTTTGGGCGGGCAGCGAATTTGTGGCCCGCGCCTGCATCCGCGAACCGGCGCTGCTGGCGGATTTGCTGGCCGGCGACGATCTGGCGGTTCCCTTCGCGCCGGGAGCGTATGCCGTGCGGCTGGATCGGCAGGTCGCCAGCGCCACCGATGAAACGCTGCTGGCGGCGGCGCTGCGCCGGTTCCGCCGCCGGGAAATGATCCGCATCGCTTGGCGCGATTTGGCCGGACTGGCCGCGCTGGAGGAAACGCTGGGCGATCTGTCCGATCTGGCGGAGGTCGCCGTCAGCGGCGCGCTGGATCGGCTGCATGCCTGGCAATGCCGGCGTTTCGGCGCGCCGCGCGACGCCGAAGGCCGGCCGCAACGGCTGGTGGTGCTGGGCATGGGCAAGCTGGGCGGGCGCGAACTCAACTTCTCTTCGGATATTGACCTGATTTTCGCCTATCCGCGCCAGGGCCAGACCCACGGTGCGAAGGTCGTCAGCAACGAGGAATTTTTCCGCCGGCTCGGTCAGCGCCTGATCAAAACCCTGTCCGAGCCGACCGCCGACGGTTTCGTATTCCGGGTGGATATGCGCTTGCGCCCGTTCGGCGATTCCGGGCCGCTGGCGATTTCCTTCGCCGCCTTCGAGGACTACTACCAGAACCATGGCCGCGACTGGGAGCGCTACGCCATGATCAAGGCGCGCTGCATCGCGGGCGACCGCGAAGCCGGTGAGCGCCTGCTGGAGGATTTGCGTCCGTTCGTATATCGCCGCTATCTGGATTACGGCGCCTTCGAGGCGCTGCGCGGGATGAAAACCCTGATCGCCCAGGATGTCGAGCGCAAGGGAAGGCGGCGCAACATCAAACTGGGGCCGGGCGGCATCCGCGAGATCGAATTCATCGGCCAGGTGTTCCAGCTTATTTACGGCGGGCGCGATCCCGCCTTGCGGGAACGCAGCATTCTGCGGGTGCTGGATCATCTCGCCGCCAGTGGACGATTGCCGGACCGGGCGGTCAGCAGCCTCAAGCAGGCGTATACATTTCTGCGCCGGGTCGAAAATCGCTTGCAGGCGTGGGCGGATCAGCAGACGCACAATTTACCGGAAGACGAGTCGGCAAAACTGCGGCTGGCCTTGTCCATGAACTATCCCGACTGGAACGCATTCGGCCTGGAACTGACGCGGCATACCGAAGCGGTCAGTCAGCAGTTTGCCCAGGTGTTCGGCGGCGCGGCGGCGGCTAATAGCGACTCGGACGGCAATGCGCTGGCGGAGTTATGGCGGGGCGATCCGGGCGAGGACATGGCCCAGCGCTTATTGACCGAACACGGTTTCGAGGAACCCGCGCACGCCTGGAATCGCTTGCGGGCGCTGAAAGCCGGCTTTAGCTATCGAACCATGGAGTCGCGTGGACGCGAACGGCTGGACGCCTTGTTGCCGCAGGCGCTGCGGGCCGTTGCCGCCGCGCCGCAGCCAACGGTGACTCTGGATCGCATTCTCAACCTGCTGGAAGCGGTGGCCCGTCGCTCGGTGTATCTGGCGTTGCTGGCCGATCATCCCTATGCCTTGGCGCATCTGGTCAAGCTGTGCGCCGCCAGCGGCTGGATCGGCACGCATCTGGCCCGGTTTCCGCTGCTGCTCGACGATCTGCTGAATCCCGCGCTCCTGTATGCGCCGCTGGATCGCCAACAACTGGAAACGGAACTGGATCGGCAGTTGGCGCGAGCGCCGGCGAATGACGCCGAGGAATGGCTGAACGCCCTGCGCTACTTCAAGCAGGCGCAAGTGCTGCGGGTCGCCGCTGCCGATGTCAGCGGCGCGATGCCGCTGATGATCGTCAGCGACCATCTGACCGGGATCGCCGAAACCCTGCTGCGCAAAGTGCTGGAACTGGCCTGGAACGATGTGCTGCCCAAATTCGGCCCCCCGTGCTGCGTGGTGGACGGAGCGCTGCGGCAGGCAGGGTTCGCCATCGTCGCTTACGGCAAGCTGGGCGGGATCGAACTCAACTACGGTTCCGATCTGGATCTGGTGTTTCTGCATGACAGCGCCGGGGAACAGCCCTTCACCGCCGGCCCGCGCCCGATTGACAACGCCACGTTCTTCGCCAAGCTGGTGCAGCGCATAATCTACTGGCTGACCACCCGCACCGGCGCAGGCGATCTCTACGAAGTGGATACCCGGTTGCGCCCCAGCGGTCGCGCCGGATTGCTGGTCAGTTCTTTCGAGGCGTTCGCCGAGTATCAGCAGCATCAAGCCTGGACCTGGGAACATCAGGCGCTGGCGCGGGCGCGCGTCGTCGCGGGGCCGGCGCTGCTCGCCGAGCGGTTTCAAACCATTCGCCGCGAGGTGTTGCAACGCGAACGCGATCCGGCAACGCTGCGACAGGACGTTTGCGCGATGCGCGAGCGGATGCGCGCAGAACTGGACGCCAGCACGGCCAAGGTCTTCGACCTCAAGCAGGGTCGGGGCGGTATCGCCGATATTGAATTTATGGTGCAATACCAAATCCTGGCGAACGCTCATCGCTACCCGGATTTACTGATTTTCACCGACAATATCCGGCAGATTGACGGGCTGGAACGCTTTGCTGTGTTGTCTATTGCCAATGCCGCCCGGTTGCGCCACGCCTATCGGGGGCTGCGCCGGCGCATTCATCGGCTCACGCTGCAAGAGCAGCCGGCGCAAATTCCGGCGGACCAGGCACGCGAGGAGCGCGCGAGCGTGATCCGGGTCTGGCGACAACTGATGGAAGGCGACTCGGCCATTGAACACACATAATGAGAGGAGATTTTGCAATGTCGATGGCTGACCGTGACGGTGTGATCTGGTACGACGGCGAGCTGGCGCCCTGGCGCGAAGCCAATACCCACGTGCTGACTCACACCCTGCACTATGGCATGGGCGTATTCGAGGGCGTTCGCGCTTACGCCACCGACCGGGGCGCCGCGATTTTCCGGCTCCAGGCTCATACCGACCGGCTGTTCCGCTCCGCCCACATCGTCGGGATGCCGATGCCCTACGGCAAGGATGTGATCAACCAGGCCTGCCGGCAGGCCGTCAGCGCCAACCATCTCGCCAGCGCCTACTTGCGCCCGATGTGCTTCTACGGCTCCGAGGGCATGGGACTGCGCGCCGACAACCTCAAGGTTCACGTCATCGTCGCCGCCTGGGAATGGGGCGCGTACCTGGGCGCGGAGAATCTGGAGCGCGGCATCCGCATCCGCACCTCCTCGTTCAGCCGCCACCACGTCAACGTCACCCTGTGTAAAGCCAAGGCCAACGGCAATTACATGAATTCGATGCTGGCGTTGCAGGAAGCCCTGCGCGACGGCTACGACGAAGCCCTGCTGCTGGATACCGAAGGCTATGTCGCCGAGGGCAGCGGCGAAAATGTCTTTATCATCCGCGACGGAGTGATTTATACGCCGGATTTGACCTCGGCTTTGGAAGGCATCACCCGCGACACCATCATCCGTTTCGCCGCCGATCTCGGCCTTCCCGTCAAGGAAAAGCGCATCACCCGCGACGAGGTGTACATTGCCGACGAAGCCTTCTTCACCGGCACCGCCGCCGAGGTGACGCCGATCCGCGAAGTGGACGGTCGCGCCATTGGCGCGGGTCGGCGCGGCCCGATCACCCAGCGCTTGCAAGCGATGTATTTCGATCAGGTGCATGGCCGCCGCGAAGCCTATCCCGAATGGCTGACCCTGGCTTGACCTCGACCGCTGTTGCATAACCACTATCAGGAGAATTCTTCCATGGCCGCCGTCGCCACCGCTCTCGCCATGCCCAACGCCCAGAACCGCTACGAAGTCAGCCGCGATGATTTGCCGCTGTCCTGCCCGATGCCGGGCATGATGCTGTGGTGTTCCCATCCCAAGGTTTATCTGCCCATCGAAACCACCGGCAAGGCCAAGTGCCCCTACTGCGGCGCTGAGTACAGTTTAGTCGATTGATCAACAGATTAGACGCAGGCTGCTCTCGCTGATGATGCCGCTGGTCGTCTGGCGGTTGAGCGATGGCAAGGCGGGTCATGACAGTCAAAGTCACGGCTTGATCAACGCGCTGGCCGCGTTGCGGCCCGTCAACTGCGTTACGCTGGCGCCGCTGCCGTGGCCGACGGCGCTCAGCACGCTGCTCTGTCGGCGATGGCCGGAGGCAGGCGCGCTGCCCGCGCCCGACCTGTTGATTGGCGCCGGTCATCGCACCCATCTTTCCTTGCTGGCCGCCCGCTGCGCCTGCGGCGGTCGAATTATCGTGCTGATGCGTCCCAGCTTGCCCTTGCGCCTGTTCGATCTGTGTCTGATCCCGGAGCATGACGCGCCGCCAATCCGTCCGAACGTGCTTGCCACTCGCGGGGCGCTGAACCGCATTCTCCCTTCCGCTACGCTAAACCCCGATCAGGGACTCATTCTGATCGGCGGCCCCTCCGCGCATTTCGGTTGGAATGACGCCAATGTATGCCGGCAGATCGCCGCGATTACTACTGCCGATCCCGCGATACATTGGACCTTAACGACCTCGCGCCGCACTCCTTCAAGTTTTCTGGAAGCCCTGGCTGGTGTTTCCAGCCCCAAGTTGACCGTAGTGCCCGTTGCCCAAACCGGCCCGGACTGGCTGCCGGCTCAACTGGCCCGCGCCGGACAGGCGTGGGTGAGCGCCGACAGCGTGTCCATGGTCTACGAAGCGCTGAGCGCCGGGGCGGCAGTGGGCGTATTGGCGGCGCCGCAACAACACGTCAGCCGCATCAGTCGGGGACTGGATCGCTTGGCCGACGACGGTTGGGTGACTTTATTCACCGACTGGCAGAGGAATCGGCAGCTTCGCCGTCCGGCGCAACCCTTCAACGAGGCGGAGCGCTGCGCCCGCCGGATCGTCGAGCGATGGTTCGCCTGAGTGTGGCGCAACTGCTGCCGGCCTTGAATGGCGGCGGGGTGGAGCGCGGTACGCTGGAGGTAGCGCGGGAACTGGTTCGGCGCGGCCACCGTTCCATGGTGATCTCTGCGGATGGGCGGCTGGCGCCGGAACTGTTGCGCGACGGCAGCGAGCATCTCGCCTGGCCGCTGGGCGTCAAATCGCCGCTGACGCTGCGCTGGGTGTGGCCGCTGCGGCGCTGGCTCACCGAGCAGCGCATCCACATCCTCCATGCCCGTTCGCGGCTGCCGGCCTGGATCGGCTGGCTGGCCTGGCGGGGCATGAATCCGGTAACTCGACCCCGCTTTATCACCACAGTCCACGGGCTGTATTCGATTTCCCGCTATAGCGCGATTATGACCCGCAGCGAGCGGGTGATCGCAGTGTCCGAGACGGTGCGCGAGTATCTGCAACGCCATTATCCCGAACTGCCGACGACACGGATTCAGGTGATTCAGCGCGGCGTAGATCCGGCGGCGTTCCCGTATAACTATCGCCCTTCCGCCGAGTGGCTGGCGAATTGGCATCAGCGCTATCCACAATTGCGGGACGCGCCCGTATTGACTCTGCCGGGACGCCTGAGTCGGCTCAAGGGCCACGAGGATTTCATCAATCTGATCGCCCGGCTGCGGATGCACGGCTCATCGGTGCGCGGGTTGATCGTCGGCGGGGTTGAACCGCACCGCCAGCGTTATGCCGATCAACTCCGGCGCATGGTGCAGGCGAAAGGGTTGAACGAAGTGATTTTGTTCACCGGGCACCGCAGCGACATGCGCGAGATTTACGCGGTGTCTGCGCTGGTGCTGTCGCTGTCGGCGCAGCCTGAATCTTTTGGACGCACGGTGCTGGAGGCATTGAGCCTGGGCACGCCGGTGATCGGCTACGATCATGGCGGCGTCGGCGAAGTTCTGGCGCGAATCTATCCCGCCGGTCTGGCGCCATTTAACGATCCGGATGCGCTGACGGCGCGGGTGATCGCACTGCTGACTGCTGCGCCGCCAGTGCCGTCGGAACCGATTTTTCCGCTGCAACGGATGCTGGACGAGACGCTGGCGTTGTACGAATCCCTGCATCAAGCACCGAGGAATCTCGCGTGAGACTCGCGCCATCGGGGCGAACCCTGATCGTGCAGCCATTGCCCGGCATTGGCGATATGGTCTGGCATCTGCCTCATATCCATGCCATCGCTGCGACGACGGTTGAAGGTCGGGTAGATATTTTGACCAAACCGCGCTCGCAGGCGGATCGGTTGTTGTGCGCTGATCCTTGCGTCAAACAGGTAGTGTGGCTGGAGCGCGAACCCGGTCGCCACGCGGGAGCGCTTGGTTTGCTGCGGCTGGCGGCGCGGCTGCGGCGGGAATCGTATCAGCGGGTGTGGTTTCTGCATGGCAGCGCCCGCTATGCGCTGGCGGCGCGGCTGGCCGGCGTCCCGGAGCGGATCGGCTATGGAATCGGCCTGCAATCGCTACTGCTGACGGCGCCGGTGCGTTTGCCCACCGGCCTGCGCCACGCCCATCCCATCCTCCGGGCGGATGCGCTGCTGAATCTGCTGGAAATCCCCCGCACTGAACCGGAACCCCGATTGACCGTGGATGCCGCCGCCGGGCAGGCGGTCGCCAAACGGTTTGCAGCCTGGCCCGCGCCGTGGATTGCGCTGGGCGTCGGCAGCAGCGAACCTTGGAAACAGTGGGGCGCAACGCGGTTCGCGGAACTGGCGCTGGCGCTGCACCGCCAACGGGCAGGCTCGATTTTCATTGTGGGCGGACCGGCGGAACGGGCGCTGGCCGATAGCATTTTCAGCCGGATCAACGAGGGCGGCGGCGCAGCGGCGGATGCGGTGGCGCTGCCGCTGGAACAAACGGCGGCGCTGCTGGCCCGTTGCCGCGCCTACATTGGCAATGATACCGGGGTGCTGAACATGGCGGCGGCGTTGCAAGTGCCCGCTATTGGCCTGTTCGGCGGATCGGCGCCGCTGACCCATTCCCGCTTTATCTGCCCGGTCACGCCGCCGCCCGGCGCGCTGGGCATGGCGGCGATCACGCTTCCCCATGTCCTCGAAACCTTGATGCGGCTGTCGGCGCGATGAAATTCACTACGTTCCATAACAAGATTCAGGATGCCTTTTTCCGGCGGGGGTGGTTGTTGCCGGTGGTGTTGCCGCTGACCCAGCTTGGTGGCCGCGCTCTATTCAATATGGCCGCCGGCGTTTATGCGCTGTGGGGATTGCTTAGCCTGTGGAGTCGTCGGGAACGGCTGGATCGCATGACCGCGCTGCTGTATCTGATCCTGCTGAGTGCGTTTCTGCTGGGCATCCCCGGCGCGATGGAACCGGCGGGAGCGCTCAGAGCCTGGGGGATGTTCCTCATGCACAGCCTGACCTTGCTGCTGATGCAGGCGGCGCTACAGGAGTCTCCCGTCCAGATCGACCGCCTGCTGAACGCCATGGCGCTCTTTGGCGGGATCACGCTGGCAGGCTTATATGCGTTGCTGCCCTACTATGTCCTCGGCGGGTCCGGTCAGCCGTTTGATCCCAGCACTCAACTCCAGGAAGACAATCTGCCCTTTCTGTTGCCGTTCATGCTGGGCTGGATTTGGCGGCAGGAACGGAGTCACTGGCGCTATGGAGCAATGGCCGGGGTGATCGCTGCCAGCCTGGGCTATATCGTGCTGGCCGAAGGGCGGGCGGCGCTACTCGGTCTCAGCGCGGGGCTGGCGGTATTCTGCTGGGCCGCGCTGGGCTGGCGCCTGCGCTGGATCGCGCTGCTGCCGGCGCTGGTGCTCGCGCTGGGCGTCGTTGCCAATACCGGGCCGTTCCGCAAGGCGGAAATGGATCCGGAACATCCGCTGGATGCCTTCACTACCGGACGCACTATTCTGTGGCGGCAGGCGCTGGCGCATCCGCCCGCCCGACCGTGGCTGGGCGTGGGCATCGGCAATGGGTTCCAAGCCAAACAGGTGCTCAATTTTGAGATCAACGGCAACCGGATACAGGTCAAGCACTTGCATAATTTTTTGATGGACGCCTGGTACGAAACCGGTTTGCTCGGTTTAGGCGCGCTGTTAGCGCTGATCGGCGCCGTATTGGGGCGGCTGGCGTGGGCGTGGCGGCGGCTGTCTGCCGGGGATCGCCAGCGCGCCGGGGTGGTGCTGGCGGCGGCGCTGGCTATTATGACCGCCGGGTTATTGAGCTTTAGTTACACATCCCGGTATTTCGCCTGTTACCTGTTCGCCTGTCTGGGAGGATTAAGCTATTTCGCTACTCCGCCAGCAGCCGCTGATACAATTCCAGATAGGCGTTGACGATGTGCTGCTGGCTGTAATGGCTCTCCGCTTTTGCCCGGCCATTGGCCGCCAGCCGCTGCCGCAGCGGTTCGTCCGTCAGGAGTCGGCGAATGCCATCGGCCAGCGCCTGCGGCTGCTGGGGTGGAACCAGCCAGGCGTCTTCACCCTGAGCAACCAGTTCCGCAGCGCCGGCGGTCTGGGTGGATAACACCGCACGGCCATGCGCCCAGGCTTCCAGGATCACGTTGCCCAAGGTTTCATGGCGCGATGGGCAGACGAACAGGTCGGCCAGTTCGTAGTAGGGATGGGGATCGAGTTGCCAGCCGACCCAACGCACCCGCTCGCCGACGCTGATCTGATCGGCGTAATTGCGAAGCCTGGCGTTTAAGGGACCGTCGCCCGCGATAACCAGATACAGCGGTCGGTGATCAAGCGTGGAACCGAGCGTGGACAGGGCGGCCAGCAGATCCTCGAAACCCTTGACCGGGTGCAAGCGGCCCACCGCGACCAGGATCAGCGCCTCTTCGGGAATATGCAACCGCCGCCGCTGCTCCGCCAGCAGTTCCGGTGAACTGGCGGCTGGGAGATCAACAAAGTTGCCGATGTGAGCGATCCGCGTTGCGGGTAATCCGTTGTTGATCAGATAGTCGCAAATACCCTTGGTATTGCCGACCCAGGCATGAGCGTGCCGATAGCCTTTGAGGTCATAATAGCCACCGAGTCGGGCGACATGNNCGCACAATTGCGCTGATCCGCCAGCGCGACGGCAAATCCCAGATTCCGCGCATCGGCACATGGATTTGAGCAACATCCGCTTGCAGCCGGGCTGACACTTGACCACCCGGAATATTGATGGACAGCACCCGCTGCTGTCGCGCCTGCAACGCATGGATCAACCGGACATAGAACAACTCAGCTCCGCCGAGCGCCCCGCCGCCGATGATGTGGGCTGATGAAATCATGTAGAGGATTGAAATTAAATTGCCATACAAAATTGGGCACGCTATTGAAGGCCGATGTGATGCATACTCTAAATGAAAATCCTATTGAGAACAGGCGTGATTCATGACCGACCGAACCCAGCTTTCGGTGTTCATCACCACCTATAACAATGGTCGCACCTTGACGGCCTGTCTGGAGAGCGTCAAATGGGCCGATGAAATCGTCATGCTGGATTCCTTCAGCACCGACGATACGCTGGTCATCGGCCAGCGTTACGGCGCGCGCATTACTCAGCACGAGTTCATGGGATACGGCCCGCAGAAGCGGATGGCGCTGGCGGCGACCACCCACGACTGGGTGTTGCTGCTGGACGCCGATGAGGCGTTATCGCCCGATCTCCAGACCGAAATTCGCCGATTGCTGGAACGTGCGCCGACTGCGGTCGGCTACGAAATCCCGCGCCAGGAGCAAATGTTCTGGCGCATGTATAACCCGGCAACCCGGATGAATCATTACCTGCGGCTGTTCGATAAACGCGGAGGTGATATTGATGATACGCCGATCCACGCCGCGCCCAAGGTGCAAGGCGCTATCGCCCGGCTCAAAGCGCCGTTGTACCACTATGGCGAGACCGATATTCACACCAAGGTCGAGAAAATCAACGCCTACTCGACCGGACTGGTGGCGGACAAACTCAAAAAGCAACGCTGGGGTATCCCTCTGATCATGCTGTTCTACCCACCGCTGTTTTTCATCCGCAGCTACCTGTTCAAGCGTAACTTCATGAACGGTTGGGCCGGATTGATCAATTCGGTGATCGCAGCCTTCTATGTTTTCCTCAAATACGCCAAGCTGTACGAACACCATCAATTTGCCAAGTACGGAACCCGGCTGCTGCCGGATGACGCGCCGCCGCTGCCGAGCGAATATCAACCCGAATCGGCGGATAAACCCTGAATCACGCCTGCTTCCAGGCCGTTTTTCGCAGATGTTGCAAAACCAGCGGCGGCGTCAGCATCGCCATGCAACTGTGGTGCGAGCAGGTCTTGCGATAACAATTGATGCAGGGCAGATCGGCCTGCAGCGCCGTCACGTTGTCGCCCAGCGGTTTGACCCGGCGCGGATCGGTGGGGCCGCAGAGTACCGTCATCGGCGTAGTCGCAGCAGCGGCTAAATGCGCGGTTCCGGTGTCATTGGCGACGATGAAACGGGCCGGATCGCACAGCGGGGGAATATCGAGAATCTCGGTCTGCCCGCACAGATTCACCAGCCAAGCCCCGCACTGCTGAGCGATACGCTGGCACTCGTCTACTTCATCCGGGCCGCCGATCAACACGATCCGCTCCAGACCTTCCCGATGCAGCCGGTTGGCCAGCGCAGCGTAGCGGTCGGCGCCCCAGCGTTTCAGATGGCCGCTGGCGTTGCAACCGGGCAGAAAAACGGCGTAACTGCTGAATGATAACCCGTGGTATTTGATGAAGTCGTCGGCGCGTGTGCGGTTGCGTTCAGGAATATGTAGAACGGGGCGAGGCGTGGTTGCTGGAATACCGCCGGCCTGCAACGCGGCGCGACTGCGCAAGAGAGTATGCGATGGTTTGGGCAGCTCGCCCGGCGCAATGTTATAGGGAATCTGGCGGCGATTGCCGAGGCGGTAACGGATGCGCTGACCGCTCAACCACAGCAGGCTTAGCAGCAAGCGCGAGCGGTCGTTGCACTGCAAATCGATCACCAGATCGTAATTTCCCGCCCGCACTTGCCGCAGCCATGTCGCCATCTGGCGAAGCCGTTGCCGGCGGTCGCGCCAGTCCACGGCGAGAATGTGCTGAAACCGGGGATCGGACCCGAACAGAGTCTGCCAGCCTGGCTGAGTATCGAGATGAATTTCCCGATCCGGAAACGCCCGGGCAATGTCTTCAAACAGCGCAGTGGCGATAATCACGTCTCCCATGGCGCTCCATTTGATGAGCAGAATGCGGCGAATGGCGGGATCGGCGGGTAGATCGGCGCAGTAAAGCATATAAAGGAACCTGGATTCAGAGAGGGTAAACGCTTGGACTGCCCGGTGGACGGGTTTTGAAGCGGCGATGAACCCAAAGATATTGCTCAGGCGCCTGGCGGATCTGGCATTCCAGCAGTTCGTTAATGCGCCGGGTATCGGCGGCCATGTCGCCACTCGGAAAATGATCGAGCGCGGGCAAAATGACGATCTCGTAACCGGCATTTCCCGCCAGGCGACGGGGGAAATAGGGAACCACCGCTGCCCCGCTTAACGATGCCAGCCGGGATGTGGCTGTGAGGGTGCAGGTCGGTATTCCGAAGAAGGGGACAAATATACTGTTGCGGATGCCATGATTCTGATCGGGGGCGTACCAGACCGCACGTCCTTTTTTGAAAGCGCGCAGCAGGCCACGCAGATCCTCGTGGGCCAGCGGCGGCAAGCGGGAGCGGCGTTCGCGTTCGCGGCGCATCACGGCTTCATACAGCGGATTCTTGTGGGACCGGTACATGGCATGAAACGGCTGCTGCCAGGTGATGAAGCGGGCGCCCAGTTCCAGCGTGGTGAAGTGCCCGGTCAACAGGATTACGCCCTTGCCGCGATCCATTGCCTGTTGCAGATGTTCGGCGCCTTCGACCCGCGCCAATCCGCGCAGCTTTTTATCGGACGCCCACCAGGCCATGGCGGTTTCAAACAGGCCGATGCCTAATGCGGCAAAGTGATCCTCCAACAACACGGTTCGTTGATCCAACGTCAGTTCCGGGAAGCACAACGCCAGATTGGTTGCGGCGATGCGCCGACGGCGGCGGGCAATCCGGCTGATCCAGCGGCCCGTTTGCCCACCGATAGCCAGTTGCCAACGAAACGGCAGCGCAGCCATGATCTGCATCAGCCCCAGTCCCAGCCAGATGGGCCAATAGCGCAGCGTCAGAAAACTCCAATGAAACCGGTGAGCAGGTAGGGTCACGATGTGTGCGATCTTCGGTAAAGTCATTATTGTAAACAGCGCCGGTCCGGCAAGCATCCAATGGTTGACAGTCACGGCTGTGGAGAGTAACCCATAATGCAAACATTTCTGGTCACCGGCGCTGCCGGTTTCATCGGCAGTCATTCGGTCGAATGGTTGCTCAAGCAAGGTGTGCGAGTAGTCGGCGTCGACAATCTTCGAACCGGGCGGCTGGAAAATCTGGTCGCGGCGCGGGCGTCACCCGATTTCGAGTGGGTGAACACCGACGCTGGCGATGAAATCGCAATGCGCGCCCTGTTTCAGCGGCATCGCTTCGTTGGGGTGTTGCATCTTGCCGCGCTGGTCAGCGTTCCGGAAAGTTTCCACGAACCGGCCCTTAACTACCGTATCAATCTGGCTGCCGCCGATAGCATCGCCCGGCTGTGTCTCGAATTTGACTGTAAGCGTCTGGTGTTCGCCTCATCAGCCGCCGTGTACGGTGCGACCGCAGCGTTACCTAACCGGGAATTGGATCCCCCACAACCCCAATCACCTTACGCCGCCGCCAAATTGGCCGCCGAGGTGATGTTGCTGGGCTACGCAGCCAGTTATGGGCTGGAGGCGGTATGTCTGCGCTATTTCAATGTCTACGGACCGCGCCAGGATCCCGGTTCGCCGTACTCAGGCGTCCTGTCCATCTTTACCGACCGATTCCGAAACGGCCTACCCGTGATCGTTCATGGCGATGGCGAGCAAACGCGGGATTTCATCTCGGTTCGGGATGTGGCGCACGCCAATGGTACGGCCTTGACCAAGGCAGGCGTTATCAGCGGTCGCTACAATGCCTGTACAGGAAGCGCGGTTTCCCTGAATCAGGTGCTGGCGATCTACCAGGAACTGTTTCCGAACACGCCGCCGGCAGAGTACGCCAGCGCGAGAATTGGCGATATTCGGCATTCATTGGGCGATCCGGGCCTGTTGCAGAACAGCCTGGGGTTCAGCGCTCAGATTCCGTTCGCTCAGGGTTTATATGAACTGGCGCATTGGGTCGATAAAAAAGGCGGTGTATTAT